>JAGAUF010000093.1 GCA_017620885.1 Muribaculaceae bacterium
ACGCATAATACCGTCCTGTATCACCCTCTCTGTAAATCCCCCAATAACCGAAATATCCTCCGGAGCCACACACGCGTATCGCCCCTAAAGTCGGCTGAAATTTCACAACGCTATCCACATCTCGCATCAGAAGCCTTTTCCTGCGCAATAAGCTCCCGAGCGTAATCTCTTTCTCATTTGCTGAAATATAAGCAGCTCCGTAAAATGCGGCGAACCACGCAAGAATGATAAAAAGAGATAGAAGCGTTGCCATTATCGGCTTCTCGGGTATTGATATAATGTCTGCTGCGAGAATAACGGTAGGTAAAATTATGGAAATGGCCTTGACATAGCCACTGTATCTGACCTTGGATTTCATCGTTATATAGGAGCATCCCATATCCAACTCTGACCGAAACGGCTTTTCACAGCATCGGAATTCATAGCGGCCACTACTTCTGTGCGGTCGGCCGATGAAGTGGCGCTAATCATAAAGATCTTTTTCCCTTCGATGATTTCAATGTCATTGTTGTCGCCTGAGCGCTGATCAAGAAATGCCTCACACTCGGATTTGGTCTTGAATGAGCCGACGATAAGATAACTCTTCCCGGCGCAGTCAGCTGTCTTTACAAAACTCGGACCGGTTTTAACAGCCGGTTTTGATGCCGTTGGCGTTATAGGTTGTGTAGCTTCCGCAATCACCTTTTTCACCTTAACGGTTGTTAGCGGCACAACAGAGGCGAAATCCTGCTGACGACTATCACTGCTCAATGGTAAGAACACGGAGAAGCAGATTGTCAGGACACAGATAAACATCGCTGCGGCCTTTGCAAACCGTTTGTTGATGGCGATATAAAAATACTTGTCGGGACGATAGAGACGTGAGAAATCGTCGCGTGTTTCCGTATTCTCTTGCTCTTCGCCAAATTTGCTGATGGGGTAATAGCCGAGCATCTCGGAGAAGCCGGCGGAATTGTATCGCTGCCGGAATGTAATCTTTTCATTCTCATCGCAATGAAGCGTTCCGACATTCCCGATAGTTGCCTCCCCCTCCGATTTGAGAATCGTGCGAAGTTCCTCTGTCTCTTCATCGAGAATCGACCGGGCGGACTCATAACTGATTCCCTCTCGTCGTGAAATGGAATTGGCAACAAGACCGTCGTTATTGGATATCGACGAATTGAAGCATATTTCGCGTGACGGTGGCATCATCATACCGCCGCGACCGTCTGTATACGCATTGTGCCGCAGACTCAGAAATGCTCCGAAGCCCGGCAAAATAACGCACTCATGGCGGCGTAAAAGATACTCGATATGTAGCGGTAAGTGGTACAATTGACTCTCTATATAACCCTACAAAATTACTACTTTTTCCTTGTCCGACAAAATTAATCAGACCCTTTTTTAAACGAAATTTTTTAACTCCCTTATTTTGAGCCTTTTCCACTTTATAAATAAGAACACTCATTTTCATCCCCTCGCAGGACTGACATTTATTAGTTTTCCGATGTATTTTTTTAATATATTCTTCTCTCGGTATTTAATATTGCCCCACGAAAACTTTTATTTTTTCGGAATCCACGCATCGACGAGCCGCTCATCCACCCCCTTGCGCAGAGCAATCTCACGGTCGGCCTGAGCTTCCGCCGGAAGAAATCGCTTGCGGTGTATATAGCCACGAAGCAGATACAGCTCGCCCGAGTCAGGATATTTGTCGATGCCTTCATTGACTATGCTTCGGCTTTTGTCAAAGTCCTCATCGAGAATCAGCATACGTCCCAAATCATAATAATATCGTGGGGAGGGGGAGGCTTTTATCGCACGCTCAATCAGCGCTTCCGCCCCTTGCCGATTGCCGGAAATCTCCTTACATTGCGCCAGCATAGCCAATAGAACGTCGTCTTTCGTCGTGTCGCAGACCAGAACATTAAGATCCTTCTCTGCCCCCTTGAAATCTTCACGCATCATATTGCATGTAGCGCGAAGAAGCCGCGGACGCATCAGCGTGCTGTCTATTTCAAGCGCACGTGTCAGATCTGCTATGCATTCCTCCGGACGGTTCATCTCAAGAAACAGACCGCCACGGTTGGTCAATAATACAGTAGAAGAGGGAGAAATGTTCAGACCCACACTATAGCTCTCAAGCGCCTCGTCCCATTTGCCGAGACCTGCCTGCACAAGCCCGAGATTTGACAGAAGAAGTGCGTTCTGACGGCTTCCCGGTTCCATTCGCAAAGCCGATTTTAAACACCGTTCTGCGTCCGGCAGACGATTCTCCTTAATATAATAATTGGCCGAATCCACCAGCTCCAGACGTTCCTGCCCATTTGCCGTCGCGCTCGCAGCTGCAATTGCAATCCATATTGCAATTCTCCTCATCATTCCTGCCGCTCTCATTATCTAAATAAAATTATTAAAACAATGTCATTGAGGACCATAGTATAATTAATATACAATAGTATAATAAATATAAAATAAAGTCATTGAGGACCATAGTATAATTAATATACAATAGTATAATAAATACAATCCTTTTTTCCTCACCGCAAAATTAATGTTTTTCTTCCACACTCCCAAATTCACCCTTCCCTCTATCCGTATCTTCCGTGTCTATCCGTATACTTCCCCCTAACATCCCCCGTAAAGGGCCGGCCCATCGGCCGGCTGTAAACAGCGCAGCTGCCACCGACCTTAATGTCCCTAAACTCCTTAAACTTAAAGTTCTTAATCTCCTTACCTCCCTCCCGTATCAATTCCGCAAATTCCCGCATCGATTTCCGCCGTCGAATCCCCAATTGATTCGTGCCGTGAAATCCCCATTGATCGCGCACACCCAACCACCATATTATCACATATTTGCGCGTTGATCCCCCGTTAATTCCCCCGATAACTCCGCCCACCGTAAACGGCGTGGCTGGTCCTTACCGACCTTACCGACCCTAATGACCCTACCGACCTTAATGACCCGACATAAATAATAAAATGGAGGCGAATATCATTTCGACATTCGCCTCCGGAATATGATTCTTTAAAGAGTGATTTTACTTGCTCTTGGCGTAGTTATCCTTGCCTTGCTGGAGGAATTTCTTGTAGCCGGGCACGTCCTCTTTATAGACAAACGGTGCGGCAAGAGGCTTGCCGTTGTTGTCGAGCAGAACGTGGAACGGCTGAGCGTTGGCTCCGAACTTCGAGCGCTGCAGATAGCTCCACTTGTCACCTACGGTGCGGAGCGTTCTCACGGTGCCGTCGGTCTCGGTAACCTGCATAGGAGCAGGAAGAGCCTTCTTTTCGTCCACCATCAAGGTGATGAGCACGTAGTCGTTGTCGATCGTAGACTTAACGTCAGGATCGGTCCAGACTGCAGCCTCCATCTTGCGGCAATTGACGCAACCGTAGCCGGAGAAGTCTACCAATACAGGCTTGTCGAGCTGTTTGGCCAGCTTCATTCCTTCCTCAAAATCGTCTACCTGAGCGGTAACTTCACCTTCGTAGAGAGAGAAGTCTTGCGTCGACATCGGAGGCGAGAAGGCGCTGATGGATTTCAGCGGCGCACCCCAAAGGCCGGGGAGCATATAGACGGCGAACGCAAACGAGATGCAGGCGAGCATGAAGCGCGTCACACCGCATTTCTCCACTTCGTCATCGTGCGGGAAGCGAAGCTTGCCGAGCAGATAAACACCGAGAAGGAAGAAGATGACGATCCAAAGCGAAACGAATACCTCACGGTCGAGTATACGCCAGTTGTAGGCGAGGTCGGCTACGGAGAGGAACTTGAGTGCCAAAGCTAATTCGAGGAAGCCAAGCACTACCTTCACCGTATTCATCCATCCACCGCTCTTCGGCATCGATTTCAGCATTGTCGGGAACATTGCGAAAAGCGAGAACGGAAGGGCAAGGGCCAGTGCGAAACCGAACATTCCGATTGCCGGAGAGATAAAGTTGCTCGTCGCTGCTGCCTCTACAAGCAGAGTACCGATAATCGGGCCCGTGCAGGAGAAGGAAACCAGTACAAGCGTGAAGGCCATGAAGAACACTGAAAGCATACCCGTCGTGGAGTCGACTTTCGAGTCCATCTTATTGGTCCATGACGCAGGAAGGGTAAGCTCGAAACCTCCCATAAAGGAGATTGCGAAGACTACGAGCAGAAGGAAGAATATGATATTGAAGATGGCGCTTGTAGCGAGGTCGTTCAGTGCCGATGCTCCGAAGATGGCCGTCACTATCAATCCGAGTGCAACGTATATCACGATGATTGAGAGACCGTAGATTGCGGCTGTCATCACCGATTTCCTCTTATCCTTGTTTTGCTTGAGGAAGAACGATACCGTCATAGGAATCATAGGCCATACGCACGGAGTGACAAGTGCGATCAGACCACCGATGAATCCCGCGATAAAAATATACCACAGAGATGTCTCCTCTTCCTGAGGATTTGTCTCAAACGCCTTGAGCTCAGCCTCTACGTTTGTCCACCATCCTTTGTCTGTCTCGACATTTGCCGTTGCCGGCGCAGCTGTTGCGTCTGCTATGGAATCGGTCATTTCAGTAAGAGTCTCTGTCCCGTCGGCAGCCTCTTCTGTTTCCTCATCCTTACCATCTCCTTTTACGGGTGATGTGCCGCTCAACTTCTTTGAGGCAAACAATGGCACGCAGCCTGAATCGTTGCACGCCTGACCTTTCACCTCAATGTTTACGTCAAACTTTTCAGCCGTAGCTTTCAGTTTTTGCGTGAAGGTCACCGTGCCGGAGTAATAATACTGATCTACCTCGAAGACATCGTCAAATTCCTTCGTGTAGTTCTTGTTTGCTGTCGGCTTGCCGACCTTCTTGGCGCCTTTGACGTCAATGTAAAATTCCAGCGGATTGGATCCTCCCGCCGGGTTGTTCTGGGCATACATGTGATACCCCGGCGCTATTGTAGCCGTGGCTACAACCGAAGGATTCTCCGTCTTGTCGCCAACAAGCTTGAAGCTCCATGTCACTGCATTGACAGCATAGCAACTAAGGGCTGCGAAAACCGTCAGTAGTGTCAATAAATACTTTCTCATCGTTTCTTATATGTCAGATTGGTTTTTTATTCTTTCACTTTGGCTTCTGTAGCGTTGAATACTGTACCCTTCGGCTGACCTACGAAGCAGGCAACATTGCAATTCTCTGCTTTCCATCCTTCTTTAAGCGTCAGCTCATATTCTCCCTCAACTTCCTGAAGAATGGTGAAGCCGCTGCCGATTGACTCGCCCCACGTGCCGTTGAACGAACCACGCAACACGTGATTGAACGTATAATTCTCATAAGTCGCGCCGCTCGGCCCTTCCTGAGTGCCGATGATGCCGTCTTCTGTAAGATACATCGTCAGATTCAATTCATCTGCATAGTTGTCTACGAAGGTAACTTTATAATGTGCCTTCACTTTGCGGGTGGATTCATCGTAGTCGGTCGTTACCTCCACATTGAGCGGCGACGGAACGGCAAAAGCCTTCATTGCAACGCCCGACCAACGGCGAACGTTGGTCGAAATATCGCCGAAATCAAACATCGCCGCAGGGAAGTTGGGATGGAACTCATTATAAATATCCGTTGCCACATCGCTGCGCAAGTCAAGACCGTCGATCGGAAGGGTGAAGTTGCCCGGACCGTCGGGAAGGGTGGGGTGAAGGCATATTGCAACTGCCTTGCCATCCAATGCCTCGGTTATGTCGTGAACCGCTTCGGCGCCTTTCGGACAATTGACGCATCGCATACCCGTGAACTCCATTATCAGAAGATTCTTCGAGGCATCCGGCTTTTCATACGGAATATAACGGTCAGCCTCAGAGACGTCTTCGCATGACGTAAGCGCAAGCGACGCTCCGATTGCCATCATCAAGGTGTATTTTGTAAGTTTCATTTTGGTTCGCTGTCTTTTTAGAAATTATATGAGTATGAAAGATTGAAACCGCGGGTAGCCGGCACAAGACGGCAGACACCACCCGAGCAATTGAAGCCGGCACGCGTGCGGCCATAGCCGAACGA
This sequence comes from Muribaculaceae bacterium, assembly GCA_017620885.1. Taxonomy (GTDB): domain Bacteria; phylum Bacteroidota; class Bacteroidia; order Bacteroidales; family Muribaculaceae; genus Lepagella. The sequence goes on from JAGAUF010000093.1 coordinate 5,992, forward strand.
GAAGCGGTTGGCTTTATAGTTATAGGTTATAAGACCCTCGTAATAGTTGGTCTTCGTTGTGCCGAGATTATACGTATCGGATACGGTAATCATCCAGTGCGGTGCAAGCGACAGCTCTACAAGACCCGAAATCCAGTCGCCGCGGTCCTGTTTCGTAGTCAGATACTGAACCTCCCAGCGCAACTGAGTCTTCTTCGCCATTTTCCACTGACCTTCGAGAACAAACGTATTGGCCGTTACCATTGCGCCGTTCACTCCGTGACCCTCAATCACCTCCTGATTGTATTTCTGGAAGAGATAGAAGAGCGTCAAGGACACATTCTTCGATACCTTCTTCTTAATCTCAAAGTTAAGGTCGGCATAGTTCAGACTGCCGATTTTCCAGAAAGCAGCGCCGAAGTTGTCCGATCCGGGGTAGGGGTCGTTCTTATCTGCGCCCTCCGGAACGTTGCGGTCAAGAGCCGAGATGTAGCTGCTGGTGAGTCGGACTTCCGTACCGTATTTTCCACCTAAAGCAGTGCCACGTTTGAATTTATAACCGATTTCGGCTTGGAATGCCCATTCGCCGTCAGGCTGTGTGGCGTAAGGATACATAGCGGCAAGTGCGTATGTCTGCGTCATCGTAAAGGCCGGAAGATGGTTGATGAAGGAGGAGATGCTTTCGGCATCCACCATACGGTCGGAGCGGAAGCTCATATTGTCGCTGCGCTTTGCCTGAATGTATGCGCTGAGTCCACGAGAAGCGTATGTCACGGAAAGAAGTTCGGCGTGACCACGGCGATATGTATAGTGGTTCAGCGAGTTCGGGTCGTTGTTCTTGGTGGCATATTCAGCCAAAATGTCGAAGTCGTGGAGACGAAGTTTCACACGACCGTCGAATGCTGCCGTGTTCTGCGGGAAATGCAGCTTATATTCAGCATCAGGCGTCAGCACAAGCTGATTCTTGCCGGATTCGTGCTTGCCGACGTATGATACGCCCAGTGACAGACCCACGCGAGGGGAGAAGGCGTTCTTGAAACTTTCATCAAGTGTCCATTCTGCATCGCCGCCCCAGATCCACGACGAATTGTGTTCCCAGTAGCGGCGCTGCTTGCCGGCCAGTCCGGTCAGATATACACCACTTGCAGGATTCAGTTTAAGACGTCCACCGCGCAATGCATTATCAACGCCGAGACTGCGCTCCTGATAAGTGCGCAGGATCAGACCCGAACCGAATTGCTCGTAGAAATCTCCTACCGTGAGCTGCGCCCATTTATAATGGCCTGTTGCCCAGATATAGGGAACACCCCATCCTTTGAAATCATTTTCATAACCCGGCAACGGCCATTTCATAAACTCGAAACGTCCGCCTATCGAGATGTAAGGTGCATTGATTGTGAGATCGAAATAAGTGTTGTTAAGCACTTTTCCGTCCGGCAGCTCCGTGCCGATTCTCTCGTCGTCCTGAGCAAAGAGAAATTGTGTCTGTATACTTCCTGTGGCGCGGACTTTGCTCCACCACGAGTCTTTCGTAACGGGACGTTCCACAGGCTCCGCTGCCATCACCTGTTCTCCCATATACGTTCTGGGTACTATCACAGAATCGGGCTTTGCTTCTTGTGCAAATGCCTGCGCGCAGAGTGCGGCTGCCGCAAGCCCCATCGTGATTCTTTTGCCTTTCGTTTTCATGTTGTTGGATTGTAAGGGCTTTGTTGTTGTTATTGTTTATAAACGACATAGCCCCCCGATTAAATCGGCGGGCACAAGATAGCTTTGGCCTTATATGGCTCTTCCGCTGTCTTTCACGAATTTACGTCATTTCAACAGAAAGAGACGCGGCGGCATTTTGCCTCCGTATCTCTTCTGTGTGGTTAGTCTTTATTTGGTGAGTTTTACAAGCTCTTCGTAGATGTCCTGTTCGCCACCATCTACATAGCCTTGATGCGTCCATACGATGTTGCCGTTGCCGTCCACGATAAATGCGTGAGGCGGAATGTCTACACCCATCTGACGTTTGAACTCGCCGTTCGGGTCAAGAAGAATCTCATAATCCTCTGCCCATCCTTTGCGTTCTGCAAGGGGTTTTACCTTCTGTGCGTCCTGTGCGGCGTCAATGCTGACTGCTATCACTTTGACTCCGAGCTCGTCTGCCCAGTCAGGATAAACCTCGTGGATTGCCGTAAGCTCACGTACGCACGGTTTGCACCACGTTGCCCAGAAACTGATCAGAATAGGCTTGCCGTCATTGCTCAGCTCGGCTGTGTTGATGGTCTTACCGTTGATGTCTTTCAGCGTAACCGAGGGAAGTTCTGCCCATGCGGTCACTGCGAGAAACATCATTACGCTCATTGCAAGAATTTTCTTAAACATAGTTATTGTGTATTTATTTGTTTTTAAGTTAGTTATGTCGGACTGCCGGTGCATGTCCGAGGGAGTGAACCTTTTCTTCGATTCCCGTTTAACACCCGATTGAAGCCCGGATTTTCGAGCCTTCTCAGGAAATTGGCGTAAAATTACTAAAAAAAGTAGTCTCACCCAAAATTATCACTGTTAAATTTTATGTTTGACCTTCGGTTCTCTTCCTCACGGTGTCACAAACATCCCCCGTCTACTTTCCCTTATCATCTCTGAATTCCATTTCGTTTATATATTAGACATAATATTTAGCCGCCGGTTTAATTCCTGTTAAATTAATTTCTAAATTTTTCTTCTCGCCGTGTTGCTCGGCGAGACCGGCGAGACATCATTCTCTTTTATTGAAAAAAGGAGGAAATTTGCATAAGTGGGAAAATATGATTATCTTTGCGGAAAAATATAAACTAAGAGATAATTAAGTATCTAACGTCATGAAAACCAAACAATTGCTTCTGGGCGACGAAGCGCTTGCGCTCGGTGCTCTCAAAGCCGGCCTCTCCGGGGCATACGCTTATCCCGGTACACCGTCGACTGAAATTCTTGAGTTTGTGCAGGGCAATCCTCTGACTAAAGAAAGAAATATTCATTCCCATTGGTCCTCCAATGAGAAAACAGCCGTAGAGGAGGCCCTCGGTATGTCCTTCTGCGGCAAACGCGCCATCGTGTCGATGAAGCATGTCGGCATGAATGTCGCCGCCGACTGTTTCGTCAATTCCGGTATGACGGGCGCCAACGGCGGTCTCCTTGTTATTGCCGCCGACGACCCCTCGATGCACTCTTCGCAAAATGAGCAGGATTCCCGCTTCTACGGGGCTTTCGCGTTCCTTCCTATCCTTGAACCATCCTCTCAGCAGGAGTGCTACGATATGGCTCGCTATGGTTTTGAGCTCTCCGAGAAATATTCTCTGCCGGTGCTTACGCGCCTCGTGACTCGCCTCTCTCATTCCCGCGCTGTCGTGGAGGTAGACGAGGAGGCTCTGCCGCAAAATAAGCTCTCTTATCCGAAAAAAGAGAACGAGAAAAACTGGGTTCTTATGCCTGTCAATTCCAAACGTCGCTATGTGCAGCTTTTGAAGGATTTCCCTCAACTTATTGAGGAATCGGAGAAATCTCCTTTCAATGCTTATATCGACGGGGCGGATAAGAAGCTCGGTATCATAGTAAGTGGTCTGGCTTACAATTATTTTAAAGAGGTGTTCGGAGACAAGTGCCCGTTCCCTTACGTCAAGGTTTCTCAGTATCCGTTGCCGGAAAAACTTATCAAGAAACTCGCCGACGAAGTTGATGCTCTCTTTGTAATCGAAGAGGGTCAGCCTTTCATCGAAGAGCGCATCCGCGGTTTCCTCAATCGTGGCGTGAAGGTATACGGCAAGCTGAGCGGTCAGCTCCCGCGCACGGGCGAGCTGACTCCGGATTCTGTCCGCGAAGGATTCCGCACACTCTGTCCGAACCTCGAAGCAGCTGCCGAGACAGCTATCAAAGGCGCATCCACCGTAACTGTTCCCCGTCCCCCGGCACTTTGTCAGGGCTGCGGTCACCGCGACGTTTACCATGCGCTCAATGACGTGCTCAAAGAGTATGAAAACCCGAAGGTGTTCGGCGATATAGGTTGCTATACGCTCGGTTATCTCGCCCCCTTCAATGCCATCGATACTTGCGTTGATATGGGTGCCTCGATTACAATGGCCAAAGGTGCGGCCGACGCCGGCCAGCATCCGTCGGTTGCCATTATCGGCGATTCCACATTCACACACTCCGGCATGACCGGCCTGCTTGACGCAATCAACGAGAATACGCCGATGCTTGTCATAATCTCCGACAACCTTACTACCGGTATGACCGGCGGTCAGGATTCGCAGGGTACAGGCAAGCTCGAAGACATCTGTCGCGGACTCGGCGCTGATCCTGCTCACGTCAGAACGATCGACTCTCTGCCAAAGAACCATGACGATATGATGAAGATGTTCCGCGAGGAAATCGAATACAAGGGTCTTTCCGTTGTCGTTTCCCGTCGTGAGTGCATCCAGACGGCTCGTCGCCATGCGTCCGCAAAGAAAAAATAAGTTGTCAAACCATCTTATACTGAAGAAATGAAAACAGACATCATACTGGCCGGTGTGGGTGGCCAGGGAATCCTTTCGATAGCAACTATTCTCGGAGCCGCCGCTCTGAAGGAGAATTTATACATCAAGCAGGCTGAAGTACACGGAATGAGTCAGCGTGGGGGTGATGTGCAGTCAAACCTCCGAATCTCCAGCGAACCGATTGCTTCTGACCTGATACCTCTCGGTAAGGCTGACCTCATCGTTTCCCTCGAACCGATGGAGGCTCTCCGTTATCTCCCATATCTCAGCGAGGAGGGATGGATCGTGACCAATACCGTCCCCTTCGTGAATATCAACAACTATCCCGATATGGAGGAGGTGAAGAAGGAGATGCATACGCACAAGAACGTCGTGGCCTACGATATGGAGGCCGTGGCCAAAGAGGTAGCGTCTCCCAGAACGTCGAATATGGTTCTCCTCGGCGCTGCTTCCCCCTTTATCGAAATAGAATCCGACAAGATCGAAGACGGCATCCGCACGGTCTTTGGCGCCAAGGGTGAGAATATCGTAGAGATGAATATAAAGGCTTATCGTGCCGGCAGAGAGTTGGCAGAAAAGTCAGCTAAAAAATAAGAGATTTCGCAAGGACGCGCCCAAGTCAGGTGCGTCCTTTATCTTCTCTTCCTATTTTCTTAACTTCTCTAATATCTTCTCTCTCCTTCGAGCCGTAAATATAACCTTTCAATCATACCCATTGTATGTTCCCAATAGACAAAAAAACTCTTGACGAAACAATAAAAAAACTCGAAATAGTCGACGTAACGACGGCAACAATCCGTCAGATTTGCAGCCTCTCCGACGCTCTTGAAGAGGTGGCCGGCGAACCTTTCATCCATCTTGAAATCGGCAATCCGGGCCTCCCTGCCAATCAGATAGGCGTAGAGGCGGAGTGTGCCGCACTGCAAGATGGCATCGCAAATAAATACCCGGCCATCAACGGTATTCCGCAACTCAAAAAGGCCGGCTCACGCTTCATCAAGGCATTCCTTGACGTAGATGTTCCGGCTCAAGGTATCGTGCCGACCGTCGGCTCGATGCAGGGTTGTTTCACGATGATGCTTCTTCTTAAGCAACGTATGCCGGAGAAGGACACTATGCTTTTCATCAATCCCGGTTTCCCGGCACAGCGGAATCAGGCCAAAGTGCTCGGCCTTAATATAGCTTCCTTCGATATCTATGAATATCGTGGCAAGAAACTTGAAGCCAAACTTGAGGAGATGATGAAGGCGGGCAATATCACCGGCCTTATCTATTCCAATCCTAACAACCCGGCATGGACTAACCTTACCGAGGAGGAACTGGAAATCATCGGTCGTATGGCTACAAAATATGACGTCATTGTGCTTGAAGATCTCGCTTATCTCGGAATGGACTTCCGTTCCGACCTCGGCCAGCCTTTCCAAGCTCCATACGTGCCGACTGTCGCCAAATACACCGACAATTATGTGCTGATGATTTCAGCGTCAAAAATATTCTCCTACGCTGGTCAGCGCATAGCTTTGGTGTGTATGAGCGACAAGGTGTATCATCGTCATTACCAATATCTTATGGACTTCTATGAGATGCCTTCTTTCGGCGATGCTTATATTTTCGGCGTACTCTATGTATCTTCGTCCGGCACGGCACATTCCGCACAGTATGCGCTTGCTGCGATGATGGACGCTGCCTGCGACGGTAAGCTGAATTTCGTTAAGGATTCCCGTGAATACGGGCGCCGCGCCGGAATTGTCAAGAAGATGCTTCTCGATAATGGTTTCCACATTGTTTACGCTATCGACGGTGATCGTCCAATCTCGGACGGTTTCTTCTTTACTGCGGGCTATAAAGATATGACGAGCGAGGAATTACAGATTGAGTTGATGCGTTATGGCGTATCGTCGATTTCCTTGCCATCCACGGGTTCCGAACAGAACGGTGTGCGCGTATGCGTCTCCATGATTTCTGATGATGAATCTTTCGCCCGTCTTAACGAACGCTTAAAAGCTTTCAATAATGATCACTGATTTTAAAGACAAATTCGTATCAGCCGATGAAGCCGCCAAATTGGTGAAGAGCGGCGACCATGTTTATATACAGGGCTCGACTTCCGTGCCCGAAATTCTTGTGGATGCTCTGGCCAAGCGTGGCAACGAGCTGAAAGATGTGACGCTTTACAGCGCATTTTGTGTGGCCAAAGGGCCAGCGCCTTACTGCCGTCCTGAGTTCAAGGATTCATTTCTTGTGGACAGCTTCTTCGTCTCCAACAGCGTTCGCAAATGGATAGAGGAGGGCTACGGAACGATGACGCCGCGTTTTCTCGGCGAGGTGCCGGCACTGTTTCGCGACGGGACTTGTCCGATCGATGTCGCGCTTATCAATTGCTCGATGCCGGACAAGGACGGCTATGTGAGTTTCGGAGTGTCGGCCGACCTTGCAACGTCAGCTGTGGAATGTGCGGACCGCGTGATAGCACAAGTCAATAAGCAGATGCCTTTCAGCTACGGCGATGCGGTGATTCATATATCAGAACTCGCCGCCGCTGTGGAGGTTGATGATCCTCTGGTAGAGGTTCCGACGGCTGTTCCGACGGAGAAAGAGATACGCATAGGTAATTTTATCGCTGAACATATCCCCGACGGAGCAACGCTGCAGATCGGAGTGGGCGGTATCCCCAACGCTGTGATTCGCGCTCTTGAAAACCATAAACATCTCGGTCTTCATACAGAGGCAATGACCGATGGCGTTCTTCCGTTGTTGGAGAAAGGAATTATCGACAACTCTCAGAAGAAGATTATGCCCGGGAAATCCGTCGCGTCGCTTGCACTCGGTTCCAGACGTCTCTATGATTATATGGATTATAACAAGGACATAGTAATCAAGGAAGTGGCTTGGACCAACGATCCCTTCATCATCGCACAGAATCCGAAGGTGATGTCGATTAATTCATGCCTTGAAATCGATCTTACAGGTCAGGTGTGCGCCGACTCTATCGGAACTCGCATTTTCTCCAGTGTAGGTGGGCAGCACGACTTCGTTTATGGTTCGTCGCGCAGCGAAGGGGGGCTCTCCTTCCTCGCAATGCTTGCCACGACGCATAAAGGTCAGAATAAGATTAAGCCGATCCTTACGCCGGGTGCCGGTGTTGTAACGACCCGTTTCCAGACGAATTTCATAGTTACTGAATACGGATGTGTCAATCTTCGCGGAAAGAATCTTGCCGAACGGGCAAAACTGATGATTTCTGTCGCGGCGCCTGAATTTAGAGAAGAACTTGAACGTGCTGCGGCCGAGCGCTTCGGCTATTCTTTTCTTCGTCTTAAATAAGAAACACACATCAGATTATTGATATTAGATTATTTGACAACCGGGAGGGTGTGCCTGTGCATTGGTGCATCCTCCTTCTTTCCATCCTCCGCAGCATTCTCGGACACACTCAGCGGAACACTACCTAAAATCCAGCCAAAACTAATTACTAAAAATCATCATCCATCATATCATAGTCGTCCTGCTCGTCAATGAAATCATCGTATGATTGAGAATATCCATAGTCTTGGTTGTCATAACGAGAATAACTGTTATCCTTATGCCTCCCAAAACCGATGTGCGAATCTAATTCATCTATATCCTTGTTCCCATAGTTAGTAACCGGGGCTGAGAGATCATTTTCTGTCTTTTTGTGCTTGTGAGAGCAAAACAGCCATCGAAACAATAAAAACTCACCTATATATTCCCAGAATTTCATATTTAAAGATAAATAATTTGTCGGAGTTGTGGATCAGATTCAATTGATTTGCCCGTCCGGGCGTACTGCACTTTTACGAAATTAGTCATAATTCTGATTTGTCATTTATAAGATTTATAATTCTTATGTACTTATGTATTTCTATTCCTGGCCATTCCCCATACGATGCCTTAATTGCAAAGTTAGCAATTTTTCGAGAGATTGACGGTGTTCAATCTTAAAAATCTGCGAATTGGTTCGGACGGACCGAGGTATTGTATTCTACATATCTTCCCGAGCCGCGTCTTTTTGATGTCTGTTTCTTAAGATTAACAACTTTTAAGAGAACTTTCGGACAATTCTTAAACTTTGCAGTCAGAAGAATTGTTTATTTTAAACAAGCATTGTCACCAGAACGCCGTGCGCAAATTATTACGGTGTTTTGAAGTTTAGCCGTTTCCCTCTGATTCCGCAGGAGCCTCGAAGGAAATGAGAATCATAATTAAAATGACTGTCAGATGGAAAGCGCACAGTTAAAAAAAGAGATGATGTCGCTTTGGAAGAAGACGTTTAATGATTCTGACGAGTATATTTCGTTGGTCTTTGACGGCTATTTCAATCCTGAATACATAGAATATGAGGAGCGTGACGGGCACTTGGTGGCAGCCCTTCTCGGCATTCCTTACAGATTTGTAAGGAGTCATACTCTTCAGCGTAAAAGCCGTTTCCAAAGGAATATTAATGATAATGACTCACGCACTTGCGCAGGAAGTAAAAATGTTTCTATCAGAGAGGATATTCGGGAGGATAGCTCAAAGACGGGTGACGCATCATTGTCCGGTTTATATTTGTGCGGACTTGCGACTAAGCCCGAGTACCGGCGTCAAGGAATTATGACGAAACTTGTGGATAAAATTAATAAAAAAGCGAGTATTAATAAATTCGATTTTACATTTTTGATACCGGCGTCTTCAGAATTGTCTGACTATTATTTGGGAATAGGATACGTGGACTGTTTTAAGAGGAGCGCCAATCGATATTCGTCGTCGCATAATTTCTTTTTAGATGATGATGTATTCAGAAATGAGAATATTTGTCCATTAATTTGTTACTATAATGGTAACTCAAATTTAAAAATATTTGTAGAAGAAATTAAAGAAATAGATAATGGGCTGTTAAATGATATAGATAATTTCTTAGATGAAATATGTAATAATGATTCTTATTTTGATATTCTAAGAAATATAAAAGATGTTGATTTAATTTTAAGGGAAAATTTAATTAGCAAAGGTAGGGTAGTGGTGGTGCGTAATTGTGATAATAATAAGATTACTGCAATTGCAATTTTTAATATTAATAAAAATGATGAAATTTTAATTCCTCATCTTTATGGTGATGATAATTTTTCAAAAAGATTATTACTACAATATATAAAACAACAATATCCCAATTTTTCAATTTTAAGATATAAATATCCTGAAGAAGAAAAAAGAAAACTTGTCTGGAGTCCCTTTAATTTCAATTATAAAACTTCTGAAAATAATCGATCGGTTGAATGGAATGAAGAGGACATCTATGAAGTAGGGTCGCATCCTGAAAATTATGGAATGGCGCTACTGTTGCGTGCTTCTGAGATTTTAAAATTCACGTGCAATGATAAGAATGATTTTAAATTTTCGATTCTCGTGAAACAACCTTTTTCTGATTTTGAATATATATATATTAAGAGTGAGAGGGGAGTGCAGACTATGCTTGTGGTCGGTGAAACGCCGGATCAGTATAAAGTGCAAAAGGTAAAACAAGAACTTCCCATCAATGAGCATAGCGGTTTGCCGTCGGATGAATCCGAGGTTTTCGAGATTGCCAAAAAGGGAATAATGCGATTGTCGATGCCACAGCTTGCCGAGATCCTATGGCGTAATCGTCAGGTAAATGATCTCATAGGAGAAGCATTTTTCCTTCCTCGCGTTCCCATAAATATGTCGTATTTGTTAGATTAATATTCGCTATGGCGACTAATTATCTTCCGTTGAAATGACGGAAGGTAATCCTGAATGTTGTTGCTTGCTGTCCCCTTCCTAAAAATTTTTAGGAAGGGGAATAATATTTCTATCGCTCAGATCCCAAAAATTGAGAGTGATTACCGACGTATCTCAAAAAGTGAGAGTGATTACTTGTGTGTGTTCAAAAGAGGAGAGTGATTACCGGTGAATTTTGAGAGGAAGGGTATAGGAAAGCCAAAATTCGTGGGAAAATTCTATTTGCATAGAAGGATGAAGATTTTAGAATTTTGAATAACGTATTGAATTTAAGATATATAATAGTGATTTAGGTGCATTTTAACTCCGTGAGAATCCTTTAAAACCCTCTGAAGCTGCGATGTATGGTTAATATTCTAAAATTTGATTCTCAGTAGCGTAAAAGTAGAGTGATGGTGCAGAAGTCAATCGACAGTGGGGGAGACCGCTATTGATGAATTGGTCAATTTGTAACCTGCCCATTTGCTGGAATAGGGGAAGAATGGCAATTTGCAATTATGTATTTGCAAATTGGAATAGTGTATTTGAAAATTACACTATTTGCAATTGTGCGTGTGCAAAGATAAACGAAAAAGAGGTTTTGGTTTGGAGATACAGTCCTGTTGCCAAATGAGAATTTGCTTAATATAGTAGTGCGTATAATGTAAATTTTACTGATTAACAAAAATTAATATAATCTATAAATGGCTGATATAAAGCTAAATAGGAAATTATTCTAAAGTGGTGCACTAAGAAATGAGGGTCGGGTAAATGGTGTATGGTAGTGTAATGGCATTGGTGTCGTGTAAGTGTTTGAATGGTAGTGTATTAATAGTATGATTGTAAAGTATTACTTTAAATGAAAAGTGTTGGAATGTAAATCTTTTAATGATTCTGATGATTGGTTGAAGTGAGGCGGATTGATGATTATTTCCCTTTTAAAATTTGCAGTTTGCAAAATATTGATTAAATTTGTACTCGAAAGAAACTAATGATATTTTCACTATGGCAGAAGAAAATGTAGCGACTCGTCTAAAATTCTTCATGGACTCAGAAGGGTTGTCTAATTCGTTTTTCGCGGATAGCTGTGGAATTCCCCGTCCTACCCTATCGCAGTTGCTCTCCGGTAGAAATAAGAAGATAAGCGATGTGTTAGTCGGTCAGATCCATTCAGCATATCCGAAGCTGTCTATTCTCTGGTTGCTCTTCGGTGAGGGGGCGATGCTTAAAATGGATGATCCGTTAGATGGGGATGCTGCCTCCGGTTATGCAATTGACGATTCGACTCCATTTGATAATTCCGATGATACGCAATTTTATTGCGAAAATGCTTCCGAGAATTCATTTTCCCGTGCAGTTGGTAATGAGGGGAATAAATATAGCAAGGAAATTGGGGTTAATTCTGCCAAAAACAGTGCTGAATCGCTTGTAACTCAGTTGAATAATGCATCTAAAAGAATTGCGGAATTAGAGCGTGAAATAATGAAAATGCGTGCAAAACCGCGTAAAGTTACTCAAATTACCGTCTACTATGATGATAATACCTTTGAAACGTTTACTTCAGGGGTGTGATATTTCAATGATGAAAAATCATTTAATCTTTAGCTTACTTTTCTTTGTGAAAGTATTTGTTTTGGCGGTTCAGGTAATTTTTTCTTAGTACCTTTAATTATATAAATATTTCATCCTGCGATATGGTGAAATTCTGACTCTCATTATTGTATAATGATATTTGTATATAAAGGTTAATGTTTTAATAATATAATAATTCGATTAAGTATATCAATAATATTTAATATATATAGATTAAAGAGAAAAGCTGGATATTTAGACAAGGATACTGAGGAATGATTAAATTTGTATAGGAGAAATCATTGAATATTACTTCGACTATTATGGCATCAAATTAAGATGAATCAGTTTCAATTCTTATAGAGCTACGGATAACGGGCATAATTGAAGTATACAATGATTTTACAAATTTGCCAGAATGTTAAAGGATAAGGGGGATGTGTCAGGGGTTACAATTTAATTATCAATGAGGAGAAATTTTAATGAAATATGGATAAAAATATAGTGACATACGGATTGATAGGGCACCCCGTCGGTCATTCATTTTCCGCTTCCTTTTTTAATGATAAGTTTAGTAAAGAGGGGTTGGTAAACGATTTTTATGCGGCTTTTGATATTGAACAGATTTCTGATTTTCCCTCCTTTTTTGAATCGCAGAAATCATTAAAAGGATTTAATGTTACGAGTCCATGGAAGGAAGAAATCATACAATTTCTTGATGATATAATGCCTGATGCCCGCGATATTTCGGCCGTGAATTGTGTAAAAATAATTAATGATTCCGACAAAAGAAGATTAATAGGGTATAACACGGATATTTATGGTTTTCGAGAATCTCTTCGCTGTGTATGTGACAAAAGAGCAGATAAAATTTCAACGCTTGTGCTCGGAAGCGGGGGAGCGTCGCGTGCCGTAAAGAAGGCCCTTGAGCAGCTTGGAATTACTTTCAGCTCAGTAAGTCGCGACCCTCGAAATGGACTAATCTACGGAGAACTGACTCCCGAAATAATAGCTTCAAATAAGCTGATAATAAATGCTACGCCTCTCGGTATGGGAAAGCTTGCAGGATTAGCTCCCTCTATTCCATACGATAGTATCGGCCCTGATCATCTTTGCTTTGATTTGATCTACAATCCCGAGGAGACAGAATTCCTGCGCTTATGCCGTGAGCAAGGCGCGCGCACTAAAAACGGACTTGAAATGCTTCGTCTTCAGGCTCTAAAATCTTGGGAAATCTGGACAACATAGTGGTATGAAAGGTTCAAAAACATTCCTCGTTCCGCTGCTTGCGCTTCTTGTGGCGATAGGTCTGGAAAGATTGGGATGCTCGCTGATAACGGCTGTGGCATCTCTTCTCGCAGGCTGCGTAATATTCTTCGGAGCGGTGAATGGACGGGGAAAAGGTTTTTGGGGATATATAAAAGGTTCGGCTCTGTCCCGGTTTGAAAATTGGCCTAAATACGGGAAATATATTGTATTTCTGCTCACCTTAGGAGCGTCTTTAATCCTGTTTCATATTCAGGATAGAAACAGGCCGGTAAGGGATATTCCTCAGCCTCAAGGACGCCTGACAGCGACAGTAGAAGAGGTGACGACGGGGGAGTATGGCGACCGATATATGGTGCGTGTGGAGAATTATAAAAACAGCGTAAATGCGTCAATTTCCGATGATTTTGCAGGGGCGTTCAGATTAATGGTATATGCCGATGCCGGAGATGTGAAAATGGGCGATGTAATCTCCTTTCCCGACAACATAGAATGGTTGGATGAGAAGCTCTTTTTCCGCTCGGATTACGATTCATTTTTAGAGAGTCGGGGAGTGGTCGGGACGGTACGCGCCGGGCGGAATACGATTAAGAAAGAGGGGGCAGAAGAGAATGAAATGCGCGAGAAACTCTCGCGCCGGATAGATGAAGCAGGGCTGTCGCCTACGGCGCGCGTACTTGTAAAAATGCTGCTTTTGGGTGATAGGAGCGACTGCACGGAAACGTTGCGGCAGCAGTTTGCCTTCTCCGGCGTGGCGCACGTTTTTGCGCTCAGCGGTATGCACATCTCTATTATTTTAGGTATAATACTGACACTCCTGATGCCGTTAAATCTGGTTGTCTCGTCTAAAATCAGATATTTCGTTGCCATATTGATTCTCTGGATATATTGTTATGCCGTTGGCTTCCCCGTCAGCACGGTCCGTGCTACTATTATGGCGTCAATGATGCTCGCGGCTATTGCTCTCGAACGGCAAAGCGATTCGCTCAACGCACTTTTCGCGGCCGCTTTTGTGATTCTTCTGATTAATCGCAGCGCACTGGCCGATCCCGCCTTTCAGCTCAGTTTCTTCTGCGTATTATGCTTGATTTCATACAGTTGGCTGGCAGAGATAATAGCGGGCAAACAGTACGGAATGGGATATAAAATCGCTTCATTTTTTGGAGCGATGATCGTGGCGACTTTAGGAACTTGGAGCATTGTCGCATATCATTTCGGTACATTCTCGCTGTGGTTTGCCATAACTAACACAATGATTCTTCCTCTGCTGCCCTTATATATGATTGTTTCTATCCTCTATGTTCTTTCGGCATGGGTGGGATTTCCTTTGCAACTGCTCCGGCATTTAGTGGAATTGGGTTCTGACGGAATCGTAGCTTTGACAGGGGCTTTGGGCACGGAAGGCGACGTTGTTTATTACACTCCCGGATGGGTTACGGTGGCATTGTTTTCGATTGGCACAGTGGGGTTGGGACTGGCGTGCGGAGCGATAATCGAGGCGAGGAAAAATCGTGAGGCAAATGCTACGGCAGTAGCCGGTGTCAGGCGGATGCGAATGTTACGTTATGGCGCATTGACGTCATTGGCATTGATAATCGTGGCCATAATTACGATTCCCCTCTGCATGGAGGGTGAGCGTCCGGGGCAGCTGAGTGTGCGGCGAACTCTTTTCACAGTGACAATCAGAGCGTATGACGGTGACGGAAAGCGGATGGAATTGCCGTTGCCCGAGCGCGAATCGGCCGAATGGATGTTCTGTGGCAAGAGGTTTGTGCTTGTGGCGCGCAATGTTTACAGCAGTCGGGCACGAAAACAATTTGAAATACCTGCCACACCGCGCCCGTGTGATTATTTGCTAATCGATGATGGATATAAGGGTAATATGGTTGATTTGTTGCGCCATTTCGAGCCTGAAACGGTTTTGGACTGCAGGCGCAGTGAGGACGGCGAATCGTTTGCAAACGAGCTTGAAAGACTCGGGATGAGTCGTCGTTATAGGGTTATGCGTCTGTCAGACGACAAGGTCTTTCTGCTGACCGCTCCCCTTGAAAATAAGAGCAATCGAGGGGACGGGAAAGCGCCGGAGTCAATCCTTGTCCATATTCTTGCAGAATAAAGTAATGTCAAAGTGGAGGGATGATTATTGTCCGGGGCGACCGATAGAGCGCGTGTCGTGGCCGGAAACGGCAGACGCGGATGCGGGCGTTTGCGGGGCGGATGTGACGCTCTGAGATGAGGGGATAGTCGTCATTGAGGATGAAGCGGATTGAGGCATGGATGAGGTGGGTGTTTGCAATGATGCTTGCGGCTTCGGTTTGCGGTTTTGTCCGGGAGGGAGGAGGTTGTTCTGATAGTTGAAATTTGAATATCGGTCGGGCTGCAAGGGGGTGTTGAGGATGGCGATGCTGTCGCACCAAAGGGGAAGAGAGGATTGATCGGTAACGTTGAGGAGACCGAAGATGCGTTTCACGTCGCGTGTGGAGTCGGTCTGCAGTTTGATGGAGAAATGTTTGGTTCCTCCCGACATTCTGTTGAGAAGCGAAAGTGCGCCATCGGTGTATTCCACTCCGAGCGTGGCATAGACAGAAGTGTTATTGGAGAGGGTCATTTTCCATTCAAGGAGGTCGCCACGGCCAATGGATTGTTTGGTGGAAAATCGGAGGCCGGGGATGGGGGAGAGATTGGAGACCATTGCCATCTGCGGATAGGGCCACAGGGAGTTGTGGAGGTCGCTTTGATTAGAGGTGCCGTTGATATTTGCACGCTCTTTTTCGAGCTTTTTTGTTACTTTGCCGTATAGTTCGGTGTATTTGTCTATGTGGTGACCGTACCAGTTTATGGTCGAGTCGAACTGAGCTTCCGTTACGCCGTGTTTCTTAAGTATTGCAAGTTTGAGCGAATTGCGGGCGTCGTTGGAAGCGTATTGTGATGGATGAATGTCCATATACGCTTCTGCCAACTGAAGGTCAGTGAGAAGATTGACGGCGTCGTTTTCGGAGATGACGTCATCGGGTCGGTTGTCGCAGGCCTGAAAGATGATGGCTGCGAGTAAAATCAGCGTGGCGTATATGGACAGACGGTTCATTTCAGTTTGGGGTCTTCTGATTTTTTGAGGGAATTTTTCACATATAGGAGAGCTTCGCCGAAGTCGTTGGAATAGAAGAAGATAAGGAGGAATACGGCTACGCAGATTGATGCATCGGCGATATTGAATATGTATTGGAAGAACTCGAAATGTTGTCCTCCGATGAATGGTATCCAGTCGGGCCAATTAAATTCGCAAATGGGGAAATACAGCATATCTACGACTCTCCCTTCAAACCATCCTGCATATCCACCTGATGCCGGGAACAGTTGTGCGATTTCCGGAGGATAAGGGTTATTGAAGATCTGCCCGTAGAATATGCAGTCGATGATATTGCCGAATGCTCCGGCCGTTATCATCGCGGCGATGATAAAGAAGCCGATTTTTATCTTCGGTGCTTTGATGATTTTGGAGATGAACCAGAAGAATAATATTACGGCGGCGATACGTCCGAGAGTGAGGGCTATTTTTGAGCCAAGCTCCATTCCGAACGCCATACCGTTGTTCTCGATGAATTTTAACTGGAACCAAGAGAGAATGGGGTAGTCTTCACCGAGAAAGAAATGGGTTTTGACGTATATTTTGAGGGCTTGGTCGGCAATGATGATGAGGGAGAATACAGCGGCTACTGCCCAAGCTCTACAAGATATTGTATTGCGTGAAAGGGGGGTGATGTCGGGTTGATTCATAATTTGTAACGGCAGAAGCTGAGCCGAGGAAATGGCGCAGTTTCTGCCGTGTTAGGATTGTTATGAATTATCTGTTTTTTGCTTCGATAGAAAGTGTGGCGTGCGGCACGGCGCGCAGACGTGCTTTGGGAATAAGATTGCCGGTAGCACGGCAGATACCATAGGTCTTGTTGTCGATTCTGACGAGTGCGGCCTCCAGCTTCTGGATGAATTGCATCTGTCGCTCGGCGAGGCGTTTCACTTCGGCTTTTTGCGTGGCCGTGGTGGAGTCCTCCATCGGTTCAAAAGATGAAACACGTCCGTCGTCGGAGTCTTCTTCCGTTCCTACACTGCCGACAAGATCGTTATATTCCTTGCGCGCTTTGGCAAGCTTCTCATTGATGATCTGGCGGAATTCTTCCAGATCTTCATCGGAGTATCGTTTGGGATTTTCGTTCATAGCTTTCAGTCTTTTTCTACGAGGGCAAATACTTTGAGTCCGTCGATGTCGAGTTCTTCACCTTCGGCAAAACCGGGGAAGAGTTCGAGACTTGTCGCGAGTACCTGAGAGGCTATATAGCGACCGAATTCCTGAACTGCCTGACGAGTCTCGGGGGTATCGGTGAGTCTGACGGATACCTTGTCAGTGATGTCAAAGTCTTTTGCCTTTCTTATGTTTTGTATACGATTGACGAGCTCACGTGCCATACCTTCGTTTTTGAGCTCCGGTGTAATAGTAACATCTAAGGCGACGGTAATGTTTCCGTCATTAGCCATAAGCCATCCCGGGATTTCTTCCGGAATGATCTCGACGTCTTCGACGAGAACAACGGGTGAGCCTTCAATATCGGTAAATGTGTATTGTCCCGTGCGTTCGAGTTCGGCGATCTGAGCGGCATCCATACCGGCAATGGCTTTGCCGAGCTGCTTCATTACTTTGCCGTATTTCGGACCGAGTTTGCGGAAATCGGCTTTTACCTTCTTGACCAGCCCGGATTCTTCATTGTCCACCACGCGCATATCTTTCACGTTCACCTCTCCGAGGACAAGCTGGCGCACGCTTTCGAGTGCGGCTATCTGTTCTTTGTCTGCTACTGCTACAAGGAGTGTGGAGAGCGGCTGGCGCACCTTGATATTTACTTTGCGGCGAAGCGCGAGAACATTCGACGTAACATCCTGTGCGAGCTGCATACTGCGCTCAAGCTGCTTGTCGATCAGAGCGTTGTCGCTCTCGGGGAAGCGGGAAAGATGCACGGAAGCATATCCGTTGTCGGCAGCGGGCGCGATGAGGTCGCCGTAAAGACGGTCTGCATAGAAAGGTGCGAACGGTGCTATGAGTTGTGCCACAGTCTTCAGACAGTTGTAAAGGGTCTGATATGCGGAGAGCTTGTCCTCGTTCATTTCGCCGGCCCAGAAACGCTTGCGGTTGAGGCGCACGTACCAGTTTGACAGGTTGTCGTTGACGAATTTCTCTATCGCGCGAGCGGCTTTTGTGGGCTCATAGTCGTCGAGGGCATCGGCCACGGTCTTGACAAGTGTGTTGAGCAGGGAGATGATCCAACGGTCAATCTCCGGGCGTCTGTCGGACGGCACAAGGGGTTCAGCGCCGATGAATCCGTCCACATTGGCATAGAGGGCGAAGAATTTATATGTGTTATAAAGCGTGGAGAAGAGCTTGCGGCTTACTTCCGTCACGCCGTCTTCGTCGTATTTGAGGTTGTCCCACGGCTGGGAATTGGAAATCATATACCAGCGTACGGGATCGGAGCCGAAACGTTCGATATTGTTGAACGGATCGACGGCGTTGCCGAGGCGCTTTGACATCTTGTTGCCGTTCTTGTCAAGCACGAGACCATTGGAGATGACAGCTTTGTAGGCTACGGAGTCGAAACACATAGTCGCGATGGCGTGCAGCGTGTAGAACCATCCGCGCGTCTGATCGACACCCTCTGCGATAAAGTCGGCCGGATAGACCTCTTTCTTATCGAATGTCTCCTTGTTTTCAAAGGGATAGTGGATCTGTGCGTAGGGCATCGCGCCACTGTCAAACCATACGTCGATGAGGTCGAGTTCGCGTTTCATCGGCTTTCCGGAGGGAGATACGAGGACGATTTCGTCTACGTAGGGGCGATGGAGGTCGATGCGGTCGTAGTTTTCCTTATCATATTCGTCGGGAACGAAGCCTTTCTCCTTAAGGGGATTGGCCGTCATCACTCCGGCGGCTACACTCTTCTCTATCTCATCGTAGAGCTCGGCGTAAGAACCGATGCAGATCTCCTCCTTGCCGTCTTCAGTGCGCCAGATAGGAAGCGGTGTGCCCCAGTATCTTGAGCGGCTGAGATTCCAGTCCTGAATATTTTCAAGCCATTTGCCAAAACGTCCCGTTCCTGTCGAGGCCGGTTTCCATTTGATGGTCTCGTTGAGCTGCATAAGACGCTCTTTGGAGGCCGTGGTGCGGATGAACCAGCTGTCGAGGGGATAATAGAGTACGGGCTTGTCGGTGCGCCAGCAGTGAGGATAGTTATGCGTCTGCTTCTCGATGCGGAAAGCCTTGCCGTCCTTCTTCAGTTCGAGCGAAAGGACGATGTTGAGGTCTTCCTCTTTAGATGCGCGCGCCTCGTCGTATTTGCCGTTTTCGTTGTATTTCGGATCGTAGGCGTTCTTGACGAAGTCGCCGGCGTGACGGGAATATTCCTCCAGATTGACGCAGGCGTCTACAAAAGAGGGAGCCAGCTCGTCGAGCGTATAATATTTGCCTCGGAGGTCAACCATCGGGCGCGTCTCCCCCTTCTTGTTTATCATAAATAGGGGAGGGATGCCGGCGTCTTTGGCAACCTTGGCGTCGTCGGCACCGAATGTCGGTGCGATGTGAACGATACCGGTACCATCTTCGATAGTGACGTAGTCGCCCGGGATTACGCGGAAGGCGCATTCCTCAAGCTCAACAAATTTGTCGTTGCCTACGCTGAATACTTTCTCAGGATGAGCGTCGGCGTATTCTCTAACGTATGAGGCTGCGTGCTCGTCCACTTTGTCGCAGGGTTTAACCCACGGCATAAGCTGTGCATAATGCATCCCGACGAGGTCAGTGCCTTTGTAACGGCCTACGATTTCGTAGGGGATTACCTTGTCGCCGTGTTTATATTCATCGAGAGGACGGGTGGCTCCTTCGGGCTTCAGATAGCTGTTTACAAGAGCCTCCGCCATCACCATGGTGATTTTTTCGTCCGTATATGGATTATAAGTGCGTACGGCGACGTAATCAAACTTCGGCCCTACGCAAAGTGCGGTATTGGAAGGAAGTGTCCACGGTGTCGTGGTCCACGCTATGAAGCATGGACGTCCCCATCCCGTCATCTCCTCTTTGGGGTCGAGGATGTCGAAGATGACGGTGGCTGTCGTGTCCTTGACATCGCGGTAACAGCCCGGCTGGTTCAGCTCGTGAGAGCTCAGACCCGTACCTGCTGCAGGACTGTACGGCTGGATAGTGTAGCCTTTGTAGAGATACCCTTTGTTGTAGAGATTTTTAAGCAACCACCATACCGATTCGATATATTTGTTATCGTAAGTGATATAGGGATTGTCGAGATCTACCCAATATCCCATTTTGTGGGTCAGGTCGGTCCATTCCTTGGTATATTTCATGACCTCCTTGCGGCAGGCTGCGTTGTAATCGTCTACGGAAATCTTCGTGCCGATGTCTTCCTTGGTGATTCCGAGGCTTTTCTCTACGCCAAGCTCTACCGGAAGTCCGTGCGTGTCCCATCCGGCTTTGCGCTTAACATGGAATCCGCGCATTGTCTTATAACGGCATACAATATCCTTGATAGTGCGCGTCATAACGTGATGGATGCCCGGCATGCCGTTGGCCGACGGAGGTCCTTCGTAGAAAACGAAAGAGGGGCAACCTTCCCTTTCTGTCATACTCGACTCAAAGAGATTGTGAGCATCCCATTCGGCGAGTACTTCTTTATTGATGTCGGACAGATTGAGCTGCCCGTTGTATTCTTTAAACTTATTCATCGTGATGCAATATTTTCAATTATAATTTCGAGCCTTTGGCACCTTTGGCTCCCTTGACTCCGCCACCGAGTGCGAAGATGTTATGATCGTAAGAGAAAGTCTTGCGGCCCATTTCTCTTTTGCGCTTCAGTGCGAGCTCAACGAGCTTATCCATCAGCTGAGGGAACGTGATGCCCGTGGCCTCCCAAAGATAGAAGCTCAGTGAGCCGGGGATGGTGTTGATTTCATTGACGTAGATAGAGTTGTCTTTCTCGTCAATCATCACGTCGACGCGGCTTACACCGTGGCAGCTGAGAACGCGGAAAGTCTCGCCGGCCATATCCTGAATTCGCTTCGATGTCTCCTCCGGGAGATCGGCAGGGATGCGTTTGTCGCTGCTTTGCATACCGGCATTGGTCTTCGTGCCTCCCATATACTTATCCTCGTAGGAGAGGAAATCGCCGCTCTTGATAGGCTCTTCGCATACAGATGACTGATGATCGTCGGCATCGCCCAGAACGGAACAGTTGATCTCCTTAAGCTGCTCTATCATGTGTTCCACTATGATGCGCATGGAGAATTTCTCCGCGTTATTGATTTTCTCAATCAGCTCGTCGCGATTGGCCGCTTTGCCGATACCTACGGATGATCCGAGGTTCGCCGGCTTCACTATTACGGGGAAACCGAGTTTGTTTTCTACCTCATCGAGAATCTCTTCTTTGCGGCTGAACCACTCTTTATCGGTGAACCAAACGTAATCAACGACGGGAATTCCCGACTCACGAAGAATCATCTTCATCGTCACCTTGTCCATACCGTTGGCGCTGGAGAGGGTATTGCAACCGGCGAAGGGAATGCCGATGGTCTCAAGCAACCCCTCGAAGATGCCGTCTTCTCCGTTGGTGCCATGCAATACGGGGATAGCGACGTGAAGTTCGGCGATAACGGGATTGCGTTTCATGAAGCGCCCCGTCTCTGCCTTGTAGAGATTATAGTCGCCGTACTCCGGACGCATGAAACATTCAGTGGCGTTTTCTATAAGTTTGCCGAGATCGCGGTAATTGCGTATATCGAGGAGATTGTCGCCTGTATACCATCGTCCTTGCTTGGTAATGTATATGGGGACAATCTCATATTTTTCTTTATCGAATGCGTTGATGGCCTGAAGAGCCGAGATAACGGAAATCTCGTGTTCCACTGAACGGCCTCCGAAAAATACTGCTACATTAGTCTTCATTTTTGATCTGCGTCTATTTTTTGAAGATGCAAAATTACAAAAAAATGGAAAAAACAGCAAGTGAAAACGGGCTAAAAATATATAATAGATGTGACCGGTGATGTGCCGAACAGTCCTTTTCGTAATTTTCGGCGCTTGAATTTCGCGGAGAAGCGATTTATTGCACACGCCGAAAAGTGGTGTGCAAAATTTGTCCGTGCAAAAATTTTGCAGCCATAAATGAAAGTGGAAACAGAGGGTGTTCGGACTTTCGTATTTCAAATTCTCAGGCGCGTAAAATGGTTGATATATTGGTCAAATTGTCGTATTGTGCACAGAGAAAGAAAGGGTGTGCAAAATCATAAATTGCGTTAAATTACTGAAAATTAGTTAGATGTATTTGGAATCGCTTGATTTATTTTGTAATTTTGCAGCGTAAAACTAATCTATATTTCACCACGACAATAATGAATTTCAAATATATAGTAGCTTCAACGCTTATATTTTTAGGCCTTTCGACAGCCTTTGCACAGACTCCTTCACGAGCACAGATGGCTCGACAGAAAGCACATAAAGAGCAGCTCGCAAACGTAAAGAACCGCCTCGACAAAAGCATCCTTAACGATTTTATCTCCACCGATATACAGAATAGAGAAAGCAGAGCATACGCCGGTCTTTCAGCAGAAAGTATGGAAATGCTTGATGATATTCTTAAAGAGGGCGCAAAGCATCTCGGCAAGAGATATGTTCACGGAGCCAAAGGCCCCAATCAGTTTGACTGCTCAGGATTCACGAGCTACGTTTACAAACAATTCGGATATAACATCTCTCCGGGTTCGCGTATGCAGTACACGCAGGGAGTGCCTGTTGCCCGCAATGACCTCCGCAAAGGCGACCTCGTCTTCTTCACGAGCCGCAGCAGCGGTAAGAATGTAGGCCACGTCGGAATCGTGGTAAGCGCTGACAATGAGAAAGGCACCTTCCGATTCATCCACGCATCTATAAGAGGCGTAAGATACAACGATTTCGAGGGTTATTACGTGCCCCGCTACGTAGGTGCCCGCCGAATCATCACCAAATGATCAGATACAACAAATTAATTATACAGATTCTTATAGGATAGTACTCCTAACGAGAGGACGCAAAAGCCTCCGGATAATTTCCGGAAGGCTTTTTTTATTGCGTATTGTTGGAACAGTGCGGAAATTTTATTACTTTTGTGCTTTCAAACCAAAGGCGTCGCCGGGCCGCAAAAAGTCCGAAGGCGTGGCGGAATGAAAAACTCGTGACATAACCTGACAATATCAACAAGATGAAAGATAACAGATATGATCTGCGTGGCGTCTCCGCATCTAAGGAAGACGTACACAATGCCATAAAGAACGTCGACAAGGGCTTGTATCCCAAAGCTTTCTGCAAGATAATCCCGGATATCCTCGGAGGAGATCCTCTCTATTGCAATATTATGCACGCTGACGGAGCCGGCACTAAATCCTCTCTTGCCTATCTCTACTGGCGTGAAACGGGCGACCTCTCCGTATGGAAGGGAATAGCGCAGGATTCTCTCATTATGAATATCGATGACCTGCTGTGTGTCGGCGCAACCGACAATATTCTCCTTTCATCTACCATCGGACGTAATAAACTGCTCGTCCCGGGTGAGGTGATTTCCGCCATTATCAACGGCACGGAAGAACTTTTGAAAGAGATGCGTGGATATGGCGTCAATATCATCAGCACCGGCGGCGAAACGGCCGACGTCGGCGACCTCGTCCGCACGATTATTGTTGATAGCACCGTGACGTGCCGTATGAAACGTGAGGACGTGATCGACAATGCCAACATTCAGGCCGGCGATGTCATCGTGGGTCTTGCTTCCTACGGACAGGCTACGTATGAGAAAGAATATAACGGCGGTATGGGAAGCAACGGCCTTACCTCCGCTCGCCATGACGTATTTGCAAAATATCTTATGGAGAAATATCCTGAGTCTTGCGATCCCGCTGTCCCTGAGGAATTGAAATTCTCAGGCAGCTGTCGCCTGACGGATTCCGTGGATGGCTCACCGCTCGACGCCGGTAAGCTTGTGCTATCGCCGACGCGTACATACGCTCCTGTTGTAGCGAAAGTACTCAGGGAGATGCGCAAGAAAATACATGGCATGATACACTGCTCGGGCGGCGCACAGACAAAGATTCTCCACTTCCTCTCCGATGGCCTGAAGGTTACCAAAGACAATCTTTTCCCTGTACCGCCTCTCTTCCGCCTCATTCAGCAGCAGAGCGCGACAGACTGGAAAGAGATGTATAAGGTATTCAATTGCGGCCACCGCTTTGAATTTTATCTCGGAGAGGATGATGCGGCCCGCGTGATTGAGATTGCGAAAGAATTCGGTATAGATGCGCAGATAGTAGGGCGCGTGGAAAACCGAAATGCTGACGACGCCGCTCTGACGATTAAGAGCGAATACGGAGTATTTACATACTGACTCTAAAACAAGGCTTTTCCCCGAATAAATGACGGATGGCCTTGAACAATGGGACGGAATTATACGTTTACCATACAGAGTTAATAAACGAAATAGCTAAACTAAACCCAAGACCCCGATTATGAAGAAGGTATATTTGACAGCGGCTGTCGCCTTTGCTCTCGCCGGCAGTATGATGTTCAGCTCGTGCGTAGGCAGTTTTGCACTGACCAATAAGGTGCTCAGCTGGAACAATCAGGTTGGCAATAAATTTGTCAATGAACTGGTATTTTTCGCATTTTGGATTCTGCCCGTATATGAGGTGACCGCCATTGCCGATTTACTCGTAATCAATTCGATTGAGTTTTGGAGCGGCAGCAATCCGATGAGCGCATCCACTAAGGCCATCGACACCGATCACGGACGTTACCTCGTGAAATGCGACGGCAAAGGTTACGACATAGACTGCCCGGACGGAAGTTCGATGCGTCTCAACTTTACCGAAGAGGATCAGACTTGGAGCATAGAGAACGCCGAGGGTGAGAATATCCCCTTTATGACTTTTGTAGATGACACTCACGTGCGTATGATCGCTCCCGATGGCACTATGATGCCCGTAGAGATGTCGCCGCAGGGTGTGATGGCTTATCAGGTGGCCGCCACGCAGACAGCACTTGCCCGCCGTTAAAACTGAGAATTATATTCGGAGCAAGGAGGGTGTTGATACTGACTCCCTCTTGAATAAACCAAAACAAAAAATATAACCAAAAAATTAGTAAAGTAATATGAAACCGTTACACATCATTTGCGCCGTATTAGGCGGAGCAATCGCCGGCGCTGCAGTCGGTCTTTTAGTGGCTCCTGAAAAAGGTGAGGATACTCGCAGCAAGATCATGAAGCTCCTCAAGGAGAAAGGAATCAAGCTCAAAAAGAACAAAATGGAAGAGCTTGTAGACGAAATCGAAGACCAGATCGACAAGCATCTCTAAGAAAATACAGGATACGGCGTGGCGCAGTCAAGATGAGATTGCGGCACACCGTGTCATAATGATAAAATTTGAAACAACAGCTCAAAAAATTACGATATGAAGGCATTGAACATTCTGTACGCATTTCTTGGTGGCGCCGTTGTAGGTTGCGCTGCCGCTATCCTGTTTGCTCCTGAAAAGGGCACAGAGGTAAGAGAGAGAATCTGCAAACTTCTCAAGAAAAAGGGAATCCGTCTTAGCGACGCTGAAGTTGACGAACTGGTTGCAGAGCTGTCTGCCACCGAGGAGTAAATATAGAAATGATGCGGGCATGGATAGCCCGTCAGTCAGTCTGCATCCACGGCAGACTGTGAATAAGATTCAGCCGGAGGATCGACTTTTTGCCGGTCCTGTGGCTTTGTCTGTATAAGACATATTGCGGTGATACTATTGAATATCACCCGAAGGGTGAATGTCCGCTGTGCGGAGCGTGCAGGTGGAGAAAACAGATCTGAAAAATGAAAGAGAATATAACTGACGAATTACGGAATATCTTCCGGGAGGGGAAGAGATGGATGGGGCTTGAGCTGGAGTATCTCAAATTCACTGCCGCCGAGAAATTCACCATTGTGCTGGGTATGCTCGTGGTGGGAGGTGTGTGTCTGTTCATCGCTGTTCTGGCACTCATCCTTTTCGCCTTCGCGCTGGTTGAAGTGTTTCGTACCTTCTTGTGCCCCGCGCTTGCATACACGTGCGTGGGAGGCATCTTCGTATTGCTTCTCATCGTGATTTATCTGTTGCGGAATCAGTTGATTGTCAATCCGATAGCGCGTTTTATAACAAAACTTGTCATCGATGGAAAGGAGGAATGATGGAGCAAAATAGAGAAATAGAGAAGGTGCCGGAGATTGTAGTGGATGAGACGTCGTTTCGTGGCTACACGCTCGATGAGATACGTTACCAAAGGGCTCTTGCCGCTCTCCGCAAGGAATATGCCAAGGAAAAGATATTCAATGATCTGGCGAGCGTGCGCAAACGTGTGTCATTCGGAAGTAAAGAGGGGATAGCCGGAAAAGCGGGAACTTTGGCGCAAAAGATGTTCTCCGGGCTCAATTATCTTGATTATGCAATGGTGGGATACACAGCATTCAGCGCTATCAGGAAATTTTTCAAATTATTCAGAAAGAAAAAGAAATAAATGAACGATTACATATCTTTACGTGTGGAAGTCGGCGGAGAATGCACCGCCGACTATACTGATTTATTGGCAGCCTATCTTGCGGACGCAGGCTATGAAACTTTTGAACCCGATGAAACGGGAATAACGGCATACGTCCGTGCCGAGACTTTCGATGAACAAGTGGCGCAGAATATTGTGGCAGAGATGCCGATTCATCTTGATGCAACCCTTTCGCATACATTTGTGAAGGGACGCGACTGGAACGAAGAGTGGGAGAAGAATTATTTCCAGCCTATTGTGGTGGGAGACAAATGCGTGATACACTCCACATTTCATAAAGATGTCCCGACAGCAGAATATGACATCGTGATCGATCCGAAAATGGCGTTCGGAACGGGTCATCATTTCACTACTCGACTCATACTCGGCTATCTTCTCGATGCCGATCTCGAAGGGAAGAGCCTCATAGATGTCGGCACAGGCACAGGCATCCTCGCCATCCTCGCAAAGATGCGCGGAGCGGCACGCGTCGATGCTATCGAGATAGATCCCCCTGCCTACGAAAATGCTTGCGAACACACACGCCTCAATAATGCTGACGTCAATGTAATTCTTGGCGACGCTTCCGCCCTCGCACCCCTCCAGCCGGCGGATTTCCTTGTCGCCAACATCAACCGCAACGTCATCCTTGCCGATCTGCCTAAATACGCCTCTCGCCTGAAGCGCGACGGCTTTATGATTCTGAGCGGATTTTATGAGGATGATGTGCCGATACTTGAAGATGCGGCGGCTCCTCTGGGACTGCGTATGGAGTCGAAACGCGTTGAAAATAGATGGACGGCGATAATGCTTACATTCATTTCCGACCCCTCAGAACTGATGTGATAATTATCTTAAAGGTAATCGGTCGGTATACATCATATTGCGGATATTATTAAAAAGTTTTAAAGAAAATCAAGTTTGGACATAAAAACTTGATTTTCTTTTGTTATATTAATAATAGTTTAATGCGAATTGAAATGAAAAATCAGAAAGAATAAATGCTTTTCTTGATTTTGTAGGAATGGATGCAGAATTGTCTGCTCAGTCCGGAATGGTCTTGTTGACAGGTGAGGTGGTACATTCATCAGAATCAGTACATTAATGAAGCAGATTGTGATAATACAGCAACAACTTGAATAAGGTGTATTTACCCAAAATCAATTTTTGGAATATGCAGAAAACGCCTTGCCGGATGAAGTCAAGAATCGCTTCTGACCGCCTATTCCTCACTAACATTGAAAATTCAAAGCATTTTTAAATGAAAGAGCAGTATGAATAGAGTTAGATATATAAGAGCCGGCTCTAAGAGTTTTGGCTGATTTTTTTGTTACGAAAATAAAATTTCTATGATAATACTTTTTTTGTTAAAAATTTTTTATTAATTTTGTGGCGGCAATAATGCCCAAAAAATCTATTTTTAAATATTACTGTCCGCTAAACTTTTTTAGATTCTGAAAAATAAGGGCTGATTCCATTTGCAGGAGTCAGCCCAATTAGTTTAGTTTGTGTTCGCCAAAACATAAAACTAAAACTATGCCCAAAAGTAGTAATTTCTTCGGACAG
>JAGAUF010000094.1 GCA_017620885.1 Muribaculaceae bacterium
TGGCTTTCATGCGCGGACGTACGCTCAACGACGCCATAATCATACTCGACGAGGCTCAGAACACCACAAAACATCAGATGAAGATGTTCCTGACCCGCTTGGGTATGAATGCTAAGATGATAGTGACGGGCGACGCTACTCAGATCGACCTTCCGCGCAGCGTGCAGAGCGGACTCTTGCAGGCCTTGAAGATACTTCGCGGCGTAAAGGGTATCGGCATCATAGAATATGAGAAGAAGGACATAGTGCGCCATCCGTTAGTGCAACGCATCGTGGATGCTTACGAGGCGCGCGAAAAGAAGGTGGACGATGATTTTCAGGCCGGACTGGTAGGAATGAACCGTCCCGAAACAATCGAAACAACTCAGCAGACAAGATAAATGGCAAAAGTCGGTGATACGGTCCGCTACCTTAATGCGGTAGGCGGAGGCAAAATAACAAGAATCGAAGGTAAAATAGCTTACGTGGACGATGACGGATTCGAAAATCCCGTCCTGCTCAGCGAGGTAGTTGTCGTCATGCCCGCCGGCCATGAACCGAAGGTGAAAGGGGCGGAACTGATGTTCGATCAGCAGGCTTTCGATTGCGGCCGCAGACCCTCTCCCGAGCCGCAACAGCCACAACCGGCGGCTGCCATACCCGAATCTGAGGAACTCCCCGTGGAGGAAACCTCTCACGGCGAAAAGCTCAGCCTTTCCCTCGTATTTGAGCCCGACGATATAAAGAACCTGTCGAAGACACGTTTCAACGCCGTGCTTGTGAACGACAGCAATTATTTTCTCGATTTCACCGCACTGCGACGTGGTGGCGAAGAGCGTGGATGGACTCTGCTCTATCGAGGAACTGTGGCACCCAATGAGCTGATAGATATAAAATCTTTCACACACGAAAACCTCTCGGAAATTGAACGTATTTCCATTCAGGCCGTTCTATATAAGAAAGATAAAGAATTTACTATAAAACCGCCGGTGAGCGTGCGCAAACGTTTGGATCTTACCAAATTCTTCAAGTTGCATTGCTTCCGTCCGGGTGTGTATTTCGATACTCCCGTTCTGGAAATTCCCCTTGTGAAGGACGACAGGACAGACGAACCAGCAGAGGAGAATCAGACTCAGGTGCTCGCTTCAAAATACCGCTTGGAAAGTGGGCGCGGACCGCGTAAAGACGCTCCGAAGAAAAACCGTTCCAAGAATCCGGCCGACAATCCGCATAAACTCCTGCCTCCCATTGAGGTGGATCTCCATATCGGGGAGTTGCTCGATTCGACGGCCGGTATGAAAAACGCCGATATGCTGCAGGTGCAGCTCGACGAGGTGCGCAAGACGATGAAGCGCCACTGTCGCCGCATCGGGCAGAAAATAATCTTTATCCACGGAAAGGGGGAAGGTGTGCTGCGTAATGCCGTCCTTGCATTGTTGCGCAAAGAATATCCGAAAGCTGAACTCCAAGACGCCTCTTTCCAAGAATATGGATTTGGCGCCACGCTTGTGACAATTCATTGAAAACCATAATTTTAATATATTCACTCAGCTATGAAATTTCCCGACAAATGGTGGTCGTATCCCGCAGAAGGTGAAAGTGGCAAAACGGTGATTGTCACCGGTCGTGATAATCTTATGCCTTTCTTTGAAAAAGGTAAATTCCGCTACCGCATCGACATCAACTGGGATTATGAAGCCCGTACCGACGGGATGCCCGAAGAGAAAGACGCCGAGTTGATGGGTGAGGTGACCGACGCCATGCTCGAAACCTTCGACAAGGATAAATGCGCCATTCTCACGGGTATATATACCGGAGAGGGTAAGAGAACATGGGTGTTTTACACCGCCAGCCTCAACATATTCGGCAAGGTGCTCAATCGCGCCCTTGAGCCTCTTCCTCTTATCCCTATTGTTATAGAAGCCTCCGAAGATGAAGGTTGGGAGGAATATTTCGAGATGAGAGAGGCCACTTACGTCCCCGATGAGGAGGATGAATAAATACTTCCTCTGCTTTGATATAGTTTAAATTATAAATTCCCTGCAAATGAAAAAATCAATTGTACTTTTGTTTTTGAGCCTTTTGACTCTCTTTCCGTCAATAAGGGCTCAGGTTACATCGGATCCATCGCCAATTCTGGAAGATTCTGAAAATATCGTGATTTATTTCCATGCCGATCAAGGTAACAAGGGGCTTATGAATCAGCCGGCTACAGCGGCTATCTATGCCCATACCGGCGTCATCACGACAGAATCGACTGACGATTCTAATTGGAAACATGCTCCCAGTTGGGGCGATAACGCCGCCAAATATAAGCTTGAATATGTCAGCCCCAATTTATGGAAGCTGAATATCGGCAATATCCGCAGCTATTATGGCATAACCAATCCCGACGAAGTCGTGACGAAACTCGCCTTCGTATTCCGCAACGGCAACAATTCTCTTGAGGGTAAGGCCGAAGGCAATAAAGACATCTTCATCAATGTCGTTGCCAACAAACTTCTGCTCGACCTCACATCGACGCTTACCGGCCCCGTTGTGCTCCCCGGAGAGGAATCGGTAAAATTTACACTTACCGCCAACCATGCCGCTGATCTTGAGCTATTTGTCAATGGCACTTCTATCGGCACTGCCTCTAATGCAAAAACTCTTACGGCCGATTACACCTTCCCGGAGCAAGGCGCATCCTACCTCGTCAAAGGAACGGCTAAAACAGCCGATCAGACCGCTGAAATCGAGGAGAGCATTTTCTTCCCCGTGCCTGCCACAAATACCGATTATCCCGGTGGCGTGCCCAAGATGGGCACAGTGCGCCATAATGACGGTAGCGTACTGTTCTGTCTCGCTGCTCCACAGAAAAACAACGTGCTGCTGTTAGGTTCATGGAGCGATTTCGCCGGCGATAAATATTCCCCGATGAATTATCAGGATTACGAGGGCAATCGTTATTTCTGGACGCGCGTCGAGGGACTGGATGCCGACAAGATGTATTCGTATTATTTCCTTGTGGACGGTAGCGTCAAGGTCGGCGACCCATACGCCAAGCTTGTCCTTGATCCCTATAACGACCAGTATATCAGCACTGAAGTCTATCCCGATCTTCCCCCTTATCCTTTCGATAAGGTGAAGGATGTCCCCTTGGCTGTATATCAGGAAAATATCAACGACTACGCATGGAAGGTGAAAGATTTCAAGGGCGTTGAACCCCATAACCTTGTGATTTACGAGCTCCTTCTCCGCGACTTTACCGGCACGGAGGGGAAAGCTGACGGCAACGGTACGGTGCGCAAGGCTATGTCGAAGATCAACTATCTGAAACGTCTCGGTGTCAATGCCATCGAATTGCTCCCGATCAATGAGTTTAACGGCAATATCTCGTGGGGTTATAATCCCAACTTCTATTTCGCTCCCGACAAGGCCTACGGTACTCCCGACGATTACAAGGAATTCATCGACCTTTGCCATGAGAATGGTATCGCAGTCATCCTCGACATCGTATTCAACCAGACCGACTGGCTCCACCCGTGGTATCAGATGTATCCCGCCGGTTCCAATCCCTTCTTCAATGCTTCCGCTCCGCACGCTTATAGTGTGCTGAATGACTGGAATCAGGGCAATGCCCTTGTGCAGCAGCAATTCAAGGATGTGCTGAAATACTGGATAGAGGAATATAACATAGACGGCTACCGATTCGACCTCGTAAAGGGTCTGGGCGACAACAGCTCTTATCCCAACAACGGCGACGCCGCCACCAATCAGTATAACGCCTCCCGCGTGCAGCGTATGAAAGAACTTCAGGACGCTATCAAAGAGGTTAAGCCCGACGCTTATTTCATCAATGAAAACCTCGCCACGGCCAAAGAGGAAAACGAGATGGCCGCCTTCGGACAGCTCAACTGGGTTAACCTGAACTCGCAGGGTCAGAACTATGCCGCAGGCAATGCGTCAGGTAGCGCGCTTAATCGTTTCTACGCTCCTAACGACAGCCGTACATGGGGCTCTACCGTCTCTTACCTCGAAAGCCACGATGAACAGCGCCTCGCTTACGTGCAGGATCAGCGCGGTGTCTCCGGCGTGAAGGGTAATCTCAATGCATCTATGGCACGCCTTGCCTCAGCAGCTTCGCAAATGCTTCTCGCCCCGGGCGCTCACATGATCTGGCAATTCTCCGAGCTTGGCAATTACGATAATACCAAGAACAGCACGGGTGGTAACAACACCGACCCCAAAGTGGTCCGCTGGAGCCTCTACGACGATCCTGTGCGTCGCGGTCTTTACGAATCTTACCGCGAGCTGATCGCTGTCCGCACCAACAATCCCCAGCTCTTCTCCGAGCAGGCTCAGGTGACGATGAACTGCGGCGACGCCAACTGGAACGATGGCCGCACCATAATTCTCAAAAACGGTGAAGATGAGATTTATCTCGTCGTAAACCCGACTACGGGTCAGCGTCCCGTCAAGGTGACCTTCACCAAACCCGATACGGAAGCTTATCACATCCTCACAAAAGGATATGAGACTAATCCTTCTTTCAACGCCGCCACCGGCACAGTAGTCATCCCGGCCAACAGCTATGTCGTTATCGGCACGAAGAATCTTGCCGGCATCGACGACGTGAGCCTTGACAACACTGTCAGCGAGGGTGTGAATGTATGGGCCGAATCCGGACGCATCTGCGTATCCGAGCAGGGTAGTGTAAATATTTACGATCTCTCCGGAGTATGTATCTACAATGGCGAAGGCAATGTAAGCCTCGATGTCAATCCCGGCGTTTACATCGTCCGTGCCGGTTCCCGCACCTGCAAGCTCGCCGTAAGATAATCATCATTGCGACTTTACCATAAATCAGAGGGTGTTTCAACGTGAATCTTGAAACACCCTCTGACTTATCAATTCGAGAAGCTCTTATACAAGAGTTTCGCGGATTTTCTTCGGAAGATTGCGAAATACTATATCGCGGGCATCCCGCAGCAATTCAAGCTGAAGAGAGTCCGGCACATCGCCATTGAAATCCACAGATATCCAATGCTTCTTATTGCAATGGAATCCGGGGCGTACTGACGCATAATGCGCCTGAAGCTCAAGTGAATAGTCCGGGTCGGCTTTAATCGTGAAAAATTGGTGTTTCCCGGTCAGATCGAGTAGGCAGAATTGCTTGCCTCCAATCTCAAAAACGAGGCAATCCGGTCCATACGGCTGCCGTTCTGTCACATACGGCATCGCAAGACACGCTTCCCTTATCTGGTCGATATACATTGCCTTATTATATCACTTCGCCTATCAGCGTAGCTGAGGAGGCATCCGTTATGCGCACGCGAATCAATTGTCCCGGACGTTGCGTAGTATGGCGGAACACAACCACCTTATTCTGCGATGTGCGGCCAAACCAGTCGTCGGCCGAACGCTTGCTGCGACCTTCTACGAGCACTTCAAACTCTTTTCCGATGTCGCGGCAGTTGCTTTCGCGCGAGAGTTCGTTCTGCAAGGCTATCATACGGTTAAGGCGGTCTATTTTCACCTCTTCGGGCACATTATCCGGCAGATTTTTCGATGCAAACGTTCCGGGGCGCTCCGAGTATTTGAACATGAACGCGCTGTCGAATGCAGCCTCGCGCATCAGCGAGAGTGTCTGTTGGAAATCTTCCTCCGTTTCGCCGTGGAAGCCCGTGAACGCATCGGTGCTCAGCCCGGCGTCGGGAAGAATCCTGCGGATCGCCGCCACGCGGTCGAGATACCATTCGCGCGTGTACTTGCGGTTCATGGCTTTCAGCACGCTGTTGCTGCCGCTCTGAACAGGGAGGTGGATATGGCGCGCGATGTTGGAGTGAGCGGCGATAGTTTCTAAGGTGGCGTCGCTCATATCCTTTGGATGCGAGGTGGTGAAACGGATGCGCATATCAGGCGCGGCCTCAGCCACCAATTTCAGCAGCGTGGGGAAATCTGTCACGTTGTTGTTCTCGTCCTCAAAACGATAGCTATTTACGTTTTGCCCCAGAAGCGTCACCTCTTTGAATCCGCGTTTGCGCAGGTCGGCGAGCTCATTGAGTATGCTGCGCGGTTCGCGGCTGCGCTCGCGTCCACGAGTGTAAGGCACGATGCAGTAGCTGCAGAAATTATTGCATCCGCGCATAATCGAGATAAATCCGCCTATTCCGGCTCCGATGCGACGCGGTATAATATCGCGGTAAGTCTCTGTTGTTGAAAGCTCTACGTTGATGCTTTTTATACCGTTTTCCGCTGCAGCGACGAGATTGGGAAGGTCGAGATAAGCGTCCGGACCGGCCACAATGTCCACCCCGTAATCCTTCATCAGCGTCTCGCGTACGCGCTCTGCCATACAACCTATCACGCCGATTATTTTCGGTTTCCCCTCTTTGTGCCGGCGGCTATTCCAGAAAGCGAGGCGGCTGTAAATTTTTTGTTCGGCATTATCGCGTATGGAGCAAGTATTGAGGAAAACGGCGTCAGGAGCGTCATTGTTCTTTTTTTCGTTTTTTGTAATAAAATCTTCCTCCGGAAGCGTTTCGTAGTCTGAAAGTTGAAGAATAGCCGCAACTACCTCACTGTCAGCGACATTCATCTGACAGCCGTAAGTTTCAATGCGCACTTTCTTCTTTTCTGTGCAATTTGCCCCCGTTTTATTCAAAAAAATCTCTTCCATATTAGTCGTATAACGTAAATTTTTACTACTTTTGTGCAAAATTACCATTAAAATCTAAACGTAGCAAATGAGCATACCATTTATTACCGCTGAAGAGGCCGCCAGTTATATCAAAAATGGCGATAACGTGGGTTTTTCAGGATTCACTGCCTCAGGAACTCCAAAAGTTGTAACTCAGGCTTTGGCAAAACGTGCCCGTGAACTTCATGAGAAAGGTGAACCCTTCAAAATCAATATGTTCACCGGTGCATCAACCAATGATCACGTAGACGGTGAGCTCGCGCGTGCAAATGCAATCAACATCCGTACCCCTTATCAGGGTCACAAGGATTCCCGCAAGCTGTCCAATACCGGCGAGATGCATTATTTCGACACGCACCTCAGCCACATTTCGCAGGATCTTCGCTACGGTTTCTACGGTGATATCGACGTAGCCATCATCGAAGTGACCGAGATGAGTCCCAATGGCGAATTTATCCTCGGTGCCGGCCTCGGTATGTCGCCGACACTCGCTCAGATGGCAAAGAAGGTGATTATTGAATATTCATCCTATTACCATACTTCATTCCGCGGATTCCACGACAACTATCTCCTTCTCGATCCCCCGCATCGTCGTGAGATTCCTATCTACAAGCCCTCAGACCGTATCGGTTCCACAGTGCTGAAGATCGATCCCGAGAAGATTATAGGTATCGTGCCCTCCAATGCATCCGAGAGCATCAAGCCCTTCACGGCTCCCGACGAGATTACGCAGAAGATTGGTGATAATGTATGTCACTTCCTCGCAGAACAGCTCCGTCTCGGCAAAATTCCTAAGGAATTCCTCCCCATCCAGTCCGGTGTGGGTAATGTTGCCAATGCAGTGCTTTACGGTCTGGGCGAGAATCCCGAAATTCCGCAGTTTGAGATGTACACCGAGGTTATTCAGGATGCCGTTATGCACCTGATGGAAGAGGGCAAATGTAAGTTCGCTTCTACTTGCGCTCTTACCTTCTCCGACGAAGCTATGCTTCAATTCATGGACAATATCGACTTCTTCCGCGACAAGATTCTTATGCGTCCCGGAGAAATCTCCAACCACCCCGAAATCGTACGTCGTCTCGGTCTTATCGCCATGAATACGGCTCTCGAATTCGACATCTACGGTAATGTCAATTCAACGCACGTGCTTGGCTCTAAGATGATGAACGGTATCGGCGGTTCGGCCGACTTCAGCCGCAACGCTTACCTCTCTATCTTCTCCTGTCCTTCTATCCAGAAGGGTGGTGCGATTTCAGCTGTCGTTCCTATGGCCAGCCATATCGACCATTCCGAGCACTCTGTTAAGATTCTTGCTACGGAACAGGGCGTTGCCGACCTCCGCGGTCTCGATCCTCTTCAGAGAGCAGAAGCAATTATCGAAAACTGTGCTCACCCGATGTACAAAGAACTCCTTTGGGATTATGTACATATCGCACAGAAGAACGGCGGTCATATCCCGACGAGCCTCAAGGCAGCTTTCGCAATGCATCAGGCATTCATCGAAGAGGGCGATATGAGCCACGTAGACTTCGGCAAATTCGCTTGATTAAAATCCCCGGGCAATTCCCCCTCGCGAGCCTCTTCACAGAGCCTCCCGTACAAAGAATAAAACCCGGTTTCTCACAGCGCGGACGTGTCATTTTGACGCGCCCGCGCCTTTTCTCTTTATTGCAGAAGATTTTTTCTGAATATTTTTACAGAATATAATATTTAGAGGCTATTTTCACCCTCTTTTATTTGCTTGGACAGATTAAAGGATGTATCTTTGCCAAATGAGAAAAATCTTCGCATTATTTATATCTCTATTTTACTTTTTAGCTGCTTCGGCCGCTACCGAGCCAATACGCGTCTCTGCGACAATTGGCCAATCTGTTAAAGCTTCCGACGCGTCGCTTACCATTACCTGCATCGACCGACGCGGTTATCATCCCGGCAAAGAGCATGATGCAGACATACAGTCCCCCAAATCAGCCACCTTCGCCCCCGATGGAAAGAAAATATATATCAACTCCCTCGAAGGGGGGAAGACCGTAGTCTATGATGCCAAAACGCTCGAAAAAATAAAGGTTATTTCGCACACATTTTCCGACGGCAATTCCTCATTATGGCTCCGACCTTCGGGATATTATCCCTTCACGCATTATCCCGACGGCGCGGGCAGGGCTTTCCTCGGCAAGCCGGTAGAGGCCACAATCACGCCCGACGGCAAATGGCTGATTATCCCTTATTACCGCCGTTCTTTCGACATCAATGCTCAGGACCCTTCGGCAATCGCCATCATCGACACCGAAAACGATTCAATTGTCGCCATGGCCGAGACCGGACCTTTGCCGAAAATCGTGCGCGTTTCTAACGATGGCAAAACTCTCGTCATAACCCATTGGGGCGACAATACTGTCGGGCTTATGGACATCAGCGATGCCGACCCGCATAAATGGAAGCATCTCGCGCCCATCGCTATCGGGAAGAAACTTTCGCTGGATTACAGCCTCACGTCGGTCGTAAATCGCGACTCAGGCAGCGGTAATCTGCTGCGTGGCACGCTTTTCCTCCCGGGCGATTCCCTTATGCTCGTAGGCGGAATGGCGGGGCAGACAGCAGTAATAGACCTTAAGCGCCATACGTGGATCGGCTATATCCCGTCGCTCGTCTCCGTCCGTCATATCGCGATGCGGAATGGAATGGTCTATTTCAGTCAAAACACTGCCGGACAGGTAATATCGTGCCCGGTAGATTCGATAGTCAGCGCCATTACGCGACAGCGTGCCTCATCGCGTTCCTTTACTATCAACGGGCTGCGACGCTGTGCCGTAGGAAGCGGTGCCCGCACACTTGAACCGTCGCCTTCCGGCAAATACCTTTTCGTGGCCTGCAACAGTGCATCGGCCGTATACGTGGTCCGCACAAGCGATATGAGCGTCATCGCCAGTATCCCGGCGGATTCTTTCCCCGTGGGGCTCGATATTTCACCCGACGGCACACTTCTTGTAACGACGTCGCAGGGGCGCAAAGGTGTTGTACAAAGCGGTAATGCCGTGGATTTTTACCGGATTGACTACGCGGAGCCTGAACCGGATCTCTCCAAGCAATTTGAAGAGATGCTCGCGGCCGACGATAACGTCACGCCTTTACCTCCCGACACCCCAACCGATGAAGAATCTTCCGACAATATAATTTCACAGCTGTCCTCCCCTTACGCTATCGGCGTTGCAGTTATGAGCGCGCTGCTCGTAATCCTCCTT
Organism: Muribaculaceae bacterium; assembly: GCA_017620885.1. Taxonomy (GTDB): domain Bacteria; phylum Bacteroidota; class Bacteroidia; order Bacteroidales; family Muribaculaceae; genus Lepagella. The sequence continues at coordinate 9,904 of JAGAUF010000094.1, forward strand.
ATCGCTCTGATAGTCACAATCATTCGTCATAATAATCGTAATCGTTCCTGATAGCGGATATGGCTTTTGGATGAAATAAAACTCCGTCGCATACACTGCGACGGAGTCAAACCCAATGATTCTTAATAATAACCATACCAAGGTCTTACGACCCTCAAAACACCGTGGGCGAAGATGGATTCGAACCACCGAAGGTATAAACCAGCAGATTTACAGTCTGCCCCATTTGGCCACTCTGGTATTCGCCCGTTTTGTGGGTACAAAATTACAACAAATTTTCTCAATTTCCAAATTTTCCTCGGGTCAATTTGTTTGCAATTTTGTAATCTATTGTCTTTTAGATATTTATATTTCGTCGAAAAGCGACGGTTGCATACATGGTCCGTACGTTTTTCTATGTTGCGGAGTCAGTCCGAGCTTAAGAAGCGCCTCTCGGTGTTCTTTCGTCGGATAACCTTTGTTGCGATCCCATCCGTAGCCGGGGTATTGCTCGTCAAGTTGTCGCATCAGTTCGTCGCGGTGAGTCTTGGCAAGGATAGAAGCCGCCGCAATCGACATATATTTTCCGTCGCCTTTCACCACAGTAGTATATGGCACTTGTCCGTAAGGACGGAATTTGTTGCCGTCCACGAGGATATGTTCCGGTCGTAGCTGCAGGCCGTCGAGCGCCCGGTGCATTCCGGTAATCGAGGCGTTGAGGATATTTATCTTGTCGATTTCCTCCGGTTCAACCATAACGACGCACCAAGCCAGCGCTTCGCGTTCTATTATGATGCGCAGTTTATCGCGCATTTTTTCCGTTAGCTTCTTGCTGTCGTTGAGCTGCTCGCACCGGAAATCCTGAGGCAGAATCACCGCCGCGCAACTCACCGGGCCCGCAAGACATCCCCTGCCGGCCTCGTCGCATCCGGCTTCTGTCAAATCTTTATGCAAATATGGGAGTAGCATAATCTCCTTATTTGGAGCGGCTTATGATATATTCGAAAATATCGATGAAGGACTCCTTCCAGATAGAATCAGGGTAGACATCCATAAGTTTTTTACCTTTCTCAAGCATATCGTGCATTACGTCGTATGCGTAATTGATGCCTCCGTTTTCTATTGCGAACGTTATGAGGCGCTGGATGTCGTTTTCGCTCAGAGTATCTTTTGTGAGCAATGAGTGCATCTCGTCGCTCTTTTCCTTGTCGGCCGTACGCAACGCATAGAGCAGCGGAAGCGTCACTTTCCCTTCGCGAAGGTCATTGCCCGTCGGCTTTCCTATGCTGGCATCGTTGAAATAGTCGAAGATGTCGTCTTTAATCTGAAAGCAGAGTCCGAGCAATTCAGCAAAATCAACAGCTGCTGCCGATTCTTCATCGGTCGCGCCGGCTGTATCGGCACCCATCTTTACGCAGTTGCGGAAAAGCGAAGCCGTTTTCTCGCGAATCATTTGGAAATAGCTTTCTTCGTCGAGACGTTTGTCGCGCACGTTGCAGATCTGGTCGATTTCACCTAACGACAGCTCCTTGCCGAGATTGGAAATCCCTTTTATGATTTGGATATTGTCAGTTTTGATGGAGGCCGCCAATGCGTTTGACACGAAGAAATCGCCTACAAGCACGGCGATGCGATTGTCCCATTCAGAGTTGATGGTCTTCGCGTTTCGGCGCAGCGTCGCTTCGTCGATTACGTCATCGTGGATTAATGATGCGTTATGAAGCATTTCAAGTGCGGCCCCGGCTTGAAGCGTGTGGCTGTTGGAGCCTCCGAACAGCTTTGCGCTGAGAAGAACCATTATCGGTCTGATTTGCTTTCCTTTAGTAGTCAGATAATTCGTGACTATACGATCCATTAGCTCGTTGTGGGTATGCAACGTCTCGGAAATGATTCTATTCATCTCCTCCAGCTCACAGTTCAGGCGTTCTTTTATCAGATCGAATTGCTCCATATCAGAGTACAAAATTAATAAAAAATCAGCCAACTATGGCTATCCATTGAAGAAAAATTATTAATTTAGCACGAAATAATATGACGATGACTGAGAATAGACTGTTTCTTCTCGATGCTTATGCGCTGATTTTCAGGGCATATTATGCTTTAATTCGTATGCCGCGCCAGACGCAGGCAGGATTCAATACATCTGCGATTTTCGGATTTGTCAATACCCTTGAGGAGCTTTTGAAGAAAGAGAACCCGTCGCACATCGCCGTATGTTTCGATCCTCCGGCCCCGACTTTCCGCCATGAGGAATATGCAGATTATAAGGGCGAGCGAGAGGCAACGCCCGAAGATATCAAGCTTGCAATCCCATACATAAAGGAGATTATATCGGCCTATCGGATTCCTATTCTTGAGGTCAATGGATATGAGGCCGACGACGTGATAGGGACGATGGCCCGTATTGCAGCCAAGGAGAATTTCGACACTTATATGATGACGCCCGATAAGGATTTCGGACAGCTCGTTGCGCCGCATATCTTTCAATATAAGCCCTCTTACCGCGGATCGGATTTCGAGGTGCGCGGCGTCAAGGAGGTGTGTGAGCGATATGGCATAAAAACACCGCTTCAGGTGATCGACCTTCTCGCACTTATGGGCGATAAAATCGACAATATCCCCGGTTGTCCGGGGGTAGGGGAGAAGACCGCTGTTAAGCTTATAGGCGAGTTCGGTTCCGTTGAGAATCTCGTTGAGAATACCGACCGTCTGAAAGGGGCTCTCCGTAAAAAGGTTGAAGATAACACACAACAAATTATTTTTTCCAAGCATCTCGCCACAATCTGTACCGACGTTCCCCTTGATGTTTCTCCCGACGAGCTCAAACGTCGCGATGTCGATGCGGCAAAGCTTTTTGAAATTTTCGACAAACTGGAATTCCGCGGGCTCGCCGAGCGCGTCCGCAAGCGTATAAATGCCGGCACAGCACCGGCGGCGCCGGCGGCACCGACGTTACAGCCCTCTCTCTTTGATGATTTCACCAATGATGAATCCGCGCCCGCAGAAGAAGTCGCTCCGGATGCCTCATACGTTGTCGTCGATGACACGGAAAGCCTTGCGAAGATGCGCGAGGCCCTCGCTTCCGTCGATAAGGTCGGAATTATGACGCTCTGCGACGGTGCCGAGGAAGTCACCTCCCGATATGTAGGCACAGGCGTCGCCATAGCCCCCGGTCGTGCATGGTATGTCCCGGCCGAAGCCAAAGAAGCCACGGAGGAACTTCTCCGACTGCTCGCTGATTCCCGCATAGAGAAGGTATGCGCTGACGCTAAGCGCACGTATGTCGAGGCAAAACTGCATCGGCATGACGATTCGATTCCTCTTGTGAATTATTATGATATCCCTCTGGCGCATTATCTCCTGCAGCCGGAGATGCGCCATAATCTCCCTGAACTTGCGCGACAATATCTCAACTATGTAGTTCAGCCGGATCCGACAGTTGCCACAGCCGAGGCAAAACGGAAGGGAACAGCATTTGCCGGAATCGCTCCTAAGACTATTGCCGCCTACGTATGCGAATTCGCCGACGTAGCCCTCCGTCTTTACAAGCCGCTCTCGGAGGAGTTGAAAAAAGAAAATCTGACTGATATGATGGTCAATCTTGAACTTCCTCTCGTCGGCGTGCTCGCCGAGATGGAATTGACCGGAGTACGTATTGATGTCGGAGTGCTTAATGATGCGGCTCAGAAAATGACGGCAAAAATAGATGAGATAGAGAAGGCGATTTATGCATTGGCCGGCGAGGAATTCAATGTCAGCAGTCCGGCGAAAGTCGGTGAAATACTCTTTGACCGCCTCGCGCTCGAACCCAAGGGAAAGAAGACGAAAAAAGGGCAATACTCCACGTCGGAGGATGTGCTTGAGAAAGTTGCGGCCAAACATCCCATTGTAAATCTAATCCTTGAATACAGGCGTCTCAAGAAGCTTGTTTCCACATATCTTACCGCTCTCCCGGCAGCGATAAATCCCGCCACAGGACGCGTCCACACCAATTACAATCAGACTGTCACGGCCACCGGGCGACTATCCTCGTCCGATCCCAATCTCCAGAATATACCCGTGCGCGACGACGTAGGGCGCGAAATACGACGGGCGTTCATCCCTGAAGAGGGTCATCTCTTCCTTTCGGCTGATTATTCTCAGATAGAACTGCGTCTCGTCGCAGATTTCGCACACGATGAGACGATGCTCAAGGCTTTTGCCGATGGGGAAGACATCCACGCGATTACGGCTGCAAAAATCTACCATAAGCCTCTCGCTGACGTTACTCCCAACGAACGGCGTGCCGCTAAAACGGCCAATTTCGGAATCCTGTATGGCATTTCCCCCTTTGGCCTCAGTACGCGTCTCGGAGTTTCCCGTCAAGAGTCTAAAGAATTAATTGCCAATTATTTCGCTACGTTCCCCTCCATCCGAAAATATATGGATGATTCCATTGCGCTGGCAAGGGAGCAAGGCTATGTGACTACACGCGATGGACGTAAACGTATGCTGCCTGACATCAACAGCAGGAATCCGGTCGTGAGAGGTTACGCGGAGCGCAACGCCATAAATGCGCCCATACAGGGGTCGGCCGCCGACATCATCAAAAGGGCAATGGTCAATATTTCTGCCGAGATGCGTTGCCGAGGGCTCAAATCGCGTCTGATTATGCAAGTGCACGATGAACTCAATTTCGACGTTCTTCCTGAAGAAGCCGCCGAAATGCAGGAACTCGTCACTTCGCTGATGGAAGCGGCCTATTCCGGCTCTGTAAGGCTGACCGCATCCTGCGGCATTGCCTCAAACTGGCTTGACGCCCATTGACGCTCCGGTTATTTCCCGTAACTATCGTCAGCATCACACAAAAAAGGCGGCACCCCGCAGGGCGTCGCCTTAAATCATAGAGTGGCTCTCGTATTATTTTGCGGAGTCAGCCTTTACCGGAGTCTCGGTTACAGTTTCTGCAGCTACGATAGCAGTATCAGAATCTGTAGCAACCTCTGCTACAACAGTAGTGTCGGTAACTTCTACGGAATCCATTGCGGAGTCAGCGTTTTCAGCAGCTTTGTTGCCGCAAGATACGAGTGCTGCGCTTGCAACGATGGCAAGCGTGAAAAGAACTTTCTTCATTTCTTTATTAAATTTTGATAGGTTGTTGGGGGCAAAGTTACAAAAAAATTTTTACCCACCAAATATTTATGTTAAAATATTTATTTTTTTCTTTTCTTTCAGGTTGATTCTTGTCATCCCAGTTTTCGGCTTGCCTCTGCTATTCGCCTCATCGCTTCGCGTATATTTTCATCAGAAGTGGCATAGCTAAGCCGCATATATCCCGGACAGCCGAACGCCTCACCGTCGACGCATGCAACGTGCGCTTCCTCAAGCAGATACATTACATAATCGGCCGACGATTCAATCTTCCGATCTCCACAATGTTTCCCGATATAGCTCTCCACGTTAGGAAACAGATAAAAAGCTCCGTGAGGTTTCCTGACACGCCAGCCGGGTATTCCGTGAGCCAATTCCACAATCAGTCGGCTTCTGCGCTCAAAGGCTTCTCGCATCGCCTGAACGCGATCCTGCGGACCACGATAGGCCGCCTCCGCCGCCTTCTGTGCAATTGACGACGCGCCTGACGTGGTCTGCCCCTGAAGTTTCGTAACGGCTTTCGCTATTTCCAACGGGCCGGCCATATAGCCTATTCTCCACCCTGTCATGGCATACGCTTTTGAAACGCCGTTGATGACAACTGTCTGATTATGAACATTGTCACATTCTGCAATCGAATGAACGCCTCCCACAAAATTGATATGCTCGTATATATCGTCGGTCAAAACAATAATTTGCGGATGTTCCGCTATCACGTCCGCCAAGGCCTGAAGCTCTTCGCGGGTATAGACGGCCCCGGTAGGATTGGATGGCGAATTCAACATCACCATGCGTGTGCGAGGTGTGATGGCCGTGCGAAGTTGCGCAGCTGTCAGCTTGAAATCATTCTCCTCTTCCGTCATAACCTCGATTACGCGACCTTCGGCCAGTTTCACCATCTCCATATAGCTCACCCACGCCGGTATTGGGATAATCATTTCATCGCCCGGATTGATTGTTGCCAGAATGACATTGCTGAGTTCTTGCTTCGCTCCGTTGCCAACCACGATTTGCTGTGGAGAATATTCCAGCCCGTTCTCTCTCTTGAGTTTGGCGCTGATTGCCTCTCGAAGCGACATATAGCCCGCCACAGGAGTATAAAGCGAGTAATTTTCGTCGATAGCTGTCTTGGCCGCCTTTTTGATGAAATCGGGCGTATGAAAATCCGGCTCTCCTACCGACATATTGATTACGTCAATTCCTGCAGCCTTCAGTTCTGCACTCCGCTGCGACATCGCCAACGTTGCCGACGACGACAATTCGCGTACTCGCGACGAGATGCGTTCGATCTCTTCACGTTTGTTATCTTTAATCTTCATTCAATTAATCAATCTCTTTATTTGCATTATATAACGCTTGAAACGCAGTTTTTTCTCTTAGCTTGAAATTACTATCACCCATATTCCTTTCCTCCCCTTCGCGTTTTGATATTTTTTTATTAACTTTGCCTTCTCAATTAATCCGTATATGAAAAAGATTTTGTCACTACTCTCCCTTATCATTCTCCTCACTTCTTGCTCTTCAGATTTCTCCGATCAGGCCCGTGATCTACTCGCATCCATACCATCCGATGTTGAGTCCGTCGGGATTATAAATATGCAGTCGGCTATTGACGCTTTTGATAAAGGGTCCAACCCGGTCATTACTTCGGCTTTGAAAAAAGGGAAGTTCCCAACAGAATTGGCTAATCTAAAAGACGGTGGAGTCGATGTGAGCGCCGCTGCTTTCTTCTCCCGCGGGTCGAAAATCTACATCACCGGATTCCTTTCCGACGAAGATAAATTTTGCGAAACATACTCTAAGATGAGCCATTCGCAGTTCGGAAAATTTGGCAACGTCAAGATACTTGAAAAATCCCGTGGCGGATACTGCGCCGTAGCCGACGACCGTTTCTGGATAGTTTCGTCAGGCTCACCCGACGCAGATGAAATCCGAGGATACCTCGACCTCCCTGAATCAAAAAGCATCCTCAAAATACCATTCGCAGAGGCTCTTGCCGAAGGGAAATATGATGTGCGTGCCATCGCCAACCTCGGATCCCTTCTCGCCATGACCGGAGGTGAAACCCAAATGAAAGTTTCCGTCATACTCAATATGCTCTATGACGACCCCTCATACGCTGATCTCTCTCTCGATCTAAAGAAAAACGTCGACATCAATATCGGCGTCCTCAATTCCCGATATAATCCCGCCAAATTCATCCTCCCACTCGGGGAAATCGACACTCAGGCCGTCGCTTCCCTCGGTGGAAACGCAAATACCATCATCGCGGCTTCTCTCCCCGGAGAGGTAGTAAAACGCCTCGCCTCGCAATTCGACAAACTGATTCCCCTCGCGCCCCTTTCCGCTATCGATGGCACCGTCTGCCTGACCCTCGGCCCCGACAATAAACTCCTGTCCGGGCTCATACAAACCGACGGCTCAGATCCGCAGCCCCTCCTCTCATTCCTCAATTCGCAGGGCTTATCGGCAACGCCCTCTTCATCCGGTGCTATCCGCATCGTGCCTGAAGACGCGGCCCACGCTCAATCCGTCGGAAACTTATCCGTAGCCAATACAGCCAAATCCTTCTCCGGAAGCTATCTTGCCATTGAATCTCATCTCACCCCATTCAAAGGCGCCGCTCCATACACAGTAACCATCCGACTAACCCCATCCACATCCGGCTCTGCCTCCTTCCGCCTCACCATCAGATAAACCGGCATAAATATCGCGCAGCACGCAGGAGCATCTAAATGTATAAAATATTGTTTAGATAATTATAAAACTATTAATTCCCCCTCCTCATCAGATAAATTCCCCACCCGCCCGGGCTCCATATAAGAGCCTATTTGCTGATATATTCGTTCCGAAAAATGTAATTTTGCATTGAATTATTAGTGAAAGCCTATGCTTAAAAGGAAGATTAAAAATATTACTGTCCGCTAAACCTAAAGATGTGAGTCCAACCTCTTGAGAAACAGAAGTTGGGCTTACTTTTAGTGTTAGAAAAGCCCATCAGTATATTTCGGATTGCTCAGGAGGGGATTCTGATGCTTGGAGCGAGCATGAACGAGTCATTGGTTGCCGCCGAGGTGAACTGCACATCACAGGGAACACCTTCATTTGCGTATATTACCGAATGTACCTTTATGCCGCCCTTCTTCTTGCCCATCTTCGGATGACGTCCCACACCTTTAAATATGGCGTTGGAGAACAACGTGATGGTAGTGGAATCTATTATACGCAGCCGTTTTATCCATTCTTCCGTACCATTGCGTCGGCTGTCCGATGAAAGCAGTTCCTTATTGGCATCATACAAGTCCCGATAAACTTCTTCAAAGAACTTCTCTGACCGTCTGGCGTTTGCATCCGACAAGGTACTGCGCTTAGGTACGGTGTCAATGCCGACATGATGCAGTTTGCGAACCTCCGCTATCATGGATGCCTCTATTTCACGCAAGGAATCGAACCGTTGGATCACTGCATAGAGCATCGTTAACAGATGTGTGAAGCCATCAAAGCTCTTAACATACCTCTCTCCGCCGTATTTTCGGCTGATTTCAACTATTTTTTCGCGATCAAGTGATTTTATCAGCTGTCCATATATCGGCTGTCCGAAGAAATTACTACTTTTGCTCATGGTTTCCTATGTTTTGTCGCAAAAGCAAAGTAACCATTTAGGGCTGACTCCTGCAAATGGAATCAGCCCTAATTTTTCTTTCCCTCAAAAATGTTTAGCGGACAGTAATAAAATTATTTCAGAGAGATGGAGTTGGCGGCTTTTGAACTTAATGACAGTTACTTGCTGTTGTTTTAACACATTGAATGTTACGTGGTTATTTGCCGATGTATAGCCAGGAACTAATTGATAGCCAACAGTTTGACGCTTTCTATCGTAAATCAACTGATTTTCTAATACAAACAATAGTTAGAATCTGCGGTTCTGCCAAGCATATTGATAATAAAAATCATTCCACTACTGTCCACTAAAAATGGACGTGGTTAAAAATTAAACAAATTCGGTTCACTTGAATCAGAGAGAACATTGACATTTTTGAAATTCGATTTGTCGAACAGGTCGCGGAGATGGGTCTTGTCAGTCAACGAGATTCCAA
>JAGAUF010000095.1 GCA_017620885.1 Muribaculaceae bacterium
CTGTGGATCACCTTTATGCATCTTCAATTTTTATACCCTATATAGAGCAGCTTAAACTCTACGATATGGTTATAGCATCTCCGGACGCCGGTGGTGCCAAAAGAGCCAACTCTTACGCCAAATACTTCAATGTGCCTCTTATGCTTTGCCATAAGCAGCGCGCTAAAGCTAATGTCGTGGAGAGTATGACCGTAATCGGCGACGTAACAGACAAGAATGTTATCCTGATCGATGATATGGTGGACACTGCCGGCACTATCACTAAGGCTGCCGACCTTCTGGCATCCTCCGGTGCGAAATCTGTAAGAGCTCTTGCCTCGCACGCCGTTATGAGCGATCCCGCAACGCAGAGAGTAAATGATTGCAAGCTTACAGAAATCATCTTTACAAACTCTATCCCTTACCAGAAAGAGTGCAAGAAGGCAACTATTCTCTCCGTAGCCAATCTGTTTGCTGATACAATCCGCCGTATCCATAACAATCAATCCATTTCGGCACAATATCTATTTAAATAATTTCATCCCATCTGATATATTTAGTCCGGCAAGCTTACTTAAAAGCCTGCCGGACTATTTTTCAACTTTGATGTCGTTTACCGATAAAATATATCCTCACGATAGCCGAGGTGTTTATCACGCTCACTGTAGCGGAGCGATGGGCCGACTATAACCTGAATAAAACGGCGTGGCTCTTCGAGACGTGATTTAATAGTCTTATATTCAGAACGTTTATACATGGCTTTACATTTTACGCAGTACATTGCGTATTTTTACGCAATGCAAAAGTAATAATTTTTAGCGACATATACAACTTCGCAAGCGCGAAGGAAAAATATCGACAATATGAGTCACTTTTCAGCGTGATAATCGAATGGTGTGATAAAATCGGAGAACGCAGGATATAGAGAGTCTTTATCCGAGAGAATGGCTTCATGCTCAGAAATCTGCCAGTCTATGGCGAGATCGGATGAGTATAGGTCTATGCCACCTTCAGCTTCAGGATGATAAAATTCGGAGCATTTATATTGAAAAACCGCAACGTCGGAAAGGACGGCAAATCCGTGTGCAAATCCTTGCGGAATGTATAATTGACGTCGATTTTCTTCAGAAAGAACCTCTGCAACGTGATGACCATAAGTCGGAGAACCTTTACGTATATCGACTGCCACATCAAGAACAGCTCCTCGCGTGCAGCGTACGAGTTTTGCCTGAGCATACGGAGGTTTCTGGAAATGAAGGCCTCGGAGAACACCGCGCGTAGAACTGCTTTCATTGTCTTGCACGAAAGTGACGTTGCAGACGAGACGATTGAACTCTCGTTGGCTAAATGTTTCCATAAAATAGCCACGTCTGTCGCCAAACACCTTCGGTGTCAATACCACTACCCCATCAATATCAGTATGTCTGATTTCAAATAACGCCATAACTGTCTGATTTTTTGACGTAATTGTTGATTTTTTGTCCTTCGTCGGCTACCTTGAAAAGATATTGGCCGTATTGATTGCCCTTCATTTTATCTGCCGATGCAAGCAACATTTCACGTGATATCCAACCTCTTCGATATGCGATTCCTTCAAGGCAGGCAATTTTCAGTCCCTGACGTTTCTCAATGACTTCAACAAAAATCGACGCTTCCGCAAGTGAATCGTGAGTTCCCGTGTCAAGCCATGCGAAACCTTTCCCGAGGGCTTCTACCATAAGGCGTCCCTGACGAAGATATTCCTGATTTACGCTGGTTATTTCGAGTTCACCCCGGTGGGATGGTTTGACTTCGTGAGCCACTTTTACTACGTCATTAGGATAAAAGTATAGACCCGTTACGGCATAATTGGATTTTGGTTTCTCGGGTTTTTCCTCGATTGAAACGCAATGTCCGTCAGCATCGAATTCAGCCACACCGTATCGTCCCGGATTATTGACCCAATAGCCGAAAACAGAGGCACACCGATCCTTTTCCACTCTCTCTACCGCGCGTTTCAAAAGAATCTCAAACCCGACACCGTGATATATATTGTCACCAAGAACGAGACATACGTCATCGTTTCCGATAAAACCTTCACCAATAATGAATGCCTGCGCCAGTCCATCGGGCGACGGTTGTACGGCATACTGCATATTTACACCAAATTCGGAACCGTCTCCGAGAAGCCTTTTGAACGAAGGGAGATCGTCAGGCGTTGAAATAAGCAAAATATCACGTATTCCTGCAAGCATAAGCACCGATAACGGATAATACACCATCGGCTTATCGTAGACAGGGAGGAGCTGTTTGCTGACGCCTTTTGTAATCGGATAAAGACGAGTGCCACTACCTCCGGCGAGAATAATTCCTTTCATAGTTCAGATTTAGTGGAGAGTGCGGATAAAGGAGAGAACACCGTACTCAGGAGAATAAATGATAATTCACACGGCAAATTTAGCAATAATTCCGAAATAATTTGTAATTTTGAAACGTAAAATATAATAGAATCCATTATGCAGAAAATATCATTTGCCAGCGACCATGCCGGCTATGAGCTTAAACAGCAGCTCATCAAGTATGTAATTGAGAAAGGTTATGAAATCGAGGACTTCGGCACGCACTCCGAAGAATCGTGTGATTATCCCGACTATGCACATCCCGCCGCTCTTGCAGTTGAAAAGGGAGATTGTGATTTCGGCATAGCAATGTGTGGCAGCGGTGAAGGAATGCAGATGACGCTCAACAAGCATCAGGGCATCCGTGCCGGTCTCTGCTGGATACCTGAAGTAGCAACTTTAACTCGCCAGCACAATAACGCTAATTTTCTCGTTCTGCCGGCTCGCTTCATCTCTTACGACGAGGCTACGAAGATTGTAGACGCTTATTTGACGGCGGAATTCGAGGGTGGTCGTCACCAGCGCCGCATTGACAAAATTCCGGTGAAATAAATGATGGATTCATCTTTTGAGATTTCAATAGAGAAAGCGAGATTTCAGGCATATCACGGGGTGTTTGAACAGGAACGCCGCGTGGGGAATATGTTTGAAGTCAGCGTCAAGGTTACAACCCCGGTATCGTCGCAAATCGAGAGCGACGATATTGGGGCTACCCTATCCTACGCCGATCTTTATGACGTCATTAAAGCGGAAATGGAAGTACCATCAAAACTTCTGGAACACGTTTGCGTCAGAATAGCAAATGAGATTAAACGAAGATGGGCGGAGGTGAAAGGTGGTGAAGTTAAGATAGTTAAGCTTCAGCCACCTATTTCCGGATGCACGGGTGAGGCTTCTGTGAAATTTTTTTTCTAAAAATTTTGTTAGAAAAATTTGCATATCGACGAAAAAAGTAGTAACTTTGCACTCGCAAACGAGAAACAACGGTTGCAAACGGTTCGCTAGCTTCAATCGAAGAGCGTGCCTCAGCCTTTGCAGCCTCCATGAATGTCAGCTGTTCAGAGAGAAGACCGTAC
>JAGAUF010000096.1 GCA_017620885.1 Muribaculaceae bacterium
AGGCGCTGCTCTTGGCGCCGGCATCGCAGCTATCGCAGCTGGTATAGGTATCGGTAAAATCGGCCAAGCAGCAATGGAAGCCATCGCCCGTCAGCCCGAGGCAGCCGGCGACATCCGTTCCAACATGATTGTGATTGCAGCTCTTATTGAAGGTGTGGCACTCTTCGCAGTCATCGTATCTGCACTTGCCCTTTTCCTTTAATCGATCATAGCATCAATAATACCGAATAAGAATGGAATTATTCACGCCCGATTTAGGCCTCGTATTCTGGATGTTCATAGCATTCGCGGTCCTCTTCCTGATATTAGCGAAGTGGGGCTGGCCTGTGATAGTCAAGAATATGGAAGAGCGCGCCGATAAGATCGATAAGGGCGTGGAATTTGCCCGGCAGGCTAAAGACCAGTTGGACAATGCACGCGCCGAGGCGCAGAAGTATATCGCTGAGGCTCAGCAACAGCAGGCAGACATGCTTCGTGATGCAGCGAAAATGAAATCTCAGATCATCGAGGAGGCCAAGAACGAGGCCTCTGCCGAAGCTAAGAAAGTAATGGACGCCGCAAAACTCAGCATCGAGCAGGAGCGCAAAGAAGCTCAGAAGCAGTTCCGCAGCGAAGTCAGCAAATTCTCTCTTGAGATAGCTGACAGACTTGTGCGTCAGCAGCTCAAACAAGATGGCGAGCAAGCAAAGCTTGTCAATACAATGTTAGACGAAATTCAGAAAAACTAAAGCGATGAACGACGGTCTTATCCCGCGCCGATATGCGCTGGCACTCTATAAATACGCTAAGGAAAAGAATTGTACCGAGGCTGTATATGACGAGATGAAAGCTGTCATCGAGTCGTTTCGCAAATATCCAGATTTGGGGAAGGTTATGTCCAATCCCTTTGTAGGACGCGAAGACAAGAAGAAACTTCTCATCAGCGCGGCAGGCGACAAGATTGAGAACGCGTACACACGGTTTGTACAATTGATTCTCAACGCCAACCGTGAGGAGTATGCCTTGCAGATGGCTCTGGCTTACAGGGATATCTATCGCAAAGAAAATCATATTGCACAGGTCGAAATCACCTCAGCCGTGGCTCTTTCTGATGATCAGAAGGAGAAAATCTGCAATATCGTCCGTAACGCTTACAGCGGAATGACGCTTGAATTCACTTATCATACTGATCCCGAGATAATCGGCGGCTTTATTGTGAAGGTAGATTCTATGCGTCTTGACGCATCTGTAAGCAATGAATTACAGCAAATACGTAAACAACTTTTAAGAAGCAATTAAAACAATGCTTAACCCAAGCGAAATCTCTGATATCCTGAAGCAGGAACTCGAGAACGTTGACTCGAAGGTCAAGTTTGAAGAAGTGGGCACGGTGCTTGAAGTAGGCGACGGCGTGGCACACGTTTATGGCCTTGAGAATGTGCGCTCAAACGAGCTTGTAGAGTTTGAAAACGGCGTAACCGGCGTCGCACTCAACCTCGAGGAAAGCAATGTGGGTGTTGTGCTCCTCGACAATATTAATAAAGTGACAGAAAATATGACGGTTCGTCGCACGGGTGAAATCGCATCTATTCCGGTCGGTGAGGGACTGCTCGGGCGTGTGATAAACATCCTCGGCGAGCCGATTGACGGCAAAGGCCCCATCGAAGGTAAATTGCTTCGTCTCCCGCTCGAACGTAAAGCTCCGGGCGTTATTTTCCGTCAGCCGGTGAATCAACCGTTGCAGACCGGTCTCAAGGCCGTAGACTCGATGATTCCTATCGGTCGCGGCCAGCGTGAGCTTATCATCGGTGACCGACAGATTGGTAAAACTGCTATCGCAATTGATACAATCATCAATCAGCGCCAGAATTACCTCGATGGCAACCCCGTATATTGTATTTACGTCGCAATCGGTCAGAAGGCTTCTTCTGTAGCTGCGCTCGTTGAGACGCTCCGTAAGTATGGTGCGATGGATTATACCTGCGTGGTAGCAGCTACAGCGGCTGACTCGGCATCCATGCGATATTACGCTCCGTTTGCCGGTGTAGCCATCGGTGAGTTCTTCCGCGATACCGGCCGAGATGCTCTCATCGTTTACGATGACCTTTCCAAGCAGGCAGTGGCATATCGTGAAATTTCACTGATTCTGAAGCGTCCTTCAGGTCGTGAAGCTTATCCCGGTGATATTTTCTATCTCCACTCGCGTCTCTTGGAACGTGCTGCAAAAATCATTGATTCTCAAGAGGTAGCTTCGCAGATGAACGACCTTCCCGAGGTACTGAAACCCATGGTTAAGGGTGGTGGTTCATTGACCGCGCTTCCTATCATTGAGACACAAGCCGGTGACGTGTCGGCATATATTCCGACAAACGTAATTTCGATTACCGACGGTCAGATCTTCTTGGAAACTGGTCTCTTCAACCTCGGTATACGTCCGGCTGTCAATGTAGGTATCTCAGTGTCACGTGTAGGTGGTAACGCTCAGATCAAGGCAATGAAGAAGGTGGCCGGTACGTTGAAGATCGCTCAGGCTCAGTTCCGTGAGTTGGAGTCGTTCACGAAATTCGGTGGCGACATCGACCCCGTGACTGCCAAGGTGATTGATACGGGTCGTAAGAATCAGCAGCTTTTGATTCAGCCTCAGTACAAACCGTGGCCGGTAGAGAATGAAATCGCGATTATCTATTGCGGTGTGAACGGTCTTCTGGAGAATGTTCCTTTGGAGAAAGTGGCCGAATTTGAAGAGCTTTTCATTCAGGTGCTCAAATCGAAGTATCAGAAGGAAGTGCTCGACGTGCTTAAGGAAGGCAAACTTACGCCCGAGGTACAGGATCTGTTGAAGCAGACAGCTCAAGAAATCGCAGGCAAATATAAAGCCTGACGTCAAAAAGATATTTCCGTAGCCTGCAGCTCCTGATAAAAGGGCTGCAGGCCGGAAAATCTAAATGTAATTATTAAGAAACACAACAATAACTAAGAAGAAAACATTAACCGCCTCATGGCTACATTAAGAGAACTTAAGACTCGCATCGGCTCCGTTTCCTCAAGTGAGAAAATCACCGGAGCAATGAAGATGATTTCTTCGGCCAAAGTTCACAAAAACGAACAGGCACTAAAGCTTCTCGTTCCATATCGGAATCAGATTAACCGTATTATGGAACATATTCTGGAAGCCGATGTCAATTTCACGTCTCCGCTGATCGAGCCGCGTGACGTCAAGAAAATTGGTGTCGTGGTTTACGGTAGTGACGACGGTCTCTGCGGTGCATACAATATGAATATCTTCAAGCATCTCGTTGTGTTTCTCAACGGCCTGCGAGAGAAGCACGGGGATGTGAAATTCCGTGTATTCCCCGTCGGCAAAAAAATACTCAAAGCAGTCAAGAAGATTGAATCAGACGAAATGGAAGTAGTGACTTTCGATGGCGTCGATTCAAAGATGGAAGGGGATAAGGTGAATGAATTCACACGGGAATTACAGGGCGAATTTCTCGATGGTACGGTTGATGCTGTATATGTCGTGTATATGAACTTCCAGTCAATGTCGCGGCAGCGTATTAAAGAGGAACAGCTTTTCCCCGTTGAAGCAAGCGCTATTATGAATGGGGTAGGAGACAAAGAAGATAATAAGAGAGAGGAGAATAAGATGTATATCTTTGAACCCGATCCCAACAGAATCTTCAATGTCGTATTGCCGATGTTTGTACTTTCCTCAATGCAGGAAATAACGATTGAGAACCGGGCTTCAGAACAAGCTGCCCGAGTTATGGCAATGCAGAGTGCCAATGATAATGCCAAGAAGCTTCTCGAAGGTCTTCAGCTTGAATACAATAAGTTGCGTCAGGCCAGCATCACAACAGAGCTTCTCGACATTGTAGGTGGTCAGATTGGCCGCTGACAGGCACAATACTGATCCGCGATATACAGCTGTGGATCTTTTTAAAACGAAATAACTTTTGTCACTCTTAGTAGTGTACAAAATCAGATAAGATGGTGAAATAACTGACCAAAACAATAAACTTCGTTTATGAGCAGTATTAAAGAATATTTTTCTTCGGTGGGCAAGGGCATCAAAAGCCTTGTTCAAGGTATGGAAGTTACCGGCAAAGAGCTCGTTACTCCCAAGATTACGGAGTGTTATCCGGAAAACAGAGACACACTTCAGATTTCTGACCGCTTCCGTGCAGAGCTGACACTTAAATATGATGCTGAGGGAAGGCATAAATGTATAGCGTGCGGTATATGCCAGATGAACTGTCCCAACGGCACGATTAAGCTGGAGACTAAAATGATGGATCTGCCCGATGGCAAAAAGAAGAAAAAACTTGTCAATTATATTTATAATCTTGGCAGTTGTACTTTCTGTATGCTTTGCGTCACGACTTGTCCCCAGAATGCAATCGAATTCTCCAACGATTTCGAACAAGCTGTCTTCACGCGCGACAAGCTCATCAAGAAGCTGAATTATCGACCCGAACCGGCAGATCCGGCTCCGGCACCGGCCCCGGCAGAAAAGGCTCCCGCTCCTGCAGCCAAAGCTCCCGAGGCAAATAATAATGAAACAAAAGAAAACAAATAATAGAAATGGAATCAGTAGGAAATATTGTTTTGTATTTCATCGTAGCTATTGTCATGGTGGCTTGTTCTTTCATGGCAGTAAGAACGCGTAAGATCCTACGCTCCGCCACCTACTTGTTGTTTGTACTTATATGCACGGCTGTATTCTATTTTCAGCTTGGATACCAATTCCTCGGTGCAGTACAGATAGCCGTTTATGCCGGTGGTATTATGGTGCTTTTCGTCTTCGCCATATTGCTGACTCGCCGTCCTGACGAGAACAGCAACGACCTGACATCGCATCGTAGAGTATGGGGCACAATCTGCAGCGTTACAGCCACGGTGTTGCTCCTCTTGGCAATCTTTAAAATGCCTGTTATCAATGATTTGTCCCTCACTCAAGTTTTGGGTAACGGAGAAATTACAATGAAGCAGATTGGCGAGACAATGCTCGGCACGGAGCGTTATCAGTATATGCTCCCGTTTGAGGCCGTTTCTGTTCTCTTGCTCGCATGTATAATCGGTGGCGTTGTAGTCGCCCGCAAAAGATAAAATGTCATGGACTTAAGCATCTTATGGTATCTTGTGCCCAGCGTTCTGATGTTCGTCTGTGGCGTCTTCGGGTTCGTTACCCGCAAGAATATGGTGGCTGTATTGATCTCTCTTGAGCTTATCCTTAATTCAGCCGATTTGAACTTCATTATCTTCAATCGATTCCTCTTCCCGCATCAGATGGAAGGAATGATGTTCACGCTGTTCTCCATAGCTATCGCCGCTGCCGAGACAGCTATTGCAATTGCTATTATCATTAATATTTATCGCCAGATCGGTAACACCGATATCCGCGAAATAACTAAAATGAGATTCTAAGTTATGGACTTTACTCTTCCACTTCTAATTCTCGTTATTCCCGTATCGATGTTCCTGATATTGGGAATCGGAGGCGTCAAGATGTCGCGTAAGCTCGCCGGCATCTTAGGTATCCTTGGAATGGGTACGACCATGACGCTTGCCTATATTGTGGCATTTACTTATTTCTTCCCCGGCGACGGCGGATTCCTCGTAGATGGTAAACTGATGCCTGCCATCATCGACGGCGTGCGTCAGCAGATTCCGATGTTCGACGTGACTTGGTTGCAGTTTACTGAGCGTCTCGTTGTTAAACTCGGTTTCCTTCTCGATCCGATCTCCGCTATGATGCTCGTCGTCATCACGACGATCTCCTTTATGGTGCATCTATATTCATGGGGATATATGGAGCATGAGCCGGGATTCCAGCGTTATTATGCTTTCCTTTCGCTCTTCTCCTTCTCGATGCTCGGCCTTGTAGTGGCTACCAACATTTTCCAGATGTATATTTTCTGGGAGCTTGTGGGTGTTTCCTCCTACCTGCTGATCGGCTTCTTCTATAAGTTGCCCTCCGCAGTATCCGCATCAAAGAAAGCATTTATTGTTACCCGTTTTGCCGACCTCGGATTCCTTATCGGTATCCTCTTCCTCTCATACTACTCCAGCACATTCAATTTCATTGAGCTGACCTCCGAGCCGACCCGCATCCTGACTGACTTCGGCGGTGCAACCTTCATGGGCGCTTCCGCTCTTACTTGGGCTCTCGTGCTGATTTTCGTTGGTGGTATGGGTAAATCGGCAATGATGCCTCTGCACATTTGGCTTCCCGACGCAATGGAAGGCCCGACGCCTGTTTCGGCACTTATCCACGCCGCAACGATGGTCGTTGCCGGTGTTTACTTGGTAGCTCGTATGTTCCCGTTATACTGCGTTGAACCGTCGTCGTTGACGTTTGTGACTGTTGTCGGCGCTATCACGGCTTTCTATGCAGCGGTTGTAGCTTGTGCCCAGATCGACATCAAGCGCGTGCTCGCCTTCTCTACTATCTCGCAGATTGCATTTATGATGGTATCGCTCGGTGTTGCTCGCACGCAGATGGAAGGTGTTCATTACGCCGGCTTAGGCTATATGGCTTCTATGTTCCACCTCTTCACGCACGCAATGTTTAAAGCATTGCTCTTCCTTGGTGCCGGTGCTTTGATTCATGCCGTTCACTCCAATAACTATACTGCGATGGGCGGACTGAGAAAATATATGCCTATCACTCACTGGACATTCCTCATCGGCTGTCTTGCTATCGCCGGTATCTATCCCTTCTCGGGCTTCTTCTCGAAAGACGAGATGCTCGCCGCTATGTTCCAGCAGCACTGGTTCTGGGGCGCATGGATGACGATGGTAGCCGGTCTGACCGCCTTCTATATGTTCCGCCTCTATTATCTCATCTTCTGGTGGGAAGAGAATCCTCACTATAAAGAACATAAGCCTCACGATGCTCCGTGGCAGATGTCGCTTCCCCTCATCATTCTCGCAGCCATTTCATGTGTGGCCGGATTTATCCCCTTCGGAGAATTCGTAACGTGGGACGGCATCGCTTATCACATCCATATTGATCCGTCGGTGGCCGCAACGAGCCTTACGGTAGCAGTCGTAGCAATCGTCTTGGCAACGATCATGTATCGCAAGAAGAACGAAATTCCGACGAAGATGCGCAATTTCTGGCCCTCACTTTGGACGGCAGCCAACCGCCGCTTCTATTGGGATGAGATCTATATGTTCATCACGCATAAGATTATCTTCGGTATCATCTGTAAATCTATCGCTTGGTTTGACCGTCACGTCATCGACGCTACGATGGACGGCTTTGCGAAGATGACGCAGTATGCTTCCCTCAAGATCAAGGGAATGC
>JAGAUF010000097.1 GCA_017620885.1 Muribaculaceae bacterium
CGCGGCATACTGTCGCTGGAGAAGAAGTACGGCACGGACCGACTCGTGGCGGCGTGCGCCTGCGCGTCGATGAAGTCGGCATACGGCTATCAGGCGGTCAGAGAGATTCTTGAACAGGGCGAAGATGCCGACTTCCTGCCCGATGAGGAAGGAACAGTCTGTGGCCCGACGGCTGCGATCACCGCTCCTGTGCACAAGAACATCCGCGGCCGCGAATACTACAGCCGCAAAAACGAACCCAACAACACCAACAGTAATGGAAACAACAGATAAAACCGCACCGGCCACCCAGCAGCCGGACCAGAACACAACATCGCTGGATCTGATGAACCGCATGAAGATGCACGGGATGGCCGAGGCCTTCCGCGAAAGCCTCGCCGGGACGACGGCACAGTCAATGACACCGGACTCCTTCCTCTCGATGCTGCTGCACCGAGAATGGGACTGGCGCGCACAGGCCGCAGTAACGCGCCTGACAAAAAACGCGGCGTTCCGCTACAAGGCATATCCTGAGGAAATAGACTACGCCACGAACAGGGGGCTCGACCGCAACCAGATGGAACGTCTCGCGACCCTCGACTTTGTCCGCAACTGTCAGAACCTCTTCATCACCGGATCCTCAGGCACAGGCAAAAGCTTCCTGGCATGTGCCCTGGGACACGAGGCATGCAAGAAAGGCATACGGACTCTGTATGCCAACGCCTCCAAACTGCTCGGACTGCTCAAGGTGGCAAAGGTCAAGAACAATCTCGAGACCGAACTCAAGAAAATTGAACGCTGCCAGTTGCTAATCCTCGATGACCTCTTTCTGGTTCCGCTCGATGCGAAGGAGCGTCCGATACTGCTCGACATCATCGAGGACCGCCACGAGCGTAAATCGATCATCATCACTTCGCAGTACCCCTGCTCGAACTGGTACGACATGGTGGGAGACCCCACCGTGGCCGACGCCATCCTCGACCGCATCGTGCACTCGGCCCACACGATCGAGCTGACCGGAGAAAGCATGCGTAAACTCAAGGTTAAAAAAGCATGACAAACCAAATGAGGTAAAATAACATTGACCCCCGCCGCCAGGACTTTTAAGGGGTCAATCTTATTTTGCCCGAGGGGTCAAATCCCGCGTGCCCGAAGGGGTCAATCACACGCGCCTTTTCCACTTATCCGCTCAGGCATAAAACGTAAGGTTTTCGACAAGGAAAACAATGCCAACGAGTGGTTCTATGTAGACCTCCAAACCGCTAAAGCCGCTATTGCCGCCCTTAAACAAGGGCGCAAGTCGCTCCGTCCGGGTGAGATAACCGAAGACCGCTCTCCGATTATCTTCCGTCCGGAGCAGGAGGAGGCCATCAAGAAAACTCTCAAGCAGTTCAAGAAAGGAAGTCAGATGCTTTGGAACGCAAAAATGCGTTTCGGCAAGACACTGACAGCCCTTCAGGTGGTGAAGCTGATGCAATTCGGGCGCACACTTATCCTTACGCACCGTCCTGTGGTCGATGCAGGGTGGTTTGAGGACTTTGGTAAGATATTCTATGATTCGCTCAACTATCAATATGGTTCGAAGCATAAAGGTGAATCCTTTACCTCGCTCGACAAGCAGTTCAAACCGCATGGCATCCACTACGTTTACTTCGCCTCAATGCAAGACCTGCGAGGCTCGGAAACCGTGGGCGGTAAATTCAACAAAAACGATGAATTGTTTTCTGCTCAGTGGGATCTCATCATTGTAGATGAAGCCCACGAAGGCACCCAAACGGCTCTCGGTAAAGCCGTAATGGAGGAACTGACCAAGGACAAGACGAAAGTCCTTCGTCTGTCGGGCACTCCTTTCAATCTCCTTGACGATTTCAAAGAAGATGAAATCTACACCTGGGACTATGTGATGGAGCAACGAGCTAAACAGGAGTGGGAAGAAACCCACCCCGGCGACCCTAACCCGTATGCCGGTCTGCCTACGCTCAACATTTTCACTTACGACCTCGGCAGACTGATGGAGTTGAAAGAGTTCGCCGATGAGGACATCGCTTTCAACTTCCGTGAATTTTTCCGTACAAAAGAAGACGGAAAATTCATACATGAAAAAGCGATTCTCAGTTTCCTTGATCTTCTTACAAAGACTGACCCCGAAAGTGCATATCCTTTCGCCAATGATGAATACCGCGACATTTTTCGCCATACGCTGTGGATGCTTCCAGGAGTGAAAGCCGCTAAGGCTTTGAGCGCACTACTTAAAATCCACCCCGTTTTCCAACACTTCGAGATTGTCAATGTGGCCGGTGACGGCGACGAGGATGAGGAAAACGGCGAAGCTCTTAAAATGGTGGAAACAGCCATTGGTAAAGACCCTGACGCAACCCGGACTATTACACTTTCGTGTGGCCGTCTTACTCCGGGTGGCAGCGTAAAGCCGTGGATGGGTGTGCTGATGCTGTCGGGTAGCTTCAATACAGCTGCCTCGGCATATATGCAGACAATCTTCCGCGTACAGACTCCGGCAACAATCAACGGGCGTGTAAAGGAAAACTGTTACGTTTTTGACTTCGCTCCCGACCGTACTTTGCAGGTGTTATCGGCAGTCCCTCGTCTTTCATCGAAACCGGGCAAGACAACAGAAGCCGAGAAGATAACTATGGGCGAGTTCCTGAATTTTTGCCCCGTCATCGCCATTGAGGGCTCCAAGATGGAGACTCTCAACGTAACTCGTATGCTTCAACAGCTTAAACGTGCCTACGTTGAGCGAGTTGTTCGCAACGGTTTTGAGGATGGATGCTTATACAATGATGATTTAATGAAACTCTCTGATATTGAAATCAAAGAGTTTGAAGACCTCAAAGGCATTATAGGTCAGACTAAGGCAATCGGCAACACCGGGCAGATTGATGTCAATAATCAAGGTCTGACAAACGAGGAATAC
The DNA here is from genome assembly GCA_017620885.1 of Muribaculaceae bacterium. Classification (GTDB taxonomy): domain Bacteria; phylum Bacteroidota; class Bacteroidia; order Bacteroidales; family Muribaculaceae; genus Lepagella. The sequence continues at coordinate 2,915 of JAGAUF010000097.1, forward strand.
GAGGAAAAGGAAAAACTCGAAAAGAAAAAAAAGAAAGAGCTGACAGACGAAGAGAAGAAGCGCCTCGAAGAACTGAAAAAGAAGAAGAAAGTCAAGGAGGATGCTATCTCTATTCTTCGCGGCATATCTATCCGTATGCCCCTTATGCTCTACGGGGCAAAGGTCGAAAACGAAGATACGGAGTTGACTATCGACAACTTCACCAACCTTATCGACTCTCAGTCGTGGGAGGAATTTATGCCTCGCGGTGTTAGCAAACAGAAATTCAACGCTTTAAAAAAATACTACGACCCCGAAATCTTCTCAGCCGCAGCCAAGCGCATCCGCCAAATGGCTCGCGCCGCCGACCGCCTTTCTATCGAGGAACGCATCGAGCGCATCGCTGCTATCTTCGCCACTTTCCGAAATCCTGACAAGGAAACGGTGTTGACTCCGTGGCGAGTGGTTAATATGCACATGGGTGACACCCTCGGCGGC
>JAGAUF010000098.1 GCA_017620885.1 Muribaculaceae bacterium
CGCACCATGTTGCCCAAAAGTCGATTACTACGGGCTTGCCGGATTCTATTGCTTCCAAAGCCGTCTTGTCTGTAAATTGAAGTGCCATAATTTATTCGCTATTTTTTTGTTTTTCCTTGTAATATGAATAGTTATTGTTTTTTGCTTCCTTTATTCCGGTCGCGCAGGAGCGCCCGAAACCGTTTTACGCTGTAAAATTACTACATTTTTTCCACGCGCACAACATTTCAGGCAAATATTAAGCTTGCACAATTTAGGGTCGCGAAGGTGATGGGGTCGGTAAAAGTGATATCAAAAGCAGTGTCAGGCATTGAAGGAGCACAATTGTGGCTGAGGCGGGGACAGAGAGGAAGTATGCGGCGAAGAGTCCGGCAACGGAGGTTATGATTGAGGTTATTATGGAGAATAGAAGCAGGGAGGTATAGCGGAATGTGCGCTTTTCTGCAGAAATGACGGGGAGCGTTATCATTGAGACGAGCAACATGACGCCAATCATTTTTATAATTAGAACAATTGCGACAGCTGTAAGGACGCTCATAACGGTATTGATGATTGTGACAGGGAGATGGCGTGTGCGCGCGAAATCTTCGTCAAAGCTGATGGCAACGATTCTTTTATATAGGAGCAGAAATACGATAAGTAGGATTAATGTGAAAGCAAGGAATAGGCAAATATCGGAGAGAGAGATGGCGAGTACGTTGCCGAAGAGGAAGGCATTGAGTTCTGGGACAAAGCCCGATGACATGAAGATGAAGAGAATACCGAGGGCCATACCGAGAGCCCATACCACAGCGATTGCAGAGTCTTTGCGAATGTTTTTTGATGCAAGGAGATCAACACCGAGCGCGCCTGCGATAGCGAAAACGATCGCCATAAGGATAGGATTAACGGATAGGAAATATCCCAATCCGAGGCCACCGAAGCAGGTATGAGTGATTCCGCCGGCGATAAAAACCATACGGCGAGTTACGACGTATGTGCCTATAATAGCCGACGTTATGGCGATAAGGATGATTCCGAGGAGCGCGTTTTGAAAGAATGTGTATTCAAGTATTTCCATTCGGGAAGATTTTCAGCGAGATAATAAAACAAATGTTGTGCAATTATAGCTCAGATGCGATCAAGAGGATTTCGTCACGAATGGATGGCGGAATCGGGATTTGCCGTAGCTGAAGGGAACGTGCCCATGCGGGGACTTCATCGGGACGCATCGTTACCAAGACGTCGCGGAATTCTTCAATTTCGTCAGAGGTGTAACTGTCGGGAGAACGGCCGATGAAGCGGTCGAGCTCTTCGTCGTCGAAATATTGTATCTCCTCGGAGAAGGCCGGAGAAAGCGATGTTTTCTCGCAGATGATATGCTGACCGCAACATTGTTCTTCCTGCTTATCGCCGGAATCGTCGGCGACTGCATCATATTTCTTACCGTTGTCGTTCGCCCGGGCTTCCTCGTCTGGGCGTTTCTTTTTGTCAGCGTACCGGAGTATGACGCCCGCGACAATGAGAATTACAAGAATTATTATTGCGCCGGTCATGGATTTATATTTCGTTGAAGATTTTCAGATTGCAAAGTCCTTGCCGGCTGGTATGCCGGCAAGGACTTTAATATTAAGGAGGGCATCAGAGGTATATCCGGATGCCGAGTTTTTCGAGATTTGACCAGTAAAGGGGGTAAGATTTGTCGACCACGCCTTCGTGTAGAATCACAAGTTCTTTAAATTTATAAACTGCCGGAGCGAAAGCCATGGCTATTCTGTGATCGTCATGTGTGCGGATAGGTTCGTCAGACTTGGCGCTGCAGATTTCCCCTGACCATTCGAGAACGTCGTCATGTTCGGAGGCAACGAAGCCGAGTTTGCGGAGTTCGGCAACGATAACGTCGAGGCGATTGCTCTCTTTTAAACGGAGATGATCGATTCCTTTGAAACGGAAAGGCACACCGCAAAGGCAGTGAGCTACGGCGAGAGCCGGTACGAGATCGGGAGTTTGTGAGAGGTCTTCGTCAGCGATTCGCGTTTGTCCACCACCACGGAGCACAGCGGTCCCGTCGGGCAAATATTCAGTCGACACGCCAAGGTTGGAGAAAAGCTGTGCGCAACGTGCGTCGCCCTGAAGAGATTTCTCCGGGGGGAGGAGATTTTCGATTGCAACCTCCTTACCGTTAAGAAGGGCGGCGATTTCATAGAAATAAGATGCGGCCGACCAGTCGGGCTCAATCACATATTCATCGGGGGCTTGATACTTACCACCGTGAACAATTATGTCGGTTCCGTTCTGATCAATATGTGCGCCGAACTGTCTCATCATACTTGCCGTCATATCGATATAAGGGCGCGAGACGGTTCTTGCTCCCTTACGATGAATAGCGAGGCCACCGTCGATGGTCGGAGCGATCATCATAAGTGCGGAAATAAACTGGGAACTGACATCGGCTCGTATTTCTACATTGTCGCCTTTGAGAGGAGTACCTTTGATGAGGAGGGGAGGATAATCATCGTGACGCTGATATTCGATATCGGCGCCAGCTTGCCGTAGGGCGTCGACGAGGGGTCCGATAGGGCGTTTTGTCATACGCTCGGAGCCGGTGAGCAAGATGTGTACATCGGGCGTTGCTGCGGCAAGGGCGGTGATAAATCTCATCGCAGTGCCTGCGCCACCGACATTTATTGTGGCAGTTTTATCTTCAGCGACAGTTTCCAAGGCGTGACGTAGGGCGTCGGTGTCTTCACAATGAGGAATACCGACGAGGCGGCACTGCCTGTCGGAAAGGGCGTTGAGTATCAGAGCACGCGCAGCCATACTTTTAGAGCCGGGGAGGGCTATAGGGGCTGACTGCGTTGTGGATTCGCGGAATTTTAAGGTAACCATATCATCATTATTTATAAGGAGCGGAGGAGATGCGCCCTGTAGTCATTTGCTTGGAAAAAGTAGACATGCATCGCCGTAAGAGAGAAAGCGGAAATCGCTATTAAGCGCGAAATCGTAAATCGTTCTCCAGCGCTGCCCGTCGAGGTTGTCTTGTTGGAGGAAAGAGGATACGAGGAGAAGGAGAGTAGACTTGGGCTGATGGAAATTGGTGATCATCACATCGACGACACTCCATTTGAACCCCGGCGCGATAAGGATAGAAGTCTTCGCGCAGAAGGCATCTTCACCGTTATCGTCGAGCCATCGTATCATACTGTCTAAAGTATCAACAATATTTTCGGTGAAAGGGTTCTCGTAAGCGGTCCATTGAGAGAGAGATGACGGATCCTCACCATTTTGAATCATACGCGCGAAGAAGGGGATGGATTCGAGCGTTCTGACCGAAGTTGTTCCGACAGCGACTACCGGGTGGCCTGCGGCTTTGGCGTCACGCAGCGCGACGAGAGTCTCTCGCGTCACGGAGAATGATTCAGAGTGCATGTCGTGTCCGCCGATAGTTTCCGATTTTACCGGGCGGAAAGTACCGGCGCCCACGTGGAGCGTGAGGTATTCAGTCTTTATTCCGCGCTCTTCAAGGCGGCGGAACAGCCGGGGAGTGAAATGCAGTCCGGCGGTAGGGGCGGCCACGGATCCGTTGATGCGTGAATAGACTGTCTGATAATCGTTTTTGTCGGTTTCTTCGGAACGCCTGTTTAGATAAGGAGGTATCGGGATGAATCCGGCGGCCGTTATTACGTCGGCGAATGGGATATTTCCGTCCCAAGAGAAGCGCACGAGGGCTTCTCCCCCTTCGAGGCGCTGTAATTTTTCAGCGCGGAGCATGACGGAGAGTCCGTCAGCTTCAAGCAGCTTGGAGATCTCACCCGATTTCCATCTTTTGATGTTTCCGACGAGGCATTTCCATACTACGGACCGGCGTTGTTGAAACATCAAAGCGTAATCGGCGGGGTCGTAAGGTTCAAGAAGAAAGACCTCGACTTTCGCTCCGGTGTCCTTGTCAAATATGATGCGAGCGTTTATAACGCGGGCATTGTTGGCAAAGAGGATTGCATCAGCGGGAAGGAGATCCGGGAGGTCGGAGAAAGCGGCTTGCCGAGAGGGTTCGCCGGGTTTTGACACGAGAAGCTTGCATGTGTCTCGCGCGGCAATCGGATGTTTTGCAATCCGCTCGTCCGGGAGTGGATAATCAAAATCAGCTATGTTGATATTCTGAACCATTCTGCGCTAAAATCTGAAGGTCAGAAGCCGGTGTAGTTAAGCGGCGTAAGGGAATGTAATTCGTCTTTTACTTCCTGCGATACGTTGAGCGTGTCGATGAAATTGGCAATTCTTTCCTCCGTGATTGCAGTATTTGTACGCGTCAGGAGTTTAAGAGTCTCGTAAGGTTTGGGGTAACCTTCGCGGCGGAGAATTGTCTGAATAGCTTCTGCGAGAACGGCCCAGTGAGCGTTGAGATCGGCTGTGATAGCCTCCTTATTAATGATAAGCTTGCCGAGTCCCTTGATTGTGCTATGGAAGGCAATTAGAGAGTGAGCCATGGGCACACCGACATTTCGTATTACGGTAGAGTCGGTGAGGTCGCGCTGCAGGCGTGAAACGGGGAGCTTAGAGGCGAGATGACGGAAAATGGCGTTGGCGATGCCGATGTTGCCCTCAGAGTTTTCAAAGTCGATCGGGTTCACTTTATGAGGCATAGCGGAAGAGCCAACTTCCCCTTCCTTTATCTTTTGCTTGAAATAATCCATCGAGATATACATCCAGATGTCGCGGTCGAGATCCATTATGACAGTATTGATACGAGCGAGAGCGTCGAAGAGCGCGGCGAGGTTGTCATAATTGGAAATCTGCGTGGTGACGGCTTCGCGTTTTATACCGAGTTTGTCGCGCAGGAAATTTTCGGCAAATGCAGGCCAATCTATGGAGGGGAAAGACACACGGTGGGCGTTCATATTGCCGGTTGCACCACCGAACTTACCGGAGAGAGGAATAGCGAGCAACATATTATATTGCTCCTTTATACGATATATAAATACGTTGATTTCCTTACCGAGTCGCGTGGGCGTAGCGGGCTGTCCGTGGGTTTTGGCGAGCATCGGGATGTCGGCTGATTCAGCGGCGAGCGCTTCGAGCGACGCCAAGAGTGAGTCGAGCAGCGGATAATACACATTTACGAGAGCCTCCTTAATAGTGATAGGCACGGCTGTATTGTTAATATCCTGCGAAGTAAGGCCGAAATGGATGAACTCTTTGTAAGGGGCGAGTCCGAGGAGGTCGAATTTCTCTTTGATGAAATATTCCACGGCTTTTACGTCGTGATTTGTTACCGATTCAATTTCCTTGATACGGCGTGCATCATCGAGCGAGAAATCGTTATAAATTTCTCGAATTTTAGGGAAAACAGCGGCTCTGACCGTTTCGAGGGGTTTTAAACCGGCCTCGCAGAGCGCGATAAAATATTCAATTTCCACCCTGACGCGAGCGCGTATAAGGGCGAACTCGGAGAAATAATTGTCTAATTCGGCGCATTTGGCTCTGTATCGTCCGTCGATAGGAGAGATAGCGGTCAGTGAGGTAAGTTCCATATTTATAGTAAGTTGTAATCAGTTTATAGGGTTAGAACTCCGAAGAGTCCCAAATTTTTTTGCAAAAATAATAAAAAAAATTTGGAGAATCAAGATTTTGGTTGTACCTTTGCAGTCGCAAACGGGCGATTAGCTCAGCTGGTTTAGAGCGTCTGCCTTACAAGCAGAGGGTCTGCGGTTCGAATCCGTAATCGCCCACCGTTAATGCAAACAAAATGATTTGATTCGGGCGATTAGCTCAGCTGGTTTAGAGCGTCTGCCTTACAAGCAGAGGGTCTGCGGTTCGAATCCGTAATCGCCCACAAAAACGACTTGTCAGAGATGATGAGTCGTTTTTGCATATTTTTCATAATTTTCGACTTCCGTCTTGCCCGTTTCATGGATTTTTATTAATTTTGCAGAGGGAGTATGGGCAGAATCAAGAGACAACGCGATGAAAGAATTTGACGAAATCGATATCGAGAAACTCGAAGAGCAGATCGACGCACAAGAGAAAGCGCCGGTGCAGGAGGATATTCGTGAGCTTCACCCGGCCGACATCGCGGAATTGCTTCAGCGTCTCAATCTAAAACGCGCCGAATGGGTTTTCAATCTCATTGAAGACAAGGAGAAGAAGGCCGACGTGCTGATGGCGTTGGACGAGGAAGATCGTAAGAAGCTGCTTGAAGGGATGGATCCGGAGCAAATCGGCCATTATATCGATATGCTTGACACGGACGACGCTGTCGACCTCATCCAAGAGTTGGACGAGGAGGATCGCGACGAAGTAATACAGCATATCGACGACGTGGAGCAGGCCGGCGATATAGTCGACCTTCTGCAATACGACGAGGATACAGCCGGAGGTCTTATGGGTACGGAGATGATCGAGGTGAACGAGAATCTCTCAATGCCGGAATGTCTGAAGGAAATGCGCCATCAGGCGGAGGATATGGACGAGATATATTACATCTACGTTACAGACAATGACCACCGTCTGCTCGGCGTTCTCCCCCTGAAGAAAATGATTACGCATCCGTCGGTTTCAAAAATCAAACACGTGATGGAACGCGACCCGGTGTCGGTGCGCGTCGAGACTCCGATAGAGGAAGTGGCAATCGACTTCGAGAAGTATGACCTTGTGGCGATGCCGGTAGTGGACAGTATCGGTCGTCTTGTGGGTCAGATCACAGTCGATGACGTGATGGACGAGGTGCGCGAGCAGAACGAACGCGACTATCAGTTGGCATCGGGTATCTCGGGCGACATCGACGCCGACGACTCTATCATGACGCAGACAAAATCTCGTCTTCCGTGGCTTCTGATCGGTATAATTGGAGGTATAGTCAATTCCCTTATCTTAGGAGGCTTCGAGGCACAAATCACCGCCGTGGCAGCTCTGGCCATCTTCATTCCGCTGATTGGAGGTACCGGAGGTAACGTCGGCGTTCAGGCGTCGGCCATAGTGGTACAGGGTCTCGCCAACGGACGTCTCGACATCAAGAACGCATGGCAACAGATCGGACGAGAAGTAATTGTAGGTCTGATAAATGCAGTGGTGATAGCCGGTCTTGTATTTTTATATGTCTATATCACGCAGCACCATGACTATGCCATCTGCTACGCCGTCGCGGTCTCGCTATTCTGTGTGGTAATCTTCGCCACGGTCTTCGGTGCGCTCGTTCCTCTTACGCTTGAGAAGGTAAAAATCAACCCGGCATTAGCCACGGGCCCGTTCATTCAGATTATGAACGACGTAGTAGGTCTTCTGATTTACGTATATATGGCCAAATGGATGCTTGAGGTGTTCAACGCATAAAGAATCAGGGGTCAAAAAATAACGATAAAGGTATGGCAAAGAAGGACGAGACGCCGCTGATGAAGCAGTATTACGAGATGAAGCAGAAGCATCCTGACGCGATACTTCTGTTTCGGGTCGGCGACTTTTACGAGACGTTCTCATCAGACGCAATCGACACGAGCGCCATTCTGGGCATTACGCTGACGCGGCGTGGCAACGGGAGCGCCGGTCCCATAGAACTGGCCGGATTCCCCTATCACGCCCTCGACACATATCTGCCCAAATTAGTCAGAGCCGGCCGCCGCGTGGCAATCTGCGAGCAACTGGAAGATCCGAAGATGACGAAAAAGCTCGTCAAACGCGGCATCACCGAACTGGTGACGCCGGGCCTTAACACGAGTGAAAATCTATTGTCGACGCGTGAGAACAATTTTTTGGCGGGCGTTCATTTCGGTAAACACGAGATAGGCGTAGCGTTTCTTGACATCACGACGGGTGAATTTCTCTGTGCGCAGGGGGATTCTGCCTACATAGATAAGCTCCTGACCAACATTGCACCGAAAGAGGTGCTCCGTATGCACGGCACACGAAACGCATATCAGGAACTCTTCACTCACAAATGTTCAATCTTCGAGCTCGACGACTGGATATATACCGTCGCGGCGGCGCGCGAAAGGCTGCTTAAGCAGTTTGACACCCATTCACTGAAGGGGTATGGCATCGACGATATGGAATCAGCGCAGATAGCGGCCGGATCACTTCTCTATTACCTCGACCTTACGCATCACGACAAGACGGGCCATATCACCGGTCTGAGCCGAATAGAGGAAGAGCGGTACGTACGCCTCGACAAATTCACGATACGCAATCTGGAGCTGTTGCATCCTATGTCGCCCGAAGGAAAGTCGCTGGTCGATATAATCGACCATACGGCTACCCCGATGGGAGGACGTATGCTACGGCGATGGATTCTGTTTCCGCTGTTGGATCCGGTGGAAATCTCGTCGCGCCTCGATGCTGTGGAATATGTCTTCAAGGACAGGGCGTTCCGGGAGGAATGTAGCGAAGCCTTGAGGAATATGGGCGATATGGAACGCCTTGTCTCCAAAGTTGCGACAAAGAGGAGCGGACCACGCGAACTGTTGGCTCTCAAGGAGTCGATTTTAGGTGTCTGCCGACTGAAAAAAATACTGGACGAATGTGACTCCGACGTGCTGAAGAATCTGGGGTCGCACATTCCCGACCGTCCCGAAGTCGCCGAGCTGATACAGCGAACCATCAACGCGGACGCTCCGGTGGTACTCTCGAAAGGGAACGTCATCGCGGAGGGCGTCAATGCCGAACTGGACGAACTGCGCAATATAGCCGGCCATGGCAAGGAATCTCTCGACGCCATCATACAGCGCGAGATTCAGGCTACCGGCATCTCTTCGCTCAAAATCGGCTTCAACAATGTCTTCGGCTACTATATCGAGGTGCGGAATACGCATAAGGACAAGGTGCCTGAAAGCTGGATACGCAAACAAACGCTTGTCAGCGCCGAACGTTACATCACGCCGGAACTGAAAGAGTATGAGGAGAAGATCATGGGGGCGGAAGATAAAATTAAGGAGCTGGAGAATGAAATATACGACCGGCTTCTTGACCACATAGGGCGTCATCTGGAGGCACTTCGTGCGGGAGCCAACATAGCTGCGCGCGTCGATGTGCTGATGTCGCACGCACTTGCGGCGGAGGAGGGGAAATATATCCGTCCGGACGTCAATGATTCGCTGGCAATCAAAATAAAGGAGGGTCGCCACCCGGTAATAGAACGGCAACTTCCTCCGGGTGAGCCATACATCAGCAATTCGATAGAACTGGACAGCGACGGTCAGCAGATTATTATGGTGACGGGCCCGAATATGAGCGGTAAATCGGCACTGCTGCGCCAGACGGCTCTCATCGTATTGATGGCGCAAATAGGCAGTTTCGTACCCGCAGAGGGAGCCTCGATAGGGATAGTAGACAAGATATTCACACGCGTCGGGGCGAGCGACAATCTCTCGATGGGGGAATCTACCTTTATGGTAGAGATGAACGAGGCGGCGTCTATCCTGAACAATATGAGCAAGCGGTCGCTGGTGCTCTTCGATGAGCTTGGCCGCGGCACATCGACCTACGACGGCATATCCATCGCTTGGTCGATTGTGGAGCATATCCACGAGAACGGCTACTGCCGCCCCCGTACGCTCTTCGCCACTCACTATCACGAGCTGAACGAGATGGAAAAAAGTTTCAGCCGCATAGCCAATTATAACGTTGCTGTGGAGGAGATAAACGGCAAAGTGGTGTTTGTGCGCAAATTGAAACGCGGCGGAAGCGCCCATAGCTTCGGTATTCACGTAGCGAAATTGGCCGGAATGCCACCGTCGATAGTCAAACGCGCCGAACAGGTGCTCAAACAGCTTGAAGACGCTACTCACAATGATGATATAAAAGGGGAAGGGAGCCCGAAAACATCCAAAGCAAATGTGGAATGTATAGGACAATCGCGCGACGGGTATCAGTTATCGTTCTTCCAGCTCGATGACCCTTTGCTGTCGCAGATACGCGAACGCATCCTCGACCTCGACATAAACAACCTTACCCCGCTGCAGGCTCTCACTACGCTCGGCGATCTGAAAGATCTGCTCAAGGGATAAAAGAATAAGAGAATAAAGAAACAAAATATATAACCGTTAAGATCTAAATAACCGACACGATATGAAGTTTACAAAGAAAGCAAACGAAATTTTTGACTTATGCGTTGCCGATTATCATAAAACAGACGACGTGGACGCCGCTGCGCCCCACCCCTTCGAGGAGGGAACGCTCGAAGCAATTCTATATGCTAAATGCCGCATCGACGCCGTCCAGTGGCATCTGGAAGATATAATTCGCGACCCGGAAATTGACCCCGTCGGCGCTCTTGCACTCAAGCGACGCATCGATGCATCCAATCAGGACCGCACCGATATGGTGGAAGAACTCGACTCATGGTTCCGTGATAAATATAAGGACGTGAAAATGTTGCCTGACGCCACTATCAATACGGAATCGCCGGCATGGGCCATCGACCGCCTTTCAATCCTCGCACTGAAGCTCTGGCACATGCGCGAACAGACAATGCGCGCCGACGCATCAGAAGAGCATCTCGCCACCTGCCGCGGCAAGCTTGCCGTGCTTGAAGAACAGCGCCGGGATCTCTCGTCGGCTATCGACACGCTGCTTGACGATATGGCCGCCGGAAGAAAATATATGAAAGTTTACCGCCAGATGAAGATGTATAACGATCCGGCTACCAACCCCATCTTATATGGCAAAAAATAACGGCTCGGGAAGCGTATTGATTATGCGCTTCTCAGCTCTCGGGGATGTGGCGATGACGATTCCTTGCGTCTACGACGTTTGCCGCAATCATCCTGACCGCCAGTTCGTTTTCCTGACACGCACATTTCCGGCGCGACTCTTTGTCAATGCGCCGGAAAACCTTGTCGTGCGGGGCATCGACACGGCCGATTACAAGGGTGTGCGCGGACTTTTGCGCCTTTTCCGCGGGCTTCGTCAAGAATTTAATATAGATTGCGTCGTGGATCTGCACGACGTACTACGCACCCAGATTCTGCGCAAATTCGCATTGATGAGCGGAATCACGGTCAGACATATAGACAAAGGACGTACAGAAAAACGCGCGCTGACGCGCAAGAACAGAAAAGTGCTCAAACAGCTTGAGCCAACCATAGAAAGATACCGCGACACACTGCGTCGCGCCGGCCTTGACATAACCTCTTCGTTTCATTCAATATTTGAAACAAAAGCCGCCGATGCGTCTCTCTTCGCAAAAGCAAGCAGCGATAAAAAGAGCGTTGAAAGATGGTATGGCATAGCGCCATTCGCCAAGCATCCGGGGAAAATATTGCCCGTAGAGACTATGCGCAAGGTGGTGGATGCGCTTAAAACGGTGGACAACGTGAAGATATTTCTTTTCGGTGGAGGCGAGAAGGAAAACGCTATCCTGCAACAATGGAGCGGCGAAAACGTCGTCAATATGGCAGAGCTCAAAATCGGACTTGAGGGTGAACTGGCTTTGATGAGCCGCCTCGACGCCATCGTCACAATGGATTCGGCCAATATGCATTTCGCCTCGCTGGTCGGCACACGCGCCGTCACTGTCTGGGGCGCCACACACCCCTTCGCCGGCTTTATGGGACACGGCCAATGCATCAAAGATGCAGTGCAGCTTCCTCTCCCCTGCCGTCCCTGCAGCATCTTCGGCAACAAGCCCTGTCACCTCGGCGATTACCCCTGCCTCGCCGGAATCACCCCCGACGCTATCCTTCGCCTCCTCACCCCCTGATATGACAATGAGTGTTTCACGTATTGTTCTCATTGCCATCATTCTCCGCTTTGATTATGCATTTTTGGAACGCAGTTCAAATATCAATTCAGACGCGGGTATATTACATTCATCAAAAATGCCACGTAACAACGTCATTTTTGTATTAGTATTGTTATTCGTAAACACATATAAATTCTTTCCAATCTCTTTTTTGTACTCACCGGCTGAGGTTGAGAGTCCGTTTTTCCCGACCTCCGCCATCCATTTGACAAAAGAATGTTTCTTCACAACCAAACATTTACATACACCCACAAATAGATCAGCCCAATCCTTAGCTGAATAACGTTCACCATACAGGACAAATCCCAAAGGCTTTATATTTGTATAGTCGAAATCTTCATCTTCAAGAGAAACAGTTTCCGCCTCACGTTTCTTAGGCATAAAATCACTCTCAGGCATACGCCAAAGTCCAATACAAACGCTAAATAACTCCTTTTGACGCTCTATAAGCTCAGCCTCCGTCCATTTCTCACACAATTTCAAATAATTGTTAAGCCTGAACGCACTGTCTTTAAAGCCGTTCTTCATCTCCCTCTTCTCTGAAAAAGGGAGATTGCTATATTGTGAGTTATATCCCGTCAGCGTCAGATTGGCCATAGTATGTAGATACTGCTGATGTATTCTTTCCCAGTCATTACCCAATTCCTGCTTCCACTTTTCCGACAACTTCTGCGGCATTATATGCTCTATCGTTATAGTACTCTCTATAAGCTCTTTAACCACATCGTGACGCTCATTACTATCCCTATTTTCCATACGCTCAAGGAAAAACATTCGCGCCTTTGGAGGCATTTTATATATCTGACGCGTGGCAAAATTCTCTTTAACCTCCTCATCCGAAGGAAAAATAGCCGAGCCAATCCTCTTACTGAGTGAATACACAAGCACATCAAAATACAACGGCGACGAACCCTCTCTTGAATTCTTTATAAGATTCATTATTTCTCGATGCAGCGTGGCAAACACCTTATTCAATGCATTCGACGGAAGATTACATATTATGCGTCGCGCCCAATACGATTCTATAACATCCAATATCCGATAAATTTCTTTCTCCGACAGCCCGGTACGCTGAGCGTAGTCAAACAACGCCATAAAATATGGATAAGCGACGGCAGGGTCAAGAGTCTGAAGCTGTCGCCATTTACTATTCAGCTTATCCGTTCCTATCTCCGCTTTGTTAAGATGACTATATATCACGGCATAATGATGCATATCCTCCATCAGTTTCTCCCTATCAAAACTTTGAGATTCCGCATACTCCTTAAATATAAAATATATTTTATCTGTCCTGCCTATACGCCCTTGCTTCATAGTAAGATAGTCTCGCACAAAAGCGGAGGGATTATAATCTGTATATTCCTCAATAGGATTCCAATAGCGTGAATATAAATCATCCTGCTCTTCGTGCGACAGCGACATCAATAAATAATTGCGTATCTTGTCAGCTTCACTTAGATCCAATCCCGTGGAATTTAGGCTCTCGAAGATAAGTTGGGCATCGTCTTTTTCATCTAAAAGAATATTTATTACTTTAAGTCTTTTTATCGTATCAAAAAGCTCATCTAACGTCAATCCGCTTTTTACAGCCTTATCATAGAGAAATTCGTAGTTACGTGTGACATTAGATCCCTTGACATACTGACTTTTATCCTTGAAAAGCACTGCATCAAATGCCTGCATATCCTTCTTTATAGGCTTTAACTTCACTTTTCGCTCATCCTCCTCAAATTCATCCACAAGGTATCGCTTGAATATCTTTTCTACGAGCCTTTTATCCGTTGCCTCAATTTCACCTTCCTTGTAAGCATTGACCAAAGCAGCCAACAATAGTGATATTGTAGTGATCCTTTGCTGTCCATCAATGATATATCTATCTTCGCTACCCTGCGGCGAAGATGAAACTATACTTCCGAAAAAATGACTTTCGCGTCCACTTTTATGCAACTTCATCAAATCCCGGAACAGCTGCTCGCAATTCTCCTCCTTCCAATCATAATTACGCTGATATAACGGTATAATAAATCTCTTATCAGATCCATCAAAATACTGTATCAGTTGCTGCGCCTTGCCTTCCATAATAATAATTGATATTTACATTTAATTTACACATAGTATTTTTAGCC
>JAGAUF010000099.1 GCA_017620885.1 Muribaculaceae bacterium
GTCGAGGTGCGCAATCCCGGCAAGGGGCTGTACATCCGCGTGAAGAACGGCAAAGCCGAAAAAATTCTCATAACCGAATAAAACGCAATTTACAGACCCTTTAGGATGCAATAAGGCCGGTTTTGTAAAAACGTACCGACACTCATCCAATATAAAGCTATCGGGCGACCACCATTGAGTGATTGCCCGATAGCTACATCCAATAGCGCCCTCCGCAAAGCCGCAGAAAGACAATTGGAGGTCGGGGGAAAGTGGAGATTTGCGGGGGAACGGATTTTTTTGTAATTTTGCACGATAGTATATTTCCGACAGGCCAACAGATTACCTGACGGAGGAGTCGACAGGGGAGGGTGTCCGGTAAGGGCATCCCTGAATGTTATGCCGACTCGTATTTAATTTTATTGTTTGACACATATCGACAGCAATATATTGACTTTATGCTGACACGAAAATATAATCTAATCAACAATGTGGCGGGATGGATAGTCTTCGCCATCGCGTTGGCCACGTATTGGCTGACGCTTGAGCCGACAGCATCCTATTGGGACTGCGGCGAGTTTATTATTCAGGCAGACAAGCTGGAAGTGGGTCACCCGCCGGGCAACCCTATCTTTATGCTGACGGCCCGTTTCTTTGCTAATTTCGCGCCCGACGCGCAGTCGGTTTCCGTAATGGTCAATGCGATGAGCGGATTGCTCAGCGCGCTGACGATTCTTCTGCTATTCTGGACCATCTCGCATCTTGTGCGCCGGCTTGTGGTCAAGGACGGTCAGCGCAAGGAGATTTCCCTTCAGCAGATGCTCGTGATATTCGGGAGCGCCGCCGTGGGTTCGTTGGCTTATTGCTGGAGCGATACGTTCTGGTTTTCGGCCGTCGAGGGAGAGGTATATGCTTTCTCGTCGTTCTGTACGGCTCTCGTCTTCTGGCTCATCCTGAAATGGGAGAACCGCGCCGATCTGCCCCACTCCGACGCATATCTCATTCTGATTGCGTACATTATAGGTGTCAGCGTGGCCGTCCACCTTCTTAACCTGCTGTGTATTCCGGCTATTGTGCTTGTGTTTGCCTACCGCAAATTCAAGGATATGAACCTGAAGAAATCGCTCCTCGCGCTTCTTGTCTCGTTCGCCATAATCGTGCTGGTACTTTACGGCCTCGTGCCGGGTTTCATCAAGGTGGCTCAGCAGTTTGAACTCTTCTTTGTCAATAAGGTAGGGATGTCGTTCAATAGCGGCGCAATCATCTATGCCGTCGCCACAGCTGCCGTCTTTATATGGTCGCTCTACGAGTTGAACCGGCAGGAATCAGCCATGCGCGTAACGGTCTCGTTCGTATTGGCTGTTCTTCTCTCCGGAGCTTTATTCATCGGCGATTCAGCATGGATCGGAATCATACTGATGATTGTGCTCGTGGCATTCCTTGTATGGCTCGTCAAGAGCGGACGTGGCATCCCGGTACGCATCCTCAGCGTCGTAATGTGGAGCATCGCGGTAATATTCGTCGGATACAGCAGTTATGCGCTTATTCTTATCCGTTCCAACGCACGCACTCCGATGAATCAGAACGCGCCCGACAACGTATTCGACCTCGCCTCATACCTCAACCGCGAACAGTATGGACAGAACCCGCTGATTTACGGAGAGACCTTCGACTCGTCGCCTATGCAGGAGCAGACCGGCGCCCGCTATGACACCATAACGGTACGCGAAGACGGCACTCCGGTCACGCTGATGACGCCCTCCTACAGTCCTATTCAGACGCCCGGCAAGGTACAGTATGCCAAAGGCGTGCACGGAGCGAATCCCGAATCGGCCAACGGCTTCCTGACCGACGGCGATATGGCGAAAAACCTCGCCAACGCTTCCCGCGAAGGAGACTATTACGTCAAGAAAGATTATCTCCCTGAGATAAAATATAATCCGGAGCTGAATATGCTGTTCCCGCGTCTATACAGCAGCGCACATCAGAAAGAATACGCGCGCTGGGTGACGCTCGACACCCTTCCCTCCAACCTCAAGCCGCTGACAGCCATCGACGCCGAAACGGGCGAGAAAGTGCCCTGTCTCGACGTCTATCAGGAGCCGCAATTCAATGAAGTGGCCGGCACGGTATATTATCCGCAGAAAGTGGGCTATAAGCCGACATTCTCGCAGAATATGGCCTACTTCATCAATTACCAGCTCAACCACATGTATCTCCGCTACTTTATGTGGAATTTTGCCGGCCGCCAGAACGACATTATGAATCAGGCCGGAGAGCTTGACGCCGGCAACTGGATTTCCGGCATCCCGATGATCGATAATCCCCGTCTCGGCGACCAGTCGCTGCTTCCGGCACCGCTCGGAAAGGAGAATGCCGGACATAACGTCTACTATATGCTGCCTCTGCTTCTCGGCATCATCGGCCTGTTGTGGCAGGCCTTCGCAGGCAAACGCGGCATTGAACAGTTCTGGGTAATTTTCTTCCTCTTCTTTATGACAGGCATCGCCATCGTCATCTACCTCAACCAGACGCCGATGCAGCCGCGCGAGCGCGATTACGCCTTCGCAGGTTCCTTCTACGCTTACGCTATCTGGATAGGTATGGGCGTGGCCGGACTGTGGCGCATCCTGATGTGGATATGCCGCAAAAATAAGAAGGCCGACGACAAGGGAGAGAAAACAGCGGAGAAGAAAGACTCCGAGAAAGCTGCCGCAGAGGAGGAGACTCAGCTTTCGTCAATGACCGACGAGGCTCCGGAGCTTGGCAAACTCTCACGCATCTGCGCAATCGCAGCCTGCATCCTCGGCATCTTCGTTCCGCTCCAGATGGTGAGCCAGACATGGGACGACCACGACCGCTCCGGCCGTTACGCCGCCCGCGACTACGCCATCAATTATCTTGAAAGCCTCGAACCGAATGCAATCGTATTCTGCAACGGCGACAACGACACCTTCCCGCTCTGGTACGCTCAGGAAGTCGAGGGTGTCCGTCCCGACGTAAGAATCATCAACCTCTCCTACCTCAACTCGGCATGGTATACTGACCAACAGCGCGTGCAGTCCTACTCCGCCGCGCCCATCGAGATACAGGCCAAATCGTCCGACTATGCATACGACCGTCTCGGGGTGGCTCTCTTCGACCGCCACAACACGAAGCCGATGGACATCAACGAGGCTCTGAAAGTGCTTTATAAGGGTGATTATCACGTGCCCGGATACGACCAATATCCGGCACTCCCGACGTCCGTGCTCAGCGTCCCCGTCAATCGTGACGCGGTAATCAAACACGGACTCGCCTCACCGTCCGACTCCATTCCGTCGGCCATGCTTATCGACCTGAGCAACAACTCTTCGACCGGTGCCCGCGGATACATTTCCATGAGCGAGATTATGCTGCTCGACATCATCGGCACAAACGCCGCTCAGGGATGGAAGCGCCCCATATACTGGTGCTCGTCCGTCGGATCGGAATATTATCTCGGCCTTGACCGCAATCTGCGCACCGTCGGCATGACACTTCAGCTCGTCCCCATCACGCAGCCGGAAGAATATACTCCTCGCGCCGACCGCTCCTACGACGTCATTACCAAGAAATACCGCTGGGGAGGCGCCGAAAGCAGCAAGGAGAACGCTCCATACTTCGACGAAACGGCCGGACGTATGCTGACCACCGTGCGCAACACGATGCAGGCTACGGCTACACAGCTGATTGCGGATGGTGACGAAGCTCGCGACAAGGGCGACAAAAAACTTGCGCAGACCGATTATCGCAAAGCGCTCGATGTGATTGAGCTACTCGAAAAGATGACCGGTGAAAACGCGATGAAATACAGTCTGAGCGTCGGCATGACCCAAGGCGAATTGCTTTGCGAAATAGGATCGGCTGAGCGTCTGAACGACAAGAAACTCGTGGCTCGTGGCAACGCACTGTTGATCAAATTGATGGAACGCTATGCGCCTTACATCGTATATAACCGCGCAATGTCGATGAGATTCTCCAACCCGTCATTCTCGCTCGAAACGCAGTATATTCCTTATCAGTATTACCGCTTTGTGGAGATTTATCAGAAACACGGCGGCGATATGAAAAAGGTCAATGCGATTATAAAGAAGTACGGGCTGCAGCTCAACGAGCTGAAAAGCAATTACGAGCAGTTCATAGGACGGAGCCAACAGTATGACGCTCCCGAGAGTCAGGTCTTTGGCAACGAGGAATTAATGACGGCTATCCTGCAATACGCTGAAATAGTGGCTCATCTGCAGACGCTTTCAGCAACGGAATATGCCGCGACGACACAAGAGGAGCGCGACATCGACTCCGTATTCTACGCTGCCCTGACGCTCTTCAGCAATCAGGGAGGCAACCTATCGACGTTGCAGAAAAACGAGAACTTCAAGAAAGTGGACTTGGAGCGTTCGCGCCGGGTGTCCGACCAATATTTGAAGAAGCATCCCGACCAAGCATTCGTGCAATAAGGCTGCTATGCTATGCTGATAGAACGCCCGCCGAAAATATTCCGTCTCTTCTTTCCCGGCTGTCTCTTCCGGATGAAAGGGAAACGTCGTGAGGTGATGCTCACATTCGACGACGGCCCGATTCCCGAAGCGACGCCGGAGATTCTCGACATCCTCGACCGCTACGGCATCAAGGCGACCTTCTTTATGGTCGGCGACAACGTACGCAAGCATCCGGAGGTGTTTGAGGAGGTGAAGCGCCGGGGGCACTGTATCGGCAATCATTCCATGCACCACGTGCAGGGTATCCTTTGCCGTACACGCAATTATATGGCCGACATAGCTGAGGCCGACGCCTTCATCGGCTCACCGTATTATCGGCCGCCGCACGGCTTTCTGCGTATTCCTCAGCGCAGACGCGTCAAGGAGAAATATCATCTCGTGATGTATGATCTCGTGACGCGCGACTACAGCAAAAAGGTCGGTGCCGAGGAGGTGCTGGCCAATGTGAAACGGCTGACACGCCCCGGCTCGGTGATAGTGTTTCACGACTCGTTGAGGTCGATTGAGAAGCTTCGCAAGATACTCCCTGAGGCGCTGGAATGGATCATCTCGCAAGGATATACTTTCGTCACGGCGGAGGAATATTTCAGCCGGGAGGCAAAGTCGAAAAGATGAATATTCCGTCAGGCAGACGGACGGGAAATTAAAGATTATGGCAGAAAGGAAAATCGAACAGAAGAAAAAGGTGCTCGTGGTGGGAGCCGGGGGATTCGCCGGAGGATTTCTCGTGAAAGAGGGATTGGACCGCGGATACGACGTCTACGCGGGGGTGCGCGAGTCCACATCGCGCAAATATCTCACCGACAGCCGCATAAAGTTCGTTGTTTTCGATTTTGACAATGAGAACTCCCTTGCCGGCACGTTGCGGGCATCTCTCCCCGAGGGTGAGCGTTTCGACTATATCATCTACAATTTGGGCGCCACAAAGTGCCTGAATTTCATGATGTTCTCGAAGATCAACTATGATTATCTGCGCGATTTCACCGACGCTATGCAACAAGCCGGTATGATGCCTGAGAAATTCCTGTTCATCTCGTCGCTATCCGTTCTCGGCCCGGGAGACGAAAAACATTTCACCCCGTTCACGGAGGAGACTATTCCTACGCCCAACACGCGTTACGGAGCCTCGAAGCTGAAAGCGGAGATGTGGCTCGCATCGTCGGAAGTGCCATATATAATCTTCCGTGCCACAGGGCTTTACGGCCCACGTGACCACGATTATTTCCTGATGTTCAAGTCGATAAAATCAGGCTTCGATTTCTCCGTAGGATATCGCCGCCAGCTTCTCTCGTTCCTCTACGTCACCGACCTTGCTACCGCCGTCTACGACGCGCTGGAGAAAGCTCCGGTACGAGAGACCTACAACGTGGCTGAACCGCGCGTATATTCACAGAAGGAATTCCGCAAGATGGCAGCCAAATCCCTCGGGAAACGTATCGTCATCCCGATGCGTATGCCGTTGTGGATAGTGAAATTGGTGTCGGCAATCGCCGAGAAATGGGGAGTGGCAAGCATGAAGCCATCTACGCTCAATCGCGACAAATTCAATATCATGAAGCAGCGCAACTGGGCCGTCGATATTTCCAAGGCGCAACAGGCTTTCGGATTCTCGCCGAAAGTAAGCCTCAAAGAGGGAATTGACCGCGCCATAGCGTGGTATAAAGAAAACAACTGGCTATAATCACGCACACCGATGCCCACAGACACCCTTAACATAACGCCGGCTGCCCTACCGGATTCGATTGCCCAAGACAGCGTCGCGGCAATACCGCCACCTCCGGCTATGATTATGGAGAATCCGGCTCCGCTGCACGAAGGTAGCTCACACGTAAGCCCTGCGGCGGCCAATTCATGGACACTGCTCGTCCTTTTCCTGCTTTTTGCCGCAGTATGCTACAAAATCAAAAACAACGACAAATATTTCTCCTACCTCTTCCGCGACCTGACCAACGTGCGCGAGCGTGGCAACGCCTTTGACGATACCGTGCGCGAAACTACCTTCGTGACGCTGCTCAATATCCTTTGCGCAGTCTCAGCCGCCATCATCATTTACTCCTCGCTGGCCGCGTCAATGCCCACAATAACTGCGGCGCCATTCCTCAGCTTCCTGCTCTGCCTCGCAGCCACAAGTGCCTATTGCCTCATTCTGCCCCCAGTATACTGGTTTGTAGGAGATATTTTCTCCGACCGTAACCACGCCAAAATATGGACTAACGGATTCCTTGCCTCACAGGGAGTTTTAGGCGTCGCGCTATTCCCTCTTGCCCTCGTCTCCCTCTTTTATCCCGGAGCCCGACACATACTTCTCCCCGTCTCGATAATAATATTGATAATTGTTAAACTTCTTTTCATAACTAAAGGATTTAGAATTTTTTTTACCAAATATTCGTCTTGGGTCACATTTTTATATTACCTTTGCAGTTTAGAAATCGTGCCTCTTATTCTGACGTTTGTCGCCGCATCATATTTAACCGCGACATTCGTCGCATAAGTCGCATAATTTCAATACATTGAAACGTATTAAAAACCAGCTTACCTCACTCCTCGTAAACAATTCATCTCTCCAGAGCTTTAATATAGTATATTGACAGAAATAACTTTTGCACGGAAAATGAAAATAAAGAAAGTTTTAGTCTCGCAGCCAAAACCCACTTCCGACAAATCACCCTACTATACCATAGCGGAAAACCATCATGTAGAGATTGTTTTCAGACCATTTATCAAGGTAGAAGGACTGACGGCAAAAGAGTTCCGCCAATATAAAATCAATCTTGCCGACTTCACGGCCGTCATCCTGACGTCGCGTACCGCAGCCGATAATTTCTTCCGCCTCTGCGAAGAATCACGAGTTCATATCCCCGACACATTCAAATATTTCTGCACCTCGGAGGCAGTGGCTCTCTATCTTCAGAAATATATCGTTTACCGCAAGCGCAAAATCTTCTTCGGCAAGAGCGGCAAGCTCAATGACCCGCAGCTCCTTGCGGCCATGACAAAGCACAAGAAGGAGAAGATGATATTCCCAGTTTCAGACATACACACGGAGGATTCATCAGCGTTCGACGAGGCCGGCTACGATTATACGAAGGGCGTTATGTATCGTACGGTGAGCAATGATTTCACCCCCGATGAGCCGTTTGATTACGACGTTCTACTCTTCTTCTCCCCTATCGGAATTGCCTCGCTGAAAAAGAATTTCCCCGATTTCGACCAAGAAAAGCAGCAAATCGCCGTAGGCTGTTTCGGTGAAAAAACTCTTGCAGCAGCCGAAGATGCCGGTCTGAAGGTCGATATCAAAGCTCCGTCGCCCAAATTCCCGTCGATGACGTCGGCTCTCGAATTTTTCCTCACAGAGCAGGAAAAACTCGAAAAGAAGAAAAGCGCCAAGAAATAACCGACCGCACCTAAACGACATTGCGGCGTCAATTCGCGCCGTAAACGTACAAAATAAAAGAGCGTGCGGAGGTACATACCATATCTTTAGAAGCTTGCGATTATGAAAAATGTCACCGACTCCGTCCTAAAGACTCTTTATCTGAAAGATACTGAATTTCAGAACCTTATGCAGCGGCGCATATTCAACGTCCTGCTGATTGCAACGCCTTACGACGCGTTTATGATGGAAGAGGACGGACGCGTGGACGAACAGGTGTATTTCGAATATGTCAAGCTTAACCTCTCATCCCCTCCTCGATTCACAAAGGCCGGCAACTATGAGGAAGCCTATCGCCTTCTGGAAGAAAAGAAATACGACCTTATCATCGCCATGCCGGGCGTAGATGTCTCGGAGACATTTCGCGAGGCAATCAAAATCGACGAAAAATATCCCGACATCCCCTTCGTGGTGCTTACTCCGTTCTCCAAGGAGGTGCGGCGACGCATATCCAACGAGGATTTGCGTGGCGTCGACTACGTTTTCTCATGGCTTGGCAATGTAGAGCTCATCCTTGCCATCATCAAGCTGATAGAGGACCGTATGAATGCCGACAACGATATTCTTGACGTCGGCGTTCAGTGCATCCTCCTCGTCGAGGATTCCATACGCTTCTATTCCGCAATCCTCCCTCACCTCTACCAATTCCTGCTCAAGCAGTCGATGATATTCAGCGAAGAGGCGCTCAACGAACACGAACAGATGTTGCGTATGCGCGGACGTCCGAAAGTGCTTCTGGCGCGTGATTATGCCGAAGCCAAGGCGCTCTTCGATAAGTACGGGAAGAATATGCTCGGCGTCATCTCCGACGTCAGATTCCCCGACAACGCACAGTCGTCTGTCAAAAATCCCGAAGCCGGTCTGCGTTTCGCACGATACGTCTACGACGCCGATCCCTGCATCCCCTTTATTATCGAATCGGCCGAGGAACACAACCGCTCGCTCGCGCTTGAAGCCGGCGCTGTGTTTCTCTATAAGAATTCCAAGACTTTGCCGCAAGACTTACGACAAGCCGTCAGGAATAATTTCGGATTCGGCGATTTCATAGTGCGCGACCCATCCACCGGGACAGAAATCATGCGCATCTCAAACCTGAAAGGGCTTCAAAAGAATATATTCAATATTCCAGCCGACTCTCTTTTCTATCACTGCTCATCAAACGATATTTCGCGATGGCTCTATTCGCGCGCCCTCTTCCCGATAGCCGATGCAATCAAGAAATACCGCTTCACGGAGATGTCGGAAACTCCGGCTGTGCGCGCGCTCATTTTCGAGTCAATCGTGAAATACCGCCGGATGAAAAACCGCGGTGTCGTGGCCATTTTCCATAAAGACCGCTTCGACAAGTATTCCAATTTCGCACGGCTTGGCGAAGGCTCGTTAGGTGGCAAGGGACGTGGCCTCGCCTTCATCGACCAGATAATTAAACGCAACCCGGTGTGCGAAAATTTCGACGGTGTCGAGATTACCATTCCGAAGACTCTGGTACTCTGCACGGATCTCTTCGACGAGTTCATGGACTCGAACAATCTGTATCCCGTGGCCCTCTCCAACCTGCCTGACGAGAAAATTCTCGAACGTTTCCTTCAGGCCAAGCTCCCCGACGGTCTGGCAGATAATATCGAGGCCTTCGCGGATGCAGTAGGCCGTCCTTTGGCTGTACGCTCTTCGTCTCTCCTCGAAGACTCACATTATCAGCCTTTTGCCGGTGTCTATGCCACATATATGATTCCCTGCCTCGACGACGCCAAGAAGCAGCTGCAGCTCCTTTGCGATGCGGTCAAATCGGTCTATGCGTCAGTCTTTTACGCCGACTCCAAGGCGTATATGAACGCCACGCAGAACGTAATTGACCAAGAGAAAATGGCAATCATTCTTCAGGAAGTGGCCGGCGAGAACCATGGCGATTACTATTACCCCTCGTTCTCAGGCGTGGGACGGTCGCTCAACTATTATCCGATCAACGACGAAGTGGCCGAAGAGGGCGTCGCTGAAGTGGCCGCCGGTCTGGGCAAATATATAGTGGACGGAGCAATGGCGCTCCGATTCTCGCCGCCGCATCCCGACAAGGTGCTTCAGACATCTACGCTCGACCTTGCGTTGCGCGACACGCAGACTTTCCTTTACGCCCTCCCCCGCACCTCGGATTCGTCTGCACATTTCACCGTTGATGACGGATTCAATATAGCCAAAATACCTGTCAATGACGCCGCGAAAACCGGCGCCCTGAAATATATCGCATCGACTTACGACGCCTGCGACGGCCGTATCCGCGACAACGACCTCGGCCCGGGGCGCAAGGTAGTCACCTTCGCCAACGTGTTGCAGCACCGCGTCTTCCCGCTCGCCAAAATCATCGAGTTTATGCTCCGTACAGGGCAATACGAAATGGGACGTCCGGTGGAGATTGAGTTCGCCGGGAATATCAATCCGGAGGCCTCCTCGTCAAAATGCACGAAAAAGGGGACGCTCTATTGGCTTCAGATACGTCCCATCGTCGATAAAAAAGAGATGCTCGACGATTCGCTGCTCGACGTCGCCGACAGCAAACTTATCCTACGCTCGACGACTGCATTGGGGCACGGCGTGATGGATAATGTCCGCACGGTAGTATATCTGCGTCCCGACACGTTCGACTCCTCACGCAACACCGCTGTGGCGGCCGAAATAGAAAAAATCAACCGCCGCCTTATCGACGAGAAAAAGCCCTATATCCTTATCGGCCCGGGAAGATGGGGCTCATCGGATTCCGCTTTGGGCGTCCCGGTGAAATGGCCGCAGATAGCCGGCGCGCGCCTAATCGTCGAAACTGCTCTCCCCGGCTATCGTATCGAACCCTCGCAGGGCACGCATTTCTTCCAGAATCTCACCTCCTTCGGCGTCGGTTATTTCACAATCGACCAGCAGAGAGGAGAGGGACTCTGCGATTATTCCTACCTCGACGCATCGCCGGCCGTCTATGAATCAGAGACTGTGAGAATAGTGGAATATCCCGATCCGCTGATGATTGCCATCAACGGAAAAAAATCCGCCGGAATAGTCTCGAAACCCGATGCCGTATGAATCTGTCGCTGAAATGCTTCTTGTCGCCGGCACGCGCGGCGCGCACGATACGCGAATTGCGCAAGGAATCCGAAGAGAATCTGGCAAGCTCGGAGCGCAACGCCGACCGGCTCGCCGACGCCTTGGGACGCTTGGAGACTCTTACCGACAGAACCGTCAAACTGCAAGACGACCTTGATATTGCCAACGGCGCCGTGCGCACGCTGACTGACTCCCTCCTCTCTACGCGCCGGCAACTCGATGAAGCCAATCGCAAGCTCCGGCAGGCTGACGAATTACGCCAGTCGCTCGCAAATATCACGGCACAATATAAAGAAGCTGAACGGCGTATCCGCTCGCTGCAAAAAACACTCGAACAGGAACGCAACGCCGACAAAAAACTCTTCTCCGCTCCCCTCGACAACGAGCTGATGGACATCCGTCCCGTCACGGAGCCGCAGTTCCCCCTCGACAATGATCAAGAGGAGAACGCAAACGAATCTGACAAAGCCGTGGAATTACCGCCGCTGCCGCCCCCACTCGTAATGCGGAAGCCAAGTAGCGACGATGATGACGACTGGCTTATGCAACCCCCTTTGTGATGCTCCGACTCAAAGACTTAACCTGACATTGATTTGACAACCACCAACCTCATATCCGAATCGCGTGCCCGCAGGGTTATCGACGTCTGTGCGACGGCGCTTTTCTTCGTCACGCTGGCCGTATATTGGCTCACGACGGAGCCGACGGCCTCTTTCTGGGACTGTCCGGAATACATCACCACGGCCACTATGCTCGAAATCGGCCACCCGCCCGGCAACCCCACATGGTCGCTCGCAGCGCGCGCCTTCGCCACGCTCGCACCCTCACCGGAGCTGACCCCCTTTTTCGTCAATCTGACGAGCGGTCTCTTCACTGCTCTCGCGGCATTCTTCCTCGCCCTTATCATACCGGCCTTCGCAAAACCGCTTATTGCTCCGCGTTCCGAAGGCGTCACGCCCCGTCAGCTCATCGCCATCCTGACTGCGCAGATCGTAGGCACGCTGGCCTTCGCATGGTGCGACACGGCATGGTTCTCCGCTGTGGAGGCAGAAGTATACGCCTTCTCGATATTCTGCACGTCGGTATGCATCTGGATTGCGTTGCGGTGGGCACACGGCCATGAACACGGCAATCCGCATACCTCGAAATGGATTATCCTCTTTTTCTTCGTCACAGGATTGTCGATCGGCGTCCATCAGCTCAATCTGCTGTGCATCCCGGCCGCAGCACTGATTTTCCTTTTCACAGGCGACCGTCGTCGCGTTGGCGCCCTGCGTTATCTTCTGACGCTCCTTGCCTCCATCTTGATGATCGCGTGCATATTGTTCGGGATGATGCCGGGGATGATCAAGATAGCGGAGCTGGCGGAAATAATCGCCACAGACGCGTTTTTAGCGCCATTTAACCTCGGGGTGGTAGTTTATGCCATCCTTGCCATCTTTTTAACCGTAGCGGCCGCCATTTACGTTTGTAGAGGCACCTCACGATATGTGATGGCAACGCTCATATTCACAGCCCTCTCTTTATCCGGTATTTTCGCCTTCGGAGGACGTGTGATTCTGGGCGTGATTTTTTCTCTCGTCGCTGCTGTCGTCTTCCTTATATGGCTCCCTGAGCTACGACCCATTTATGTCACCGGGCTATGGTCGGTGGCTTTCCTGATGCTCGGCTACTCGACTTACGGAGTAATCCTTATCCGCGCCAACGCCAATCCTCCGATGAATCAAGGCGACCCCTCGACGATATTTGCCTTCGAGTCTTATCTCGGACGCGACCAATACGGTTCCAATCCGTTGCTCTACGGACGAACCCCGCAGTCGCAGATTCTTCGGACTGAACAAATCTCTGTCAATGCCGCCGGCGACACGGTGGCCGATTATTCCGGGTTTGCCAAGATAAAACGCGACCCGCGTATATTTCGAGCCGACCCATTTGCCAAAGTTCTGAATAAGAACGGCTTGCTGACGCATAAGGATTCCGTCTTCAATAGAAAGGCCGAATCCTCCGCCGGCCATCACTATGTCGTGACGGATTATAAGGTAGAATACCGCTACCCTCCCGAACTCGATATGTTCTTCCCGCGCATTACCAGTTCCAAACCGGCGCATCTGGAATCTTATCAATCATGGGGAGGGATGACAGACTCGACAATGGTGGCGGTCAAGGCTTCTGAAGCCGTAGACTCACTCGGCAAAGCAGTCGGGAAATACTACCCCGAGAAGCACGAACGCATAAAACGCGATGCCAAACGACCCTCTTACATTCATAACGGGAGAGTATTGGTATCGTATCAGTTGGCGTATATGTATTTCCGCTATCTGCTATGGAATTTTTCGGGAAGGCAGAATTATATCCCTTCGCAAGGGCAGGTTGATGCCGGCAATTTCATCACAGGATTCGACGCCGCCGACGCCCTTATGATAGGCGACCAAACATCTTTGCCCGACGAATACGGCCCTGATAGCAAGGGACATAACGTCTACTATTTTATCCCCTTTATAATGGCTGTCTGTGGCATTATACTGCAGCTTCGCCGTTCGCGAGCCGGAGAACGCCAGCTTGCCGTAGTAGGCTGGCTGTTTCTGATGACGGGAATCGCCATTGTAATCTACCTCAATCAGACCCCGAATGAGCCTCGTGAACGCGATTATTCCTTTATCGGTTCATTCTTTGCGTTCGCCATTTGGATAGGACTTGGCGCCGGAGCGATAGTCAATTCTTTAGTGTCCAGATATTTGCATAAACACCCGATATGGCTCACATACGCACTTGCTGCCCTACTGGTAATCGCTGTTCCCGGATGGATGCTCGCACAGAACTGGGACGACCACGACCGCTCGCATCGCACCGTGACGTCGGATATGGCACGCAATACTCTTGAACCGCTCGACCCCGGTGCCATTATATTCGTAAACGGCGACAATTACACCTTCCCGCTATGGTACGCGCAGGAAGTCGAGGGTGTAAGACGCGATGTGCGTGTAATCAACCTTGCCTATCTCGGCACCGGGTGGCTCCCGTTGCAACTAAAACTGCAGGCTCACGATTCCAAGCCCGTACCTATGACGGCCTCTCACGCCGATCTCGCTTACAATTATCTAACATACGCCCGCATCCCGGCCGATACCGTAACGTTGGAAGCTCGCAAAGCGTTCACCGCTATGTACGGCAACGCGCGCAACGGAGATTTCTCCTTCCCCTCGGGACGCATACGTATTCCTTCGTCAGGCACCGACTCAATCACCATCAACCTGCGGGACGTTGCCGGAGGAAAGTCTATAATGTATCTGCGTGAGATTATGCTGCTCGACATTATAGCCACCAATGCCTGTTCAGAGCATCCGCGTCCAATCTACTGGTCGTCGGCGCTCGGAGACTCAAATATGGCCGGTTTCGCCCGATATAGCGCTTACGACGGAATGGCGATGCGTCTGACCGACTCAATCGCCAACGGCGTCACTCTCAACGCCTCACGCCTCGCGCAGCATATCCTGCATACTTACCGTTTCGGAGGCGTGGATCAGCCCGGAGTATGGCTCGACGAACCGGGCCGCGAGCAGGTGCGTATGACACGCCGCGCCATCCGCCGCGCTGCCAATGGTCTGATCGCGAAAGGCGACCACCGGACTGCGCTCGCACTTATACGGTTGCAACTCACAAAACTGCCCATATCCACCGCGCCGTGGAACATCTATTATGACCAATATGTAACTATCAATGAGGGAGTTGAGACAGCCAACATTCTATTGAGCTGCTCCGAAGCGCTCAAGATGCCGGAACTTCGTCGACAGGCTCTCGACATTCTGCGCGACGAGGCGCTTCGCCTCGCACATTGGCGACTTTATTACAACCGTCTGTCCAAACGCTTGCAGGGAGTGACGTCGCCCGACGTAACGCTCGCCACATCAAACCTTTACGCGCCCATTGACGCATACACCCGTGCCGGCGGCGACACAACCGAACTCTTCAAAAATCCGCTATTGGAATATATAGACCTCCCCGGAGAAAAAGAGAGATGGACACGCTATCACACCACACGTCTGCTGCTACACGACGCCCGATATGCCTCGCCCGACTCAGTGACCGCTGCTCATCTGCACACATTCCTGAAAGCCGGCGGTAAGATGCCTGACCTGTACCGGTTCAGCGAACTGGCCACATTCCCATTCGATAAATACACCGACACAGCAACGCCCGAATCACGCAAGAAATGAAACCAATATTCATCATCGGCTATATGGCCGCCGGCAAAACCACCTTCGGACGTGCTCTCGCGCATCGGCTCGGAATGCAGTTCATCGACCTTGATTTCTTCATCACACAGCGTTTCCACGCCTCTATTTCAGAAATCTTCAGTAAATACGGTGAAGATCGTTTTCGCTCCATAGAGACCAATATCCTTCGTGAAGTCGGAGAATTCGACGACGTCATCATTTCGTGCGGAGGAGGGACGCCGTGTCATTCCGGCAACATCGGATATATGAACTCTCGCGGAATTACCGTGCTGCTCGAAGCGTCGCTCCAACGGACAATAGAACGCATCCGCCTCGCTCCCGGCAAACGTCCTTTAATCGCCGGCAAATCCGACAACGAACTCCGCGAATACATCTTACGTCACAAGGAAGACAGATCACCCTTCTACAACGCCGCTCAAATCCATATCCCCTCCGACGCGCTCGAATCGCGCGCTCAGATCGCATCCACGATCGACGCATTCCTCCCCCTCCTCCATCTCTAATCGCCTACCTTTTTTCGTCCATTCGGCACACCAACACAGCTCAGGGTAAGCCCCGGAGGTTAATTCAAAGCTTACCTATTGAGGATAGTTTTATCACCTAATCCACTGATAATAAACACTATTAGATCTACCCCTCCTTACTTTTACACTTTTATTATTAACTTTTATTTATTTATTTTTATTACTGTCCGCTAAACTTTTTTAGATTCTGAAAAATAAGGGCTGATTCCATTTGCAGGAGTCAGCCCAATTAGTTTAGTTTGTGTTCGCCAAAACATAAAACTAAAACTATGCCCAAAAGTAGTAATTTCTTCGGA
>JAGAUF010000100.1 GCA_017620885.1 Muribaculaceae bacterium
GGGAGACGGCGGCTGCCGGGGCAGCGCAGAGCAGCGCGAGCACGCCGGCGAGCAGTATGCGCAGAAGCGTCTTGACGTTCATACGGCAAAGGTACAAATTTTTTCTGACATTTGCGCCGCAGAATTGTTTAAATAGGTGAGCGGACGGCAGCAGAGGCGGCACGGTCTTTCCGGATTATGGAAAAACCACTCAAATCAAGATGAATATGAAGTATTTTAAAATCATGATTCTCGCGTTTGCGGCCATCGTGCTTTGCTCGCTCCCCGCCCAGGCTTTCATCGACAAGTATTCGGTCAACCGATCGGACCTTCCCGAGAAAGCCCAGACGTTTCTGAACGAGCACTTTCCGAAAGCGAAAGTGAGCATGGTGAAGACCGACCGCCATCTCCTGAAAAAGGCTGACTACGATGTGAAGCTGACCAACGGCACCAAGATCGAGTTCAGCAGCAAGGGAGACTGGACATCGGTTGACTGCAATAAGCGCGAGGTGCCCTCTGCGTTGATTCTAAAGAAGATACGCACGTATGTCAAGAAGAATTTTCCCGACGCGATCGTGGTGAAGGTCGACAAGAAGAGTCTCAACTTTGAAATCGAAC
This sequence comes from Muribaculaceae bacterium, assembly GCA_017620885.1. GTDB lineage: Bacteria > Bacteroidota > Bacteroidia > Bacteroidales > Muribaculaceae > Lepagella. The sequence goes on from JAGAUF010000100.1 coordinate 598, forward strand.
TGAACAACGGCGTGGAGCTTAAATTCGATCGGCTCGGCACCTTCAAGAGCATGAAGACGGACGACTGACGCCGCTCTTCTACCCACCGACTCAACACCGACGTCCCCCGAAAAAGCACAACACCTTTTTCAGGGGGCGTTTTCTTATTGACCTTAAACAATAATCCCGGGGACGCCGAAGAATATATTACAGAAATTTGGACTTGTCGCAAAAATATCGTAAATTTGCGACAAAATTAATCCACAAAATAGATGCAGTCAATTGAAGAAAAGATAATTACAAGCATATCTAAACGCGGAAGGGGTACAATGGTATCTCCTCTCGATTATGCAGGATATGGCGATTCAAAGGCAGTTCAGAAAGCTTTTGAACGGCTGGCAGCTTCCCAAAAACTGATAAGGGTGGCTCGTGGCATCTACTGTTATCCCAAAATTGACAAGGTTTTGGGATTGGGTGTGCTGTATCCTACTTTTGAGGAGATTGCTGCCGCTATTGCCCGGCGCGATAAGGCGAAGATTGCGCCAACCGGGGTATATGCGCTAAATAAGCTCGGCCTGTCGACGCAGTTGCCGATGAATGTGGTTTACCTGACCGATGGCTCATCGCGTAAGGTGAAGCTTGACGGGGAAAGGGGTATCCAGTTCAAGCATACGGCGAAAAAGAATCTGGCTTTTCAAAACGATTTTGCCATGCTTCTCACATTCGCACTCCGTGAAATCGGAGAGGAGAATCTGACATCCGAACAGTTGTCTCATGTGCGTAAGCTGATTAAGACCGTACCATTTGAAACAATAAAAAAGGATTTTGCCCTAATTCCGGCATGGATTCGTAAAATAATACTTGCATCCCATGAATAAGTTTCTGATACTTACCGAAGCTCAACGCCGCACTGTATTTGAACAGACGGCAATAAGAATCAAACTCCCCGTCTCCGCTATCGAGAAAGACTTTTGGGTTACTGAGATTCTCAACATTCTTTTCTCGCTGCCATACGCTGACAAGATGGTGTTCAAAGGAGGCACATCTCTCAGTAAGGTATGGGGTGTCATACGCCGGTTTTCGGAGGATATAGACATCGCGTTTGACCGCACTATGTTCGGAATGGAGGGGGATGTTACTAAGAAACAGTTGAAGAAACTTCGCAAAGCCTCCTCTGTATTTGTAAGAGATACACTTGCCAATGACCTCAAAGTGGCAGCAGAACAGACGGGATTGAGCGATTTCGTTACCATAAAAGCTGACCCGGATGGTGAGGGTGATGCCACGTACCCGGAACCCCGACAGATTCATATTGCTTATAAATCTGTATTGCCCTCCGGCACAAATCCATATCTTCGTGATGAGGTCTTGTTGGAAGTTGGAGCGCGGTCGCTGTTTGAGCCTACGGCAAAAGCCAAGGTCGAGTCATTTGTAACCACTGTCTTTCCGCATTTGTCATCTGATGACAACGCAATTCAAGTGGTTGCTGCCGTCGCAGAAAAGACATTTCTTGAAAAGGTGTTTCTCTTGCATGAGCTGTTCACAACTTACGGATGCCGGAACGCCAGCCGTAAGTCAAGGCACCTTTATGACCTGTGCAAGATGCTTGAAGCCGGCATTTCGGAAAGTGCCATTCCAAATGATGAACTATGGGAAAGCATACGCCATCATCGGGAGGTGTTCACATCAATCCGGGATGTTGACTATACACCGGATGTTCGTAAACGGATTGTGCTCACTCCCCCTGAAAGGGTCATGGAGGAATGGAAAAACGACTATGACACAATGGTTGCGAACATGATTTATGAGGATATAGTTCCGACATTCCCCGAAATTCTTGCAGGTGTGGCACAAATCGAAAGTATGTTCAAGAACTGACAACAGTTTTCCTCGTGTCCGGCTACTAAAATACTTGTTTAGCTTATCGAGTAAGACAAAGTGGATTTCGGACTTTGGTGTTATGCGGGAGGGGAGAAAAAGGGAAGGCTCCGCGTGCGTCGGGGCGCGCGGAGCCTTGAGTATGGGTATTGTCCGGGTGGGCCGGAATCAATATTCGCAGTTGTTCGGGTAGCGGGGGAAGGGAATCACGTCGCGGATGTTCTGCATTCCGGTAACGAAGAGCACGAGACGCTCGAAGCCCAGTCCGAAGCCGGAGTGGGGCACGGTGCCGAAGCGGCGCGTGTCGAGATACCAGTCCATGCCGGTGAGACCGAGCTCCTCGACGCGCTTCTCGAGCTTCTCGAGGCTTTCCTCACGCTGCGAGCCGCCGATGATTTCGCCGATCTTCGGGAAGAGCACGTCCATGGCGCGCACGGTCTTGCCGTCGTCGTTGAGCTTCATGTAGAAGGCCTTGATTTCCTTCGGATAGTCGGTGAGGATCACGGGTTTCTTGAAGTGCTCCTCCACGAGGTAGCGCTCATGCTCCGAAGCGAGGTCCACGCCCCAGTAGACGGGGAACTCAAACTTCCTGCCGCTCTCTTCGAGGATGCGCACGCCTTCGGAGTAGGGGAGACGCACGAAGTCGTTGTGAACCACGAAGTCGAGACGCTCCTTGAGGTCCTTGTCGTAGTGCTCGGCGAGGAAGTCGA
>JAGAUF010000101.1 GCA_017620885.1 Muribaculaceae bacterium
ATCTCGGGGACGCTCATTTCAAGCACCTTAGCCACATCACGAATCACCATTTTCGTAGCCATTGTACCGTACGTAATGATATGGGCTACTTTTTCTTCTCCGTATTTCTGCGTGACGTATTTCAACACCTCATAACGACCGTCGTCATCGAAATCCACATCAATATCAGGAAGCGATATACGGTCAGGATTCAGGAAACGTTCGAAAAGCAAATCATATTTCACCGGGTCGATTTGCGTTATACCGAGACAATAGGCAGCACAGCTTCCGGCGGCTGAACCACGGCCCGGGCCGACACTGACCCCGAGTTTCTCACGCCCGACATTGATAAAGTCCTGAACTATAAGGAAGTAACCCGGGAAACCCATCGTCTTCATAATGTATAATTCAAAATTCAGACGTTCGCGGATATTGTCGGGGATTGGGTCGCCGTAAAGCTTTTTAGCGCCTTCGTAGGTAAGATGTTCAAGATAATCTGCCTCAAGTTTGATGCGGTAGAGCTTTTCGTAACCGCCAAGTCGGGCAATCTTCTTCTCTCCATCCTCCCGGCTTACCACTACATTACCGTTTTCATCCCGGGTGAATTCATCATAAAGCTCTTCTTTAGTAATACGCTTCCGATATTCTTCCTCCGTTCCGAATTCCACAGGAATCTCAAATGTAGGCATAATAGGCTCATGGTCGATACTGTATGTCTCCACCTTCGACAGAACCTCCATAGTATTTTCGAGCGCTTCAGGGATGTCGCTGAAAATATCTGCCATCTCCTCCTGCGATTTAAACCATTCTTGCTTTGTATAATGAAGACGGTCTTCGGAGTAGGTTTTCTGCATCGAAACGCATATCAGACGGTCGTGTGCCTCTGCATCATCCTCATTGAGGAAATGGACGTCGTTTGTGGCCACAAGCTTAATATCGTGTTTCCGAGCAAACTGAACAAGCACCTCATTGACCTTAACCTGCTCCTCGTATGTCTCCTTATTGGCATTTTCCTTGAATGTGCGGTGACGCTGCAATTCGATGTAGTAATCTTCTCCGAATACTTTCTTGAACCACAGCACTTGTTCCTCTGCCTTTGCCAACTCTCCGCGCATAATAAGCTGAGGAATTTCACCTCCGAGACAGGCCGAACACACTATCAGACCTTCATGGCGCTTTTCAAGTGCGCTATGATCGGTGCGTGGTTTAGAATAGAAGCCTTCGGAAAAGGCCTGACTTACCAATTTGATGAGATTTTTGTATCCGGTTTTGTTTTTGGCAAGGACTATGAGGTGGTATCTGGAGTCTTTTTTATTTCGGTCGTGCAAATCACCGTCCGTACAATACATCTCACAACCAATGATAGGCGTGATTTTTTTGTCGTCTTCGAGTTTGGAATTGACTTTCGATACGTAATCGCACAATTCTTTAATGCCATACATATTGCCGTGATCCGTGAGGGCTATTCCCCTCATTCCCAAGGCAACGGCTTTGTCCACAAGCCCCGCGACGGATGCTTTTCCATCGAGAAGGCTATACTGGGAATGGACATGAAGGTGGGTGAAATTTGTCATAGCGCAAAATTAGTAAAACTTATCGAGATTAGCAAATCGCAAAAAAGAGGTAAATTATAAGGCGTATGTCGGCAAAAAGTATTAACTTTGTGGTCAGATTATTCAAACAATAAAATACATAAAAACAGTAACAACTTATGGCTAAAAATAGAATTCTTCTATCGGCCGAACTGCCGGAAATGCCTTCATTTCAGGAAGGTATCCGTCGCGCGCCCGACAGAGGTTACACCCTTACGCCCGAAAAGACTGTCGTCGCACTGAAGAACGCCCTTCGCTATCTGCCTGAAGAGCTTCATGAAAAAGTTGCACCGGAATTTCTCGAAGAGCTCAAGACTCGTGGACGAATCTACGCATACCGTTGGCGTCCGCAGGGTGATCTGAAGGCCAAACCAATTGATCAGTACAAAGGTAAATGTCTGGCAGGCAAAGCTTTTCAGGTCATGATTGACAATAACCTCTGTTTTGACATCGCTCTTTATCCTTACGAGCTCGTCACATACGGAGAGACAGGTCAGGTTTGCCAAAACTGGTTGCAATATAATCTTATCAAGAAATATCTCGAAGAATTGACTGAAGACCAGACGCTCGTAGTAGAATCCGGTCATCCTCTCGGCCTTTTCCCCTCGCGCCCCGACGCTCCCCGCGTAATTATCACCAACGCAATGATGGTGGGTCTCTTCGACAATCTTCACGACTGGCATGAAGCTATGCAGATGGGCGTAGCCAACTATGGTCAGATGACTGCCGGCGGATGGATGTATATCGGACCGCAGGGCATCGTTCACGGTACTTTCAATACGTTGCTCAACGCAGGACGTATGAAACTGGGAGTACCTCAGGACGGAGACCTCGCCGGACACCTGTTCGTATCGTCGGGTCTCGGAGGTATGAGTGGTGCTCAGCCGAAAGCCGCCGAGATTGCCGGAGCAGCTGCAATAATCGCCGAAGTTGATTCCAGCCGTATCGAAACACGTCGCTCACAAGGATGGGTTCAGGAAGTAACCGATGATATTGAGGCGGCATTCAGCCTTGCCGAGAAAGCAATGGCCGAGAAGAAACCGATTTCAATCGCTTATCACGGCAACATCGTCGATTTGCTCGAATATTCCGTAAAGCACAACAAGAAAATTGAGTTGCTCAGCGACCAGACATCATGCCATGCCGTATACGAAGGTGGATACTGTCCGGTGGGCGTATCATTTGAAGAGAGAACTCGCCTTCTCAGCGAGGATCCGGAGAAGTTTAACAAACTCGTTGATGCATCTCTCAAACGTCATTTTGAAGCTATCAAAGAGCTTGTTGGCCGTGGCACATACTTCTTCGATTATGGCAATTCATTTATGAAAGCCATCTATGATGCCGGAGTGAAAGAGATTTCCCGCAACGGTATCGATGAGAAGGATGGCTTCATCTGGCCTTCTTACGTTGAAGACATTATGGGCCCGATGCTGTTCGATTATGGATATGGTCCCTTCCGTTGGGTTTGTCTCTCCGGTAAGCATGAGGATCTCGTGAAGACCGACCATGCCGCTATGGAATGTATCGATCCTAACCGCCGTGGTCAGGACCGCGACAACTATAACTGGATTCGCGATGCTGAGAAGAACGCTCTCGTAGTCGGCACACAGGCCCGTATTCTGTATCAGGACGCTATGGGCCGTCTGAAGATTGCTCTCAAATTCAACGAAATGGTACGCAATGGTGAAGTCGGCCCGATTATGCTCGGCCGCGACCACCATGATGTCAGCGGAACAGACTCACCTTTCCGTGAAACGTCAAATATCAAAGACGGCTCCAACGTTATGGCTGATATGGCCGTTCAGTGTTTTGCCGGTAACTGCGCACGCGGTATGAGCCTCGTTGCCCTCCATAACGGCGGCGGTGTCGGTATCGGCAAGGCCATCAACGGTGGATTCGGTATGGTGTGCGACGGCTCGGAACGTACTGACGAGATATTGAAAAAGGCTATGCTTTGGGACGTTATGGGTGGCGTAGCACGCCGTTCATGGGCACGCAACGAGAATGCCATGTCCACAGTCAAGGAATGGAATGACACTCAGATGGACAACGGCTTTGTTATCACCGAGCCCTTTGTAGCTGACGAGAAATATCTTAAATCACTTATCAATAAATAAATTCAGACATAACCTTAAAATATCTGATCGCGGAATAAAAACCGCGGTCAGATATATTGCAAAATACCAGACATGAAACAGATTATCGAATGTGTGCCCAATTTTTCTGAAGGGCGTGACAAGGCTGTAATCGATGCTATTACAGCTGAAATAGAAAAAGATGGGGCTGTGCGCCTTCTTGACGTTGATCCGGGCGAAGCTACCAACCGCACGGTAGTCACGTTTGTAGGCGAACCCGAAGCCGTCATGGACGCTGCCGTAAGAAGCGTCAAGAAAGCTGCCGAACTTATCGATATGCGCAAGCATCACGGAGCACACCCGCGTATGGGCGCCACGGACGTTTGCCCGCTTATTCCGGTAAGCGGAATCACGCTGGAGGAGTGTGCAGAATTGGCTCGCAAGCTTGCCAAGCGTATCTCCGACGAGCTCAACATCCCGACATACTGTTATGAAGCTGCTGCCTTCACTCCGGAGCGCAAAAACCTCGCCGTTTGCCGCGAAGGAGAATATGAAGCTCTTCCTGAAAAGATGAATCACGAGGGGAAAGCTCCGGATTTCGGCGACCGTCCCTTCGACGAAGAAGCCGCAAAGACCGGTGCTACTGCAGTGGGTGCCCGCGACTTCCTTATCGCAGTCAATTTCAACCTCAACACTACTTCGACTCGTCGTGCTAATGCAATCGCGTTTGATGTACGTGAGAAAGGTCGTCCGATGCGCGAAGGCGGCAAAGTAAACGGCAAAAAGATGAAAGATGAGAACGGCAACGTCATCTGGATTCCCGGTACGCTGAAAGGTACGAAAGCCATCGGATGGTTTATCGATGAATATGGAATCGCTCAGGTTTCGATGAACATCACCAATATGACCGATACTCCGCTTCACGTTGCTTTCGACGAGGTAAGCCGTTGCGCAGCCAATCGCGGTATCCGTGTCACTGGTACGGAGATTGTAGGTCTTATCCCGAAACGCGCACTCATTGACGCCGGCAAGCATTATCTTCGCAGACAACAGCGTTCTGTTGGTCTTCCTGAAAGCGAGATCATCAAGATTGCCATTAAGTCGATGGGCCTTGACGAGCTTAAGGAGTTCAAACCCGAAGAGAAAGTTACAGAATATATGCTTGAAGCCGGTAAGGGTGGCAAGAAGCTTGTCGATATGACTTGCACCGGTTTCGCTGATGAAACTTCTTCCGAGTCTCCCGCACCGGGCGGAGGTTCAATTTCCGCTTATATGGGCGCGCTCGCAGCCGCACTCGGCACTATGGTAGCCAATCTTTCCGCTCACAAACCGGGCTGGGACGATCGTTGGGAAGAATTCTCCGACGTAGCAGAGAAAGGTCGTGGAATTCAAGACCGTCTGATTGCTCTCGTGGATGAGGATACCGAGGCCTTCAACCGTATTATGGCCGTCTTCGCCATGCCGAAAAAAACTCCGGAAGAGAAAGCTGAACGTGCTGCCGCTCTTGAGGCCGCTACACTCTATGCTACCGAGGTGCCTTTGAAGACTATGAAAGCTTCTTACGAGACATTCGATGTGCTTGAAGCAATGGCAAGCAAGGGTAATCCCGCTTCTGTCAGCGACGCCGGTGTGGGCACACTTGCAGCTCGCAGCGCAGTACTCGGTGCTTACCTCAACGTACGCATCAACGCTGCCGGTCTCAAAGATCGCGAAAAGGCCGAAAAACTCCTTGCCGAGGCTGCATCAATTGCAGAAAAGGCTCAGAAACGCGAACAGGAAATTCTCAAAATTGTCAACGAAGTTATCGGCGACTGATGAATAATCTCATTATAAAAAATGCATTCGTCTCCACCCCTCAGGGCTCAACGGCTCTGAAGGGTGCCGAGATGGGCAAAATCCGCACGATAAAAGATGCAGCCATAGTAATCACTGACGGCGTAATCGATTATTGCGGACCTCAGGCCGATATGCCTGAGATTAAAAATCCCGGCGATTACAAAGTTGTGGATGCCAAAGGCAACGCCGTGCTCCCCGGTTTCGTTGATTCCCACACGCACCTCATTTTCGGAGGGTATCGTCCCGATGAATTTGAATGGCGTATGAAAGGCGACTCCTATATGAGCATTATGGAACGTGGCGGAGGCATCCAATCTACCGTTAATGCCACTCGTGGTGAATCCGTAGAGAATTTTGTCAAGAAGGCTCAATGGTTCATAAATCGAATGAGTGAGATGGGCGTAACGACTGTCGAGGCAAAGAGCGGCTACGGACTTGATACGGAGACAGAGCTGAAAATGCTCGATGCTATTGATCGTCTGGCCAAGGATCCTGAACAGAAACTTCGCGTCATCTCTACTTTCCTCGGTGCCCACGCTGTTCCGAAAGAATACAAAGGACGCACGGCTGAATATGTGGATCACATCATCAATGATATGCTCCCGGTTGTAAAAGGGAAAGCCAAATTCTGCGATATATTCACGGAGAAAAACGTTTTCGAGATTGAAGATTCCCGTCGTCTTCTCAAAGCGGCGCGTGAATGTGGATTTGAATTGAAACTGCATGCAGACGAAATTGTAACCCTCGGAGGTGCAGAACTCTCAGCAGAGCTCAAAGCAACATCAGCCGATCATCTTCTTCACGTCAGCGATCAAGGCGTTAAGGATATGGCCGAGGCCGGTGTCGTGGCCACTCTCCTTCCCCTCACGGCGTTCACTCTAAAAGAGCCATACGCTCCCGCACGAAAGTTCATCGATTCCGGAGCGGCCGTTGCTCTCGCCACGGACCTTAATCCGGGTTCTTGCTTCAGCGGTTCTATCCCTCTCACGATTGCTCTCGCTTGTATATATATGAATATGTCAATAGAGGAGACAATCACGGCTCTTACGCTTAACGGTGCTGCCGCTCTCGGTATTGCCGATAAAACGGGCTCATTGGAGAAAGGGAAAGCAGGCGACGTGATAATCCTGCATTACGACAATTTCCGTATGATGCCCTATTATGTCGGAATGAACTGCGTAAAAACTGTGATTAGCAAAGGTCGCATCGTGACAGAAAATAATTGAAAATCAAAAATTTAAAATAATGGCAAAACTTGAAACTTATGCAATCGGCTCGTCAGAACTGACGTACGACTTAATAGAGACAATCCTGCGCGACGGCACAAAACTCGTGCTATCTGACCGCGCCATTGAAAAAATCAAACATTGTCGCGAATATCTCGACAAGAAAACTGAAGAAACGGACGTGCCCATCTATGGTGTCACTACCGGCTTCGGCTCCCTTTGCAGCAAGCATATTTCCTCTGAAGAACTCGGTACGCTTCAGGAAAATCTTGTAAAGAGCCACTCCTGCAGTGTCGGCACACCCATCGACGAGACCATCGTCAAGCTGATGCTTCTTCTCAAAGCGCATGCCCTCTCTATGGGCTTCTCCGGTGTTCAGGTTGAAACTGTGCAGAGAATCCTCGATTTCTATAACAACGACATCCTCCCGATCGTTTATGACCGCGGTTCGCTCGGTGCTTCCGGTGACCTTGCTCCGCTTGCTAACCTGTTCCTCCCTCTCATCGGTGAAGGCGAGGTTATGTTCCAAGGCAAACGCCGCAGTGGTAAAGAGGCTCTCAACATATTCGGATGGAATCCTATCAAACTGAAATCCAAAGAGGGTCTTGCATTGCTCAACGGTACTCAGTTTATGAGTGCAAATGGAATCAAGGCACTTATCGACGGCTGGCACATTGTAAATTGCTTCGACCTCTTCGGTGCTATGTCGCTTGAAGGCTTCGACGGCCGTATCGAGCCCTTCTTCGAAGGTATTCAGCGTGTTCGTCCCCACAAGGGCCAGATTCAGACAGCTAAAGTATTCCGTTCACTTCTCGCAGGCTCTGAAATCATCAAACGTGAGAAGAAACATGTACAGGACCCCTACTCATTCCGTTGCATCCCACAGGTACACGGAGCTGTAAAGGACGCTATGATACATGTAACCAACGTGCTTCATACAGAGATTAATTCAGTTACTGACAATCCCACTGTCTTCCCCGACGAAGATCTCGTTGTATCCGGCGGCAACTTCCACGGAGAACCGATCGCTCTCGTATTCGATTATATGGGCGTTGCACTCCATGAACTCGGCAATATCTCCGAGCGCCGCGTCGCACAGCTGATTCTCGGACTTCGCGGACTTCCCGAATTCCTCGTGGCAAAACCGGGTTTGAACAGCGGATTTATGATTCCTCAGTACGCTGCAGCTTCTATGGTCAGCCAGAACAAGATGTATGCTTGGCCCGCATCTTGCGACAGCATCGTAAGCTCAAACGGTCAGGAAGACCTCGTATCAATGGGTGCCAACGCTGCTACGAAACTCCATAAGATTATTTCTAATCTTCACTACATTGCCGCTATTGAGCTAATGAACGCTGCTCAGGCTCTTGACTTCCGTCGCCCGCTCAAATCTTCCCCGATTATCGAACAGGTTTACGAAGATTACCGCAAGGCCGTTCCCTTCGTAGAGGATGACGTAGTAATGGAAGATTATATCAAAAAGACTATGGAATTCCTCGACAATTACGATATTTGCATCGAAACTGTGGAGGACTGATTTCCTGAAAACAAGTAAAATGGGGGTTTGGGCAGTATCCACTGTCCAAACCTCTCACTTTTAAATATTTTCTATTCACAAAATAAACGGATGGACCAAATAGAATCAAGGCTAAACTTTCTCCGGAAACGACATTCAGTCAGGACATACTCCGAGACGCCGCTATCCCCTGAGCAAGTTAAAGAATTGAAAGCCGAAATCACTATGATCAATACCCATGAAGCGGGTATTTTCTTTACTCTTGTAACGGATGATCCCAACCCCTTTTCAAGCTACAAAAGTACCTACGGGATGTTTAAAGGTGTAAGGAATTATATTACGGCCGTTGTAGACGAACACTTCCCCGATGCTTTGGAACGGCTTGGATTCTACGGCGAACAGTTAGCTTTGAAGGCGCAGGAGATTGGTCTTTCATCATGTTTCGTAGGCGCCACTTTTGACAGCTCTAAAGTCGATGTACAATTGCGCGCCGGCCGTAAACTCGAATTCCTTCTCACACTCGGGTATCCGGCTGAGAAAGAAGGGTTGATTGCTCATATCTCAGCCTCTGTTTTGCATCGCAAAAAAGGTTCTTACGAACAGTTTTATATAACCTCCGATTATGATTTGAGAGGAGCGGAACAGGTTTTCCCTCACCTACGGATGGCACTTGAAGCCATAGCATACGCACCGTCGGCCGTAAACCTGCGTCCGACTCGCCTTACAGTCAAGAATATCGACGGTAAACAGATGCTTGTCGCAATGGTGAACGCAAAGAATCGTATGCAATGGATTGATTTCGGCATTGCCAAGCAGAACGTTCAGTTCCTTTTCCCTGAAGCTGTCTGGGAATGGGGAAACGGGTCTCCCCTTCTCTTCGATTAAAAAAACGGATTACCGCGACGCTCGTAGCCGATTTGAGTTTCCGGCCCATGTCCCGGATAAACTCTTACATCGTCGGGAAGTGTGAAAAGGTTTTCGCGAATCGCTTTCAACAATGCCGCATGATCGCCACCCGGAAGATCTATGCGTCCGATGCTGCCTTGGAATAGTGAGTCGCCGGAGATGATAAATTTATCTTTCTCGTCGTAGAGTGCAATTCCCCCGGGAGAATGTCCCGGCACATGAATTACCTTCAATTCACCGTTGCCAATGCGAATAACGTCGCCGGTTTTCAGGTGTGTTGTTATCTCTATATCTTTGGGATTGAATGGAATACCAAACATATCAGCCTGTTCTTTCAGTCGTTTGCCCAATATCTCATCGGCAGAATGAGCTGATGTGCCAAGACCATACTTCTCCTGAATGAACCCATTGCCTATGCAATGATCTATATGAAGGTGTGTGTTGATTAGATGAACCGGTTTAAGATCGTTTTTCTTAATAAAATTGACCATCGCATCGCGCTCTTCATCGGTAATCATACCCGGATCTATAATGGCACATTCCTTCGAGACCGGATCATAAACTACGTATGTATTAATCCCGAACAGGGAAAATCCGAATTTTGCTATATTCATATTGAATTATATTTTAATGCACAATAGTATATGCGATCTTTTTGGTTGCAAAATAATCTTCGGAGAAATACTGCTTTATATCTATCACTTCAGAATCATTTTTCAGACGATTTAATTCTGATTGTAAATCTCCTCCCTTAAGCGTAATCAGTCCGTTTGGAATAGCATTTTGCTGCGTCTTACTGATATTTTTGCGAGATAATTTGACCAAATCCGTCTGTGGCATAACCGCGCGGCTCACAATAAAATCAAATTTCTCTTTACATTCAGCGACATCGCCGTGCATAAACCGCACATTATCAATTCCGGCCGCCTTCGCTATTTCTTCAGCCACCTTAAGCTTCTTTGCCGTACGGTCGATCAAAAGAAAATTAACCTTTGGGAAAAGAATTGCCAGCGGTATTCCCGGGAAACCGCCACCGCATCCGAGATCCATTATGCTACTCCCATCGCTGAAATGAATAAACGTCGCTATGCTGAGCGAATGAAGAATATGATTCACTTCCAAATTCCCGATATCTTTCCTTGAAATGACATTAATCTTGTCATTCCATTCGGGATAAAGTCGCATCAGTATCTCAAACTGTTCTTTCTGTCTTTCCGTCAGAGCCGGAAAATATTTCAAAATTATATCTATCATAACCAAAGCTACCCCGTAAAAGTTTATTGCAAAAAGAGCTAAAATCTGAGGTTCAAAAAGAGGGCATATCAAATCCCTGATTTGATATACCCTCCCAATTTCTTGAGTCGGTTAAAATATCAGAATGGAAGGTCGTCGCTGGAACTGTCACCAAACGGAACAGCGGGATCTCCACTTGCCTGCGGGAAAGGCATTTCAGACGCCTGACCAAACTGAGGACCGGAATGTTGCTGCGGTGCAGGATTCCATGCGCCATTGCTCATTGGGGCGCCCCCGGTCTCGGCCGCAACTTCTTCTTGGGACAGAGGACGTGACTGATAGACATTTACGTCTGTATACCAGCGACCGTTGAACTCACGGCTCTCAACGTCTACGCTGATGCTATAGTCCTTACCTACCTCAAACTGATTACGAGAGATTCTGTCCTCACCAAATACTGTGAATTTCACCTTTTTAGGATACTGCGAGTATGTCTCAAGCACCCATTCTTTTTTCTTCCAGTTATTGCCTGCTTTCGACACGCCTCCCTGTTCCGGAAGGTCAAGTATAATTTTTCCTTTTATTTCCATTGTTGTATTGCTTTCAGATTGCAAAGATACTTTTTATTTCTGAAATAGGCAAAATATATTCACTCTAATTTCATCTATTTCCGAATGTATATTTCCAATCGCCTCTGACTTACCAAATTACAACGCGCTCCTGTTCCGGACGGTACATAGCGTCGCCTTCCTTGATTCCGAATGCCTCAAAAAACGGCGCGAGATTTCTTACAGATACATTGGTGCGAAGACGACCGATAGAATGTGGATCGCTCTTTGTGCGCGAACGAATCTCCTCGTCACGAATATTGTTAGCCCACAGATTAGCGTATGCTAAATAGAAACGTTGCTGAGCCGTAAATCCATCTATCACAGGGAGTTCCTCTCCGTCACGAGAATCAAGATATGCTGTCATTGCTACTCGAAGTCCACCCTGATCAGCTATGTTCTCGCCAAGAGTGTACCGACCGTTGGCATGAAGCCCCGGAAGGACTTCTTCAGCATTAAACTGAGCAACAAGGCTATCTGCCAGTGCTTTGAATTTTTCGGAATCCGACGGTAACCACCAATCGCTCAAGTTGCCGTTCTTATCATATTTGCGACCCTGATCATCAAAGCCATGCGTCATTTCATGACCTATAACAACTCCAATTGCACCGTAATTCTGGGCATCGTCGGCTGTAAGATCAAAATAAGGAGCCTGAAGAATTGCCGCCGGGAAACATATCTCATTTGACACCGGGCTATAATACGCATTTACCGTCTGAGGAGTCATGTGCCACTCGGTTTTGTCCACCGGTTTGTCAAGCTTTGAGATATTATCCTTATGATACCATACAGAGGCGTTGTATACATTCTCAAGATATGATTTTTCAGGGTCAATATCAATGCCCGAATAATCTTTCCATTTATCGGGATAACCGATTTTCACCTTGAACGATGCGAGCTTCTCGTGAGCCTTTGCCTTAGTCTCGTCGCTCATCCATGCAAGATTGTCTATATGTTTATCGAGGGCCTTGCGGAGATTTTCCACCAGACCGACCATATACGTTTTATTCTGCTCAGGGAAATATTTGTTTACGTAAAGCTCGCCGACAGCTTCGCCAAATACACTGTTGGGAAGAGCCATTGCCGTTTTCCATCTCGGTTCTTTCTCTTCCTTACCGCTCATCACACGGTCGTATAATTCAAAATCTGCATCGGTGAATGCATCACTCAAAAGACCTGATGAATCGGCCACGGCCATAAACACCATATAATCTTTCTTCTCCTGTTCGCTGATTGAGGGGAGATATTCGTTAAGAAATTGCATAAAGCCGAGAGAAGATACATTGGCTTGCGGAAGATCAGGAGCGCCGATTTGCTTGAAATATCTGTCCCAATCGATATTCGGATATTTGGACTTCAACTCCGAAAGCGACATCATGTTATAACGGGAATCCGGATTACGTCTTTCTTCGCGAGTCATTTTGTGACGTGCGAATTCCGTTTCCAGTTTTATCACATTTTCCCATACACGCTGACACGCTTTTTCGTCATAGCCGATAAGTCCCATCACAGTTTTTACATACTTCTCGTATGCAGCGAGAATCTTATCGTTTTCCTCCGATTTTTCAAGATAATAGTCGCGGTCGCCAAGACCGAGCCCGGTCTCGCCCACATACATTATGTTGCGATCGGAATTTTTCATATCCGATCCGACGCCCGTTCCGAAAAACACGCCGGTGATGCCATTGTGCATCCATGCGATTAAATCAATAAATTCCTCGGGCGTTGCATTATTTATCTTATTGACAAACGGCATTACAGGTGCAGCGCCCTCTTTATTCAGACGCACACTGTCCATTCCCAGTTGGAAAAGATCGTTCACCTTCTGCGCGTTAGTTCCTTTCTGACTTGCCTCCGGTGTCTGCGAAAGGTTCGTGATAAGGTCGCGAAGCTGGACTTTTGCCCGTTCGCGAAGCATATCGAATGTTCCATAACGCGAAAATTCAGGAGTCAAAGGATTGTTCTTCATCCATCCTCCGCATGCATATTGGTAGAAATCAGTGCCCGGAGAAACACTGAGGTCAAGATTGGCGCGATCAATGCCATGAGGAGATGCGGAAAAAGCCATAAGCGGCAGCCCGGCACATACGCCGGCCAAAAAACGTTTAAATTTCATCTGATATATATCGTTGCTGTTAGGGTTCATAATATTTTGTTTTCACTTATAGGCAAAATACCTACTGTTGATTCTCAAGTTCTTCAAGTTCTTGCTGCGCTAATTCCCATCGCGACATAGCGTTTTCTGTCTCCTTCTTCACAGCAGCGTATGCGTCGATATTTTCCTGCGAAGCATCCCCTTCGGCAAGCTTTGCCTCGATTTCGGCTTGCCTTGCCTCAAGTTCCTCGATCTCCTTCTCAGCTTTCTCGACAGCTGCGCGAGCTTTGCGCAATATACGTTCACGCTCCTTCTGTTCGCGATAAGATTGTTTTCCCTTCGCAGGTTGAGCCGGCTGCTCAATGTTCTTATCCTCTACCGCAGGCTTCACCACCTCGGACGAACTATGCGACGGCTGCTCCAAATCAGTGAGCGATGTGAGATTCCTGTTACGCAAGAAATCATATATTCCTCCAAGATTCTCACGTATCTTACCGCCACCGAACTCATACACTTTATCAACAAGGCCATCAAGAAAATCACGGTCGTGACTCACTACGATAACCGTACCCTCGAAAGCCTTTACTGCATCCTTAAGTATCTCTTTAGTAGGAATATCGAGATGATTCGTGGGCTCGTCGAGGATAAGGAAATTCACCGGTTCAAGAAGAAGCCTAATCATTGCCAATCGAGTCTTTTCACCGCCGGAGAGCACTTTTACCTTCTTTTCCGAAGCCTCTCCTCCAAACATAAACGCGCCCAGTATATCGCGTATCTTCAGACGTATATCTCCTGTTGCAACTCGATCTATCGTGTCAAATACAGTTATTTCACCATCAAGCAGCTGTGCCTGATTCTGTGCGAAATATCCTATCTTTACATTATGACCTATTTTGAGGGTGCCGGTGAAGGGAATCTCATTCATTATACACTTTACGAGTGTAGACTTGCCCTCACCGTTTTTACCCACAAACGCTACCTTGTCGCCGCGTCGCAGAGTGAACGTCGCATTATCAAACACTTGATGATCTCCGTAAGCCTTGCCGACATTATCCACTATCAGCGGAAAATCTCCACTTCGCGGAGCCGGCGGAAATTTCAGTCTCAGACGTGACGTATCGACGGCATCTACCTCGATAGGAACAATCTTTTCAAGCTGTTTGATGCGCGACTGTACTTGAATCGCTTTCGTTGCCTTATACCTGAAACGCTCAATGAAATCTTCGATGTCGGCAATCTGTTTCTGCTGATTCTCGTATGCACGCATCTGCTGTTCAACCCGTTCGCGACGCAATTCAATGAACTGCGAATAATTCACCTTGTAATCATAAATCTTGCCACAAGAAATCTCTATCGTGCGATGCGTAACATTGTCAATAAATGCCTTGTCATGGCTTACCAATACCACGGCTTTAGATTTCTTCTGGATAAATTGCTCCAGCCATTGAATCGACTCTATATCAAGATGATTCGTAGGCTCGTCAAGCAGAAGGATATCCGGACGCTGAATCAGAATCTTCGCAAGTTCTATACGCATGCGCCATCCACCGGAAAACTCATTGGTGGCACGATTAAAATCCTTACGGTCGAATCCCAAGCCGATTAGAGTACGTTCTATTTCCGCCTCCATATTGACAGAGTTGTCAATCTCTGCTCGTTCATTAAGATATTCAAGACGCTCTATCAAAGCATGGTAGCTCTCAGAATCATAATCTGTACGTTCAGCCAATTCCGTTGAGACTCTCGCAATCTCCTTTTCACGTTCCAAATGTGATCCGAATGCCTTCTTCACTTCATTGACCACCGTCGTTTCATCGGCCAATTTCATCTGCTGTGGCAGATACCCGATTGTGATTCCGTCTGGACGCCCAATTGTGCCGGAACTCGGATTCTGTAATCCGGCAATTATTTTCAGCAAAGTCGATTTGCCTGCTCCATTTTTACCTACAAGTGCGATTTTGTCAGTCTTATTTATAACAAAACTGACATCTGAAAACAATGGCTTAGCCGAAAATTCTACATTCAGATTATTTACCGAAAGCATAAAAACTCTATTGACTTATAGCATTCTTGAGATTATCCCCTTATAATTTTTCTCCCCTTTTCACTTCTATATTTTCCCGCTTGTCTTGGTCCATTCCAAAGATTCAAACGGCTTGCAAATTTAGCAAAAATCTCTGACCTACACAACATTTAAGATACGCTCTTTTGCCTTCTCCTAAATCTTCAAAAATGAGCCTTTCAAAATGAGAATAACCGAACTTCGCAGTCCGGCTATCCCAAATATTAACCATTTAAAAAACTAATTATTCTTATAACGTATTTCTTCACCAATTATTGTATTTTTTCTACTCTAAATGCTTGTCGATGCATTTCACAACCCTTGCCGGGAAATCTTCTACAAGCTGCACATTATGCGTAGCCATCAGAATAGCCTGACCCGAACGACATAGCTTATGAAGCAGGTCTACTATTTGATAACCAGTCTGCGGATCGAGATTTCCGGTGGGCTCATCTGCTAAGATAAGCTTCGGATGATTGAGTAATGCACGCGCTATTACAATGCGTTGCTGCTCACCTCCACTGAGTTCGTGTGGCATCTTATATCCTTTATTTGACATTCCGACGGCATCAAGCACCTCTTCGCAGCGATTCTCTATCTCTTCCTTCGATTTCCAACCCGTTGCTCTCAGAACGAATCTCAAATTACTAATTGCCGAGCGGTCTTGAAGCAACTGAAAATCTTGAAATACAATGCCCATTTTACGTCGAAGATACGGAATATCACGACTTTTTATATCGAGCAAATCATATCCTAACGCATCCGCTCTATGTCCCTTATAAACAGGCACATCAGCATACATCGTTTTCATCAGACTGCTCTTCCCACTTCCTACTTTTCCGACAAGATAACAGAACTCACCCTCTTCAAGTTGAAAGTCAATATTCTTGAGAACTAACCGTTCTCCCCTATCAATGTCGACATCTTGATAATCTATAATCAGTCCCATTTATTCGTCGATATAAGATTTTTATTTTACTGAGGCAAATTTACAAAGAAATAATTGATTATCAAAAAACAATGGAAATAAAATTCTCATTTAGGTGAGAATATAGCTCAAAGCAAACGCAATGCAATAGCCGCACACGCTTCCGCATCTGCTAAGGCGTGATGATGATCAGAAAGATTATAACCGCAATACTTGGCGACGGTGGGAAGACGATGATTTGAGAGCTGACCTCGCAGCAATCGGCGCGAAGCGCGACATGTGCAATGAAATTCGTAATTGGGATAATCCATTTCGAAGCGTGCAAAGGCGGCTTTCAGACACCCTTCATCGAAGGAACTGTTATGCGCAACAAGCGGTAACCCTTCTATAAGCTGTACGACCTCTGCCCACACCTCCGGAAATGTATCGGCACATTCTGTATCCTCCGGAGTAATATGATGAATCCTTACATTCATTGGATTATAATAATTCGGCACCGGATGAATTAGTTTGTAATATTTGTTTACAATCTTGCCGTCTCGAACTACTACAAGTCCAACACTGCAAATGCTACTGCGGTATCCGTTGGCCGTTTCAAAATCAATCGCCGCAAAATCTTTCATATAATTTCAACGTTGCCGACATATTTATATTGCTTGAAATAAGATAAAATTGTAATTTTGCAGTGTGGAAACGACCTTTGAAATTTTCAAAACATTTATTACAAATAATACCGGAGCCGACATCTCTTCTCTGCGTCTGAAATATGCCGGAAAGGAACCGACTTTTCACGGTTTATCTGCCATCGACCAAATCGAGGCGCGCAAGAAAACGCGGACTAAACTATCTTCATTCATCGCTCACGACGCTTTCCTCTTCCCGTCGACCCTTTCGGCCGAACAATCTTCCAACGAATCGGTTGCTCGTTTTCACGCCTCTCTATTCTCCTCTGACGAAAAAGTCGCAGATCTTACTGCCGGACTCGGAATTGACGCTTTTACCATAGCGAAACACGTAAATCACGTCACGGCAATAGAACGATACAACAATTACAGCGATACTTTAATACACAATGCCAAAGTCATTGACGTAGAAAACATTACCGTCATTAATGCAAACTCATTGGAATGGCTTGACACACACGATATTTCGTTCAATACCATATTTGTCGACCCTGCCAGACGCGGTGATATGAACAAGCGGACTTTCGCACTTGAAGATTGCGAACCGGACATTATCGCCAACCTCAATCTGCTCGCTGCTCACACTGACAGAATTCTTGTGAAATGTTCCCCTATGCTCGATGTCAAAGAATTGATACGTCGAGTACCTTCGCTCCGACGCATCTTCATCGTATCTTACGCTTCCGAATGTAAAGAGATTCTGATCGAAATTATTCCGGACAATGTATCAGCGGTCGAAATCATCTCAGTGCGTCTCGGGAAACACGGAGACTCAATCATTCTACCTTTCTCCGAATCTGATCTTTCCCTCAATCCCTCAACATACGCCGATATTGATTCAATTCTAAAAAATAATACACCCTGCTACCTTTACGAACCTGATCCTGCCATAATGAAGATTTCCCCATGGACAGCGCTCGTCAAGGCTTATCCCTCTCTTGTAAAAATTGCTCCCAATACTAACCTATTTATCACTTCTGATCCATCGATACCTCTCCCGGGACGCATTGTCAGCATACTTTCACCCCTCGACAAAAAATCGCTCAAACAGTTACGCGGCACGCCCATCAATGTCGTCGCTCGTAATTTCCCACTCTCAGCTCCTCAAATCATATCAAAATACAATCTGATAGCTAAAAAACAGCAGAAGCAAACGTTAGACGCCGAAGCCCGATTTCTTTACTGCTTCCGGGATTCTGCTTCACACCCACATCTCCTCCTTACTGCTGAGCTTGACAACAGAGATATATGATTTATTACATTTAAGAATCTATATTCAACGATTGAAACGATTGAGAATCGGAGAATATGAGTCTATACGGCGATCGCGGAAAAATGGCCACCATACGCGGACATTCTCTGTTCTATTCTTGTCGATAGCTACTACCGTCTCACACTGTTTAACCACCGGGGCAATAAAAAGAATTTCTCCCTGTGGACCGGCCACAAAACTCTGACCCCAGAAATCTATACCCGACGTGACGTCAGACGGATCCGGCTCGAAGCCACAACGATTGACAGAGACAACGGGAAGTCCGTTGGCTACTGCGTGCGACCTTTGAATTGTCGTCCATGCATCTATCTGGCGACGCTTTTCTTCCCGATCATCGTCGGGATTCCATCCTATTGCCGTAGGATAAATCAAGATCTCGGCACCTCTCATCGCCATCATACGCGCTGCCTCCGGATACCATTGATCCCAGCAAACAAGAACTCCGAGTCGCCCTACGGAGGTGTCGATAGGCTCAAAGCCGAGATCTCCCGGAGTGAAATAGAATTTTTCGTAAAAACCGGGATCGTCAGGAATATGCATTTTCCGGTATTTACCGGCTATCTCACCGTCTGTATCGAAAACCACAGCCGTATTATGATATATTCCGGGGGCGCGACGTTCAAAACAACTTGTCACAATTACGACCCCATTCTCCTCTGCCGCACGTCCATAGAAATCCGTAAATTCACCGGGCAATTCTACACCGTATTTAAAATTTTCCACATCCTCCGTCTGGCAAAAATATAAAGAATCGTGAAGCTCGGAAAGTACAATCAGATCAGCGCCTTCTGCCGCAAGATTCTGAATTGCAAGAAGATTACAGGCTCGGTTGCGTTCCACGTCCGAACCGAAAGCGTGTTGAACAATTCCTACATTGATGATATTCTTGGCCATAACTGTGATGATTTTTTTAGTTTAAGACAGTATTTCTTCAGGCATTTGCATAGTAGCACAATGAAGCGAACCATGCTGCTTCAGAAGAGTGCGGCAATTCACCGGTACAATATTTTTATCGTGGTAAACAACCTTCATTGTCATGCAGGCAAGTTGATCGAGTCGTTCATTGCCATATACGGGGATAAACAGATTACGTGGCGTCACAAGGTAATTAGCATACGTTGCGGGAAGACGTTGGCCGTCTTCATCGAAAACGGGCGCCGGCAACGGAAGTTCCACGAGATTATATGGATCCCCTTCAGCATTGCGAAACATTGTGAGCTGTGCTTTCATTTTCAATAGATCCTCGAAATGCGCATCTTCCGGATCAGAACATCCGGTATAGACTATCGTATTTCCGGGACAAAGACGCGCCAATGTGTCGATATGTGAGTCTGTATCATCACCGGCAAGTGCGCCATAGTCAAGCCAAAGTACATGATTTGCTCCAAGAAGCGTAGCGAGGCGTGCATTGACTTCCCCTTTCGAAAGACCTCCGTTGCGATTAGGCGAACAGAGACATTGCGATGTGGTCAGCACTGTGCCTTGCCCGTCGGAATCTACAGATCCCCCCTCAAGTATGAAATTTCTGTGATTCCTGTATATCTCCGGGTTAAGTATCTGTTTTTGTGCGAGATGAAGATTGACAAGATTATCCTTGTCTGCGGCAAATTTCAATCCCCAAGCGTTGAAGCCGAAATCAAGAGCTCGGAAATCTCCGTGTTTTATCACGGTAAGTGGCCCGTAATCGCGCGTCCATGTGTCATTGTAATCCATTTCCACAATGGAAACTGAATCCAAAATGTCAGTCCCAATCACTTTTTCAGCTGCCTCACGGTCGTTTGCCAAAAGAATTACCCGCTCGCCATTCTCTGCAAAAGCTCTCACGAGACGACGGTATTGATCGAGAGCCTCTTCAAGAATATACCCCCAGTCAGTATTCTCAGAAGGGAGAGCCATAAGAATGGCGCCACATCTCTCCCACTCCGCTATGAATCGGATATCATCCATGCAGAGAGCATTATAGATTTATCAGTCTGAGGAATTCTTCACGCAACTTAGGATCTTCCTCAAATTTACCTGTATAATCGAAAGTAGTGGTAGCAGCATCCTGTTTCTCGACGCCACGCATCTTCATACATAGATGTTCCGCAGTACAAGCCACAATCACACCTTCATTGGGAAGTGCATTCGTAAGAAGTTCACAAACCTGTGCTGTAAGACGTTCCTGAACCTGCAGACGTCGCGCAAAACAATCCACGACGCGCGCCAGTTTGCTTAGCCCAATCATCTTTCCTTTCGGGATATAACCCACTGATACGCGACCGAAAAAAGGAAGGATATGATGCTCGCACATCGAATAAAATTCGATATCCTTTACAATTACAATTCTGGAACCTGCATGCTCAAAGATGGCTTTCTTAGCGATAGCCATAGGATACTGACGGTATCCGGCCGTAATATCGATTATAGCCTTAGCAGCGCGGACAGGTGTTTTGACGAGACCCTCCCTCTCGGGATCCTCACCCACAAGACGAAGGATTTCTTTATAGTGTGCGGCGATTTCCGCCACTAATTTCTCATCGTGATTCTCTTTTCTGCTCATTTTTAATAGAGTGAGATTCTATTTTTTATTTAGACAACAGCTGAATTTAATAACCAAGTCAAATTATTTCGGGACAATCGTGGATTTCACCGTTCTGATTTCTCCGGAAAACTGCGGAAACGCACGACGAAGCTCAGCTGCGGCTTTAGCCGCTTCTCCGCTCGTCTTGAAATTACCTACACGACAATACCAATTGGGCGACTTGGAGAAAATATACAACTGACCTCTATATTTAGGGAAACGCGCCAGCACCATACTGCCTCTTGCTCGGCACCTTGACTGAAGCGTAGCTTGATTCCCAGCCTCACCGAAAACCTGCACGCGATAGCCACGGTTGCTGACATTCTCTTTCTTTTGCGTTCTCTTGGCAGTCCCTGTATGCTTCACAGGCTCAGGATCAGTAAATATAAGCTGCAAGATGTCGGGAGAAATATTTATCTCGATATTCCCATCTGAAGCAACTTCAATTCCCTCAAGATAATCGGTCGCATTGGCAAGGACGACAGAGTCTTTCACGGACTTTTCTCTCGTTTCTTCAGGTGTAACTGCTGAAGCGAAAAGACGAGACGGTGAAACGACGATTACCGCAAAGAATAAGAAAAATAAAAGTTTTCGGATCATAGATAAATCATTTAGGCCCGTAAAGGCCACATACCGGCACGAATCTCCGCAATATGCAGACTTCGTCCCGGTATGTCGGTATTATTTAATTGAACGCCTCTACAATGCCCATAAAGGAATCTGCCTTCAGAGCTGCTCCGCCGATAAGACCGCCGTCTACATCGGGCTTCGAGAAGAGTTCTTTTGCATTGGTCGGCTTGCAGCTTCCTCCATAAAGGATTGAAGTGTTGTCTGCAATTTCCTTGCCATATTTCTCGGCAATCACCGCACGGATATTAGCATGCATATCCTGTGCCTGATCAGCTGTGGCAGTCTTGCCGGTTCCGATAGCCCAGACAGGCTCGTATGCTACGATTATCTTCGCGAAATCCTCGGCAGTCAAGTCGAAAAGCGCTTCGATCTGATGCTTCACAACTTCATTATACGTGCCGTTCTCGCGTTCCTCAAGCACTTCACCGACACAGAAAATGGGCGTCAGATTGTTTTTCAGAGCAAGACGACATTTGGCGAGGAGCTGTTCATTATTCTCCTTGAAATATTGACGGCGCTCACTGTGACCCAGAATAACGTAACCGGCACCCGTAGATGCGACCATATCTGCACTTACCTCGCCGGTATAGGCGCCCGACTCATACTCAGAACAGTTTTCTGCTCCGAGACCGAGAACCTTTTGATCGATTACAGCAGCCACAGACGTCAGATGCGTGAAAGGCACGCAAATCACAACGTCACAATTGTGTTTTGCATTGGCGAGTTGCTGATTTACCTCCTTTGCAAGGGCTACTCCTTCCGGCACAGTAGTGTTCATTTTCCAGTTACCGGCTACGATGTTCTTTCTCATTGCTTTATCTATTAAATTAAACTATTGACAGCCGTTCCGCACGGCGACATCTTCCACCATACAGAAAGGCCATTCTTAATTTTAATGCAAAGATAGCACAAAAAATCGTCCTCTACAAATATTCCGCCCCTTTTCCACATTTTACCACCGTTTACCACAGAAAATTCTTGAAGATTCCCGGCATTATATTTGGAAATCAGAGAAAAAAGCAGTAATTTTGCATTAAGAAACGCACAAAGCTCAGCTTAAGCGTTATATAAACAAGCCGACTAAGCAGATAAACGGGGATGACCGGTTTTGACAGCGTGTAGAAGCGGCATGTAAGCAGGCAGAGGTATGATGTCTACCCTCTATAATCATTCGGCATCGAACTATAATTGGCGAAAATAACAATTACGCTCTCGCTGCTTGATTTGAAGCATAGTAGAATCGCTTAATTTCCGCCCAAGGTTGGCGGAAACGAGACATCACTCCATTGCCCCGTTCCGAGACGTTTGGATAAAGTGGTGCTGAGAAATTCGGAAATAGGACGTGTGAGGCCTTGACGCACGCCCGAAATCTAAAGGATAAGGACAATGTTGGTAGTCGTGAGCCTGCATTGTCTCGAAAACCAAATCAATGACTAAGCCTGTAGAAAGCTTGTTGATTCCGCGTTTGGACGAGGGTTCGAATCCCTCCATCTCCACTAAGTGTTCCGGACACCTTCCGGACTACACAAGACAAAATCAAGACAAACCGCAGAATATCAATCGATTCTGCGGTTTTTTCGTGCCTAAAAATGACGACTCAGGACCGTCATCGGACAGAAAAAAGACCGCCACGGACGGCTATTCGTTACCAACTCGTTACCCGATTTTTCAAAATCCGAAATGGTAACGATTGGGTAACGATTAGTGCTGCATAAAACATAATATCAACAAGTTACGA
>JAGAUF010000102.1 GCA_017620885.1 Muribaculaceae bacterium
AGGGATGTCCACGTCTGCTGCGATGCGGCGTGCGTTGAGCGGACCGGAGGGTTTGAAATAAGCTATGACGGGGTCTCGCTCCTCGTCGAGCGTGGCGCCGGTATAGAGAAAGAGGCGTGAGGCATCTTTCACCGTCTCACCATCCCCGGCGAAAAACACGTCCGCCTTACCCTTGAACTGCATACGGTAGAATTTCACGCGATTGTCCGGCTCCGGCTGATAAAGCACCCACTCAATCCCCTCACGTACTATATTGTCCGGCGAAATACCATTGTTCGCTTTTATGTTAAGAGTTTCGCTGTTTAATGCTATTGACGTTACTTCGTGAATATTGCGAATCTCTGTATTTGAAGCATCCATCACACTCCCGTCGATAATATACTCCAAATTATACACTCCATTCTCAACATTTTCTATTGTGAACGTCATGTCGAAAAAGGGAGGAGTTTTATATAGTTCACCCTTATCAGGCAAACCGTCGTCTGCATCTTTATCTGTATCTCCCAAAATCGGAGGTGTGCCGGTGATGTAAAATTTTATATTCACACTATCGTAACTTTTTGAATAAGATGCTTCAGACCATATCGGAAGTTTGTCGTAGCTTTTCTGCCAACTCGGAAGGATGACATTATGCGCAGTCACTTGAAGATCTTTTCCGACCGGCTTCAATTCCAGCGTGAATGTTGAATCTTTCGATGGATAAACTCTCGTTGTTTCAGGCCAAACACTAGCTGCATTAATATTGTTGTCTGCGTTGCTTATTAAAATTAGATTTGAGACAACTATGCAAATTATGATTAAAAACTTTCCTTTCATCTGCTGAATCTTCATAGGAAATTGGTGCTGTGGTAAAGGTTTGGGAAACAATTACCGGTGAGTTAAGCGATTCATCTTCAAAATGCTAAGCCGGATATGAATCTTTATCGGGGAAAGCAGTGCCTTTGTCTGAATGAGGATCTGATAACGCCGCTATCAATTCCGAGGCACGTGGGAAATGGAATCCTCCTGTTAGATTTTGCAAATGTACAAATTTATTTTCGGGAAATAAAGGGCGTATGATAAAGTATCTTAATAATTAAGATTATTTAACATAGTCGTAATGAACTTGATAAAAATCAGAGCTGGTCGTCGCGACTACAGGAGCTGCTGAGAAAAGCGGTACATTGGCGAAACACAAATCCCGAGACAACTGCTGACACCTCGACATGGATGGAGAGTCTCGATAAACTTCTCAATGAGAATCTTGACAAGTTCAAGAAACCATTCCGACAACTACGCAACAGTCTGAGAAAACTAAAAGACCATGTGTTCCACTTTCTGCAAGATCCACGGGTGCCATCTCATAACAATGCATCGGAAGGGGGAATAAGAATCCTGAAGGTGAAACAGAAACGGAGCGGTGGCTTCCGAAGTCAGACCGGAGCCGAAGACTTCATGGCAATCCACTCTGTCGCCGACACCGCCAAGAAAAACGATTTCTCTCGTTGGAACGCCGTCTTAGCGTTGGTCTGAATGACCAACCTAATCAGTGCGCCTTTACTATAGGTGAGTAGTTACTTTGAGGTTGGGAGGCAAGGGAGGTGTTGACGTGATAATCTCTTAGAGTCGGTTCTTAGCCGACGATTTTGGCAGATGTCCCGGAGGGCTGATTTTGAGGGTCGGGAAATAATTGCTAATTTTGCAAAATGAAATCGAAATACTCACAGGAATATATCGGTTTGTTGCGTCTGGGCGCTCCCGTGCTTGTGACGCAACTTGGCGTCATTACAGTGAGTTTCGCAGATACGATGATGGTGGGCGCATACGGCACGAACGAACTTGCCGCCGCCGCATTTGTCAATAATCTCTTTATGGTCGCCGTCGTGATGCTCATAGGCTTCGCTTCCGGTGTCACCCCCCTGATAGGCGCGCTTTACGGCAAGCGAGACAGCTTCGAGGCCGGGCGTGTGCTTCGCGCTTCGATTCGTGTAAATGCGGCGTTGTCTGCCGTTTTTGCCGTAATTATGAGCGTACTCTGGTTTTTTATCGACAAATTCGGACAGCCGGTTGAACTCCTTCCCCTTATCCGTCCCTATTATTTGCTTGTGCTATGCGGAGTAGTTCCGATGGCACTTTTCAATTGCTGCCAGCAGATGTGCAACGGAGTGACCGACACGGCCACTCCTATGTGGATTATGATTACGACGAATGTGCTGAATATTTTTGGCAACTGGGTTCTGATCTACGGCAAATTAGGCTTGCCGGAATTAGGACTTCTCGGTGCCGGCATATCAACGCTGACTGCGCGGACAGCAGGTTGTATCGCAATTCTTTGGGTATGCTGCCTTAGCCGCCGTTATTCTCCATATCGTGAAGGTCTGAAATGCGGTCGACGCCTTCTGCGCCGCGCCAGAACGGTGTGGTCTACGTCTTATCCCATTATGATTCAGAGCGGGGTGGAGTGCTTCACGTGGTCGTTTGGCGCGATAGTCTCAGGATGGTTCGGGACGGTGCAGCTCGCGTCTTATCAAGTGGTCAATACGATGGCGCAGCTCGGGTTCATGACGTTTATCAGCTTCGGGGTCGCCACTTCTATCCGCATAGCCAACTGTATGGGCACGGGCGATTATGATTCCATCGGACGCATCAGTACGGCAGGTCTGCACATCAACCTCCTTCTCGGCACGCTCGCATCTCTCATCTTCATCCTTGCCGGCCGTCCGATCATCTCTCTCTTTACCGACAATGCCGAAGTCATCGCCGCCGCCGTACTTCTCATCCCACCGTTAGTGCTTTACCAGTATGGCGACGCCGTGCAGCTCACATATGCCAACGCTCTTCGCGGTACAGGCTATGTCAAACCGCTTCTCTGGAATTCCGTCGTGGCCTACCTCCTGTGCGGCATCCCTTCGCTGCTGCTCTTGGCTCTCGGATTTGAAATGGGTAATATCGGCGTATATTACAGTTTCTCCGTCTGCCTGATAGTCGCGGCCGTGCTGTATTTCCGCTCTTTCCGTCGCGCCGTGGCAAGCGCGAAAGCATCTGCCTGCGAGGGAGAGCGCTTGGTATGTTGAGCGAAAGGGAAGAATATGGTGATTTTAAGACTTTTTATAAGTTTAAATTGTGTTTTCTCGTCAAAATATTTTTACTTTGCACTCTCAAACCGGGCGCAGTGGCTCGGAAGGGGGAAATCGTAAGAAAGTTAGGGACGGATTGGTTTAAAACAAGACTGGAATGGGTAAGATTATAGCGATAGCAAATCAAAAAGGGGGCGTCGGGAAAACGACTACGGCGTTCAATCTCGGAGCTTGTCTGGCGGCTGACGGGAAGAAGGTTCTTCTTGTGGACGCCGACCCGCAGGCCAACGCCACGTCGGGCCTCGGCATAGATCCGCGTGAAGAAGGGCCGTCGGTCTATGAGTGCCTTATAGACGGTTGCCCGGCTGCGGACGCTGTCAAAGACACCTGTATGGAGCGCCTGAAAATAATCAGTTCGCGCATTGATCTCGTAGGTGCGGAGCTTGAGCTGATGAACCGACCTGACCGTGAGCGGACTATGGCCGGCGTGCTCGCACCGGTGAAGGATGATTATGATTTCGTCCTGATTGACTGTTCCCCGTCGCTTGGTCTTATAACGGTCAATGCATTGACGGCCGCCGACTCGGTGATTATCCCCGTGCAGGCCGAATATTTCGCCTTGGAGGGTATCGCGCAGCTGCTCAATACGATACGCATCATCAAGAGCCGCCTGCGTCCCGAGCTGGAAATAGAGGGCTTCCTTCTGACGATGTATGACGCGCGTCTGCGTCTGGCAAATCAGATTTTTGAGGAGCTCAAAGGACATTTCGGTGCGATGGTGTTCTCGACCGTTATTCCGCGCAACATCAAATTGTCGGAATCGCCGTCTCACGGATTGCCCGTGATACTCTACGACCCCGACAGCCGCGGAGCGATAGCTTACCGCCAGCTCTCGAAAGAGCTGATAAGCAAGAACAAGAAAAAACGTCGCCCGCACCCGGCGCGATAAGCCCCGCTTACGGAGCCCGGACGCCTCGCGCCCGGATTTCTATTTTTTATTAAATGACCTGAAACCGGGCTTTTAAGCCCCTGAAAATATATGTCTCAAGGAAAACGCAACGCATTAGGACGCGGACTCGACTCTCTGATTTCGATGTCCGACATAAGAACGGACGGCTCTTCGGCCATACGTGAAATCAGCGTCGATCTGATTTCGCCCAACCCCGAGCAGCCGCGCACTACCTTCGACGAGGAGTCGCTTGAAGAACTCGCGGTCTCTATCCGCGAACTCGGCATCATACAGCCTCTGTCGCTCCGTGCCGCCGAAGGTGGAACTTATCAGATAATCGCCGGAGAACGTCGATGGCGTGCAGCCCGCCTCGCCGGTCTCAAAACCGTGCCTGCTTACGTCCGCACCGCATCCGATTCCGAGACTACGGAGATGGCGCTGATTGAGAATATTCAGCGCGAGGATCTCAACGCCATAGAGGTGGCGCTGGCTTTCCGTAAGCTGATTGATACCTACAATCTTACGCAGGAAAGGCTGTCGGAACGCCTCGGCAAGAAACGTGCCACGATAGCCAATCATCTGCGGCTATTGCGTCTGCCGGCCGAGATTCAGCTCGGACTGCGCGACAAGAAGCTCGATATGGGACACGCCCGCGCTCTGCTCGCTCTTGAAAACCCGAAGAATCAGCTGAAACTTTACAATATGGCTGTCAAGCAAGGTCTCAGCGTGCGTCGGGTAGAGGAGATAGCCCGCCAATGGAACGAAGCCGGCGATGACGAAACGCCCGGTAGTAAAGCGAAGAAATCCTCCGCAGGCAGCGCGCTCTACGACTCTTTCCGTAAAGAGCTTGCCGCATATTTCCCCACTCCGGTAAAATTTTCACGTTCCGAGAACGGCAAAGGTTCGATAACGCTGAAATTCAATAACGACGACGACCTTATGAAGCTGGTATCGTTGTTTGAAAAATTGAAATAATAATCACGGATGAGATTGAGTATAAGGCATATTGTAAAGGCAATGCATACGGAGGTGGGCGACTGTCGTCCGATGGCTCTTTTCTTTGCTTTGCTGATGCTCATCCCTTTCGACTTGATAGAAGCCGCCACGCTGCCTGCCACTCCGGAGGAACGTATGACGCCTGAAGCGGCCACTGCCAAACCGCGTAAGCGTCAGCCTCGCGAGGCTGTCAGCGACGAAATCCCCGCGCCCGAAGCGGTCTCCGACAGCACCGTATATCTCGATGCTGAGTTGCTTGTCCGCAAGCCCGGCGAACGCGACGAAGACGGCGCGATTACGACCGTCGTGGAGGAACCCGGATCACCTTACGGGCTTGACGGAAAGAAAATCTTCAATCCGCAGCCTGAGAGAGCCGTCTGGCTCTCGGCTCTATGTCCCGGACTCGGACAGATATACAACCGCCGATACTGGAAACTGCCTATTATCGTCGGAGGATTTATGGGGTTGGGATATGCCACCTCTTGGAACAATACCCAATATCAGGATTATACGCAAGGCTACCGCGACCTGCTGGACGCCGACCCCAATACCAAGTCGTATATGAATTTCTTTCCTCCCACTACTACTGAGGATCAACTCGACAAGACATGGCTCGAAAATATCCTCCGAAGCCGAAAAGACTATTACCGCCGTAACCGCGACCTCTGCATCATCTGCGTCGTAGGACTCTATCTCCTTTGCATGCTCGATGCTTACGTGGACGCGTCTATGGCACATTTTGATATTTCGCCCTCTCTATCGATGGATGTAGCGCCATCGTTGATTTTAGACCGTAGCGGCAGCCGCCCTGCCGCCGGTATGACTTGGGCATTAACTTTTTAATGCCCCGGGCAATAATTAAAAATATTGATTCTTATGCTGAAAAAACTATTTATTCTCTCTTGTCTTACCGCGGCGACATTATTGCCGGCCGGCGCTAAGACCTCCAATGTGCTTGACGTCAAGCACAGCATTACCGACAATGCCATTGTTTTCCCGGAATCATACGAGCAGGACACACAGAAACTGCTCGAAGGGTGGTATATGAAGAATTATACGGCGACAGATACCCGCTATAAGACTCAATCGGATCCATCTACATCCGACGCCGTCATTATGGAGCGCCTCGCAACTCTTCCGACGGCAATCGATATGCCGTTCAATCAGATTGTGAGAAGCTACATAGACCGCTACACAAAACGCGGACGCAGCGGGGTCGCCGCAATCCTCGGCCTCAGCAACTATTATATGCCGATTTTCGAGCAGGCTCTCGAAGAAGCCGGTCTCCCTCTGGAACTGAAATATCTCCCCGTGATTGAATCCGCACTTAATCCCAACGCCGTCTCGCGTATGGGTGCGACGGGGCTCTGGCAGTTTATGCTCTCCGCAGCCAAAGGTTACAACCTTGAAGTAAATACCCTCGTGGACGAGCGTCGCGACCCTTATATGTCGTCGCGCGCCGCGGCCGCTTTCCTTAAGGACCTCTATGAGACTTACGGCGACTGGAGTCTTGTAATTGCCGCCTATAACTGCGGTCCCGGCAATGTAAATAAGGCGCTTCGTCGTGCCGGAAATGTCGAGAATAAAGATTTCTGGACCATTTATCCTTATCTCCCTGCCGAGACTCGCGGCTATGTCCCCATGTTTATCGCGGCAAACTACGTGATGAATTATTACCCGGAGCACAACATCTCGCCGGTTCTCCCGACGAAGCCGCTTGTGACTGATACCGTGGCCGTAAACAGCCGCGTGCATTTCAATCAGATTTCCAAGGTGCTCGATATTCCTGTCGAAGAGTTGCGAATCCTCAATCCGCAATTCCGTTCCGACGTAATCCCCGGCACTGCCAAGAAACCCTATATGCTCATCCTTCCGTCGCAGCAAATACATGCCTACCTGATGTCGGAAGCTGAGATTAAAAACTATGATGCAGAAAAATACGCACGTCGCATCGTAGCCGAGCCGGGCGTAGGAGCCACCGCAATGTCGACCGATGAAACGGCCGATAATGCCGTAGCCACCGGAGATGATCAAAACGGCCTCTCTTCGTCGGACGACCTCGTCGCACAGGAGATAATGGCCAATCCTGCTGATGAAGAGCTTGCCGAGGAGATTGCCGAAGTGAGACAGACGGCACGCACGAAGGCCACGAAGAAAAGCGCGTCGGCCGGCAAGCACGTATATACGCACGTCGTAAAAGAGGGTGAGTCGATTGGCGACATCGCTCAGTATTACGGTGTTACGAAGAGCGAAATCCGTATGCAGAACGGTCTGCGTCGCGAGGCAGTAAGAACAGGGCAGGAACTGAGAATCTCGACTAATGCCGAGGTTGTAGCGCAGACGCGTACGCAGTCCGCTCCGGCTAAGCAGAAAACTCAGACGCAGAAGACTTCTTCCCGTTCAAGAGACAACTCCTCCGTTGCTTCAAACAATACTTCTGACAAACAGTCAAAGGCTCGCACGCGCACGTCGTCCAACAGCAAGAAGAATGACAAGCAGGCTCAGAGCCAGACTAAGAAGGGCAAAAAGAATAAAAAGCATGACGAGCAGGCTCAGAGCCAGACCAAGAAGAATAAAAAGAATAATAAGAACAACGATAGAGCCGAGAAGAAGTCCAAGACTCGCGAGCACAATATCAAGGAGGGTGAAAGCCTGTCGGTTATCGCTGATAAATACGGTGTCAGTGTCAGTGAGCTCAAGCGTGCCAACAATCTGCAAGGCGACAACATACGCGCAGGTAAATCGCTGAATATCCCCAAGAAATCCAAGGCCAAAACCTCTAAGAAAGATAACAAGCAGAAAGAATCGAAATCGAATAAATCCTCAAAGTCATCGAAATCGAAGAAATCCTCGAAAAATAAACGTTGATACGTTATAGGGCTACATTGTATCATCCCCTGACGGGGATTCGACAATATTCCCCCGATGATTTTATCGGTAGTGTGCCCGACCGGGTTTGTCAATCGAACACGCCATGTGACTATGATTGTAATATGTTGTGTATCAGTCGTGTAGGGACGTGCCTTTGGCACAATGTCACTAACTTAAGGCTATAGACCACGTTTGTAGTTTGTCAAAGTTATATACTTGCCGTCAACCTTGATGACTCTTTTTTTGCGTGGCGAGCTACGTCCCGGCCTTATAATGGATTTTACATGTAAACAGAAT
>JAGAUF010000103.1 GCA_017620885.1 Muribaculaceae bacterium
AGCCCGTATGACGCGTATTCCGTATCTGTCAAATGTCACGGGGATGGGATCAGCTATCGAGAACGGAGGTCTGATGCAGAGGCTTATGCTGATGCTCTATCGGATTGCTGTCAGAAAGAGCGACTGTCTGTTTTTTCAGAACGAGTATAATCTGAATTTTTTTGCAAAGCATCGTATTCGGGCAAAGTCAAAACAGTTGTTGCCCGGTTCGGGCGTGAGTCTGGAACGATTTAAGGCCCTGCCCTATCCCTCCGAAGACCAGCCGATAGTATTGACGTTTATATCGCGCGTGCTTAAGGAGAAAGGAATCGAGGAATTTATCGGAGCTGCGCGGAAGATTAAAGAAATGCATCCCGCAGTCCGGTTTCATGTCATTGGTCCTTGCGATAATGAGTATAAGTATGAACTTGACGTCCTTGACCGTGATGAGGTGATCAGATACTATGGAAAGCAGTTTGACACGCGTCCTTTCGTGCGTGCGAGTCATTGTGTCGTATTTCCAAGTTATTATTCTGAGGGGATGGCCAACGTTTTGCTCGAAGGAGCCGCCTGCGGACGTCCGCTGATAACGACAGGCCGTCCGGGATGTGGCGAAACGGTAGTGGATGGCGTGACGGGATATGTGGTAAAGGAACGTGATACTGATGACCTTATTGCCAAAATTGAGCGGTTCATTTCTCTTCCGTATGAGGATAAGGTAAAAATGGGCGAAGCGGGAAGAAACAAGATGGAACGTGAGTTTGACCGTACAATAGTTGTTGATGCCTATTTGAAGGAATCGGAAAAGGCTATGAAGAAGACGATGGTATGAATCGGGAGGAAGCGATATGGAATGAGGTTGTGAATGGGGGTAAGGTGGTGCACGCTTACCGGGATGCGCTGACGGGGGCGTGGCGCGCGTTCGGGGTGTCGGCGTATGGGTTGAAGGAGTTGTGCAATGGTGTGGGTTGCGGGTTTCAGGAAGTGTTTTCGGCGGAGATGCAGATGCCGTGCGTGACGGTGACGGAGGCGTGGATGGGGATGATAGAGTGCGCGGCGAGGGAGGTGGAGAGCCGTCGTGGGGACAGTGTGACGCTCGGCGTGGATTTCAGCGTGGATATGGATGATTATATCGCGTGGGCGCAGAGGGTCAGAATCGGATAAAATTATCAAGAAAAGCTTAACCTAATTCTAATATTTTCAGCTGCCTTTACCAACGAGGTAGCTCAAATCTTTATCTCATAATGTTTATGGACAAAGAGTCAATCATTTTATCGGAATGTAATAATGATGGATCGTTTATTTATCTCTATTATACGGAGGAGATGAATGTATGGAATGCGTACGGTTCGTCGGCGTATAATCTGAGGTTATTCTGTAAATCGCACGGGGAAAACAGTATTCGGAGTTTTTCGAGTGATATGCAGATGCCGTGTACGGTGGTGGAGGCGTCGTGCCTTGATGCGCTCGAAAGAAATGCAGAGCGTACCGTGGATAAGAATCCGTCTTATCTTGCGGTGAAGATGCCTGAATCGATTGATCCGGATGCGTATGCGCGTTGGATAAAGAAGCTGAAGGGTACGAATACGAGCGATGATGATATTATTGTCACGACGCCGGTGAGTAAGGATGTGCCGCGCGATAAGTATATACATGACGGTATGAGTGATTTTGAACGTATCGTCAAACGTGCGGGTGACTGTTTCCTTTCTACTTGCGGGCTTGTAATTTTCTCGCCGTTGTTTTTGTTCTGTTATATTGCGATCAAGAAGGAGGACGGAGGTCCGGCAATCTATGCTCAGGAACGTATCGGGCGTTTCGGCCGTCCGTTCAAGATTTATAAATTCCGGTCAATGCGCATAGATGCTGAGAAGATGGGTCCGCAGCTGAGTCATAGCGGGGGAGATAATGATCCTCGTCTTACGAAGATAGGGCGTTTCATCCGCGCGCATCATCTCGACGAGCTTCCGCAGTTGTATAATGTGATGCGGGGAGATATGGCGTTTATCGGCTATCGTCCGGAGCGGAAATTTTATATTGATCAGATTGTGGAGCATGACGTCAGATATACGTATTTGTATCAGATACGTCCGGGAGTAACGTCGTATGCAACGCTATATAACGGCTATACGGATACTATGGAGAAGATGCTTCGACGATTGGAATATGATCTTTATTATCTTGGACACCGTTCGTGGTGGTTTGATTTCAAAGTATTGGCCAATACTTTCCTATCGATAGTATTCGGCAAGAAATTCTGAAATCAGGGGATTGAGGGGCAATTGAAAGGTCGTAGTGGGTTCGGGTCGTCTTCGGATTTGGAGGGACGGGGAAAAAGTTGTAATTTTGTAGGGAATTACAATGAATTACTCGTATGGAAGTGATAAACGATCAGGAGCGTAATGCGCTGACGGGGAGGTGGCGCGCTGATATGTGCCGATGACGCATCGGCTCGCGAGATTCTCTGGTATGCTACGCAGGCCCGCGAATCATACCCGTATTATCAGCATGAGGCGATTGGCTACAACTACCGTATGTCGAACATTTGCGCCGGTATCGGCCGCGGGCAGATGATGGTTGCGGATGATCATATAGCGCATCATCGCCACGTGCAGGCGCTTTATGAAGAGTTGCTTAAGGGTGTCGCCGGCATCACCGTACATAAGAACCCCAGCTCTGATTATGAGTCGAATTTCTGGCTGTGCACAGCGACTTTGGATCCTGATCTTCACGTAAAGGGTGAAAAGAATGTGTATAGGGAAGTCGTGACAGGCGCAGTAGGTGGGGCAGCGGGTGTGACGCATACCACAAAGACGGCTGTTACAGATTGCCAGCCGAATGCGAACGTGGAGGCTATGCGTTTGGCTCTTGATGCTGCGAACATCGAATCTCGTCCTCTATGGAAGCCGATGCACAAGCAGCCCGTTTATCGCAATTCTCCGGCGTATGTGAATGGCGTCTGCGAGAGCCTGTTTCGTGTAGGTATTTGTCTGCCGTCGGGCCCGTGGGTTACAGATGAGCATGTGCGTTATATTGTAGATAGCATTAAAGATGCTATTGAATAGAAGGATGATTCGTGAGATTGGGGGAATATTGAAGAGTGGCGTGAGCCGCTCTTTTTATTTATCATAGTTAGTGTTTATCTTGGAGGGTGTTGAGGGCGTTGCGACGGAGGGCGTCGAGTCCGGGTCGGCGCAGGGGCGATCCGGCGAATTTGTTGTCGAAGTCGTCTTGACTGAGGTGAAGGATGTCGTCAGAGGTCAGGGTGAGTGTGTCTAACCCGTTTTTAGTGTCGGCTGAGGATGCTGTCTGCCGCTTGGGGAGGAGTGCGTCGATGGGCGTGGCGGGGATGGCGGCATTGTGCGGGCAGACGGTTTGGCAGCGGTCGCAGCCGAAGAGGGTGCTCCGTGCCGCGGGCAATGCCATAATGCGGCGTTCCGAGTCGGTCCATGGGCCTTTGCGTTCGATGGTGAGGGCGGAGAGGCAGCGGGAGGCGTCGAGGCCGTCGGGAGTGAGTGCGCCCGTGGGACATTCGCGGATGCAACGGCCACAGTCGAGGCAGGTGCGTGTCGTCGGTTCGTCGGGTTCGATTTCGAGAGTGGTGAGTATTTCGGTGAGGAAGATGAAGCTGCCGGCTCCGTCTACGATGACACAACCGTTGCGGCCGCGACGACCTATGCCGGCGCGGAGGGCCCAGTAACGTTCCGGGATTGGGGCGGAGTCGATGCAGATGCGGTAGTCGCCTCCGAAGTGTTGCTGCAGTTCTGTTACCGCTTTTTTGAGGATTTTGCGAAGTACGTTATGATAATCTTTGCCGTATGCGTATCGGGCTATCATTGGGAGTGACTTGTCGCGCAGTACGGGCTGATTATATGAGAAGGCGATTGCGATGACGGTTTTGGCTCCGGGGAGAAGCTTTTGCGGATTACTTCTAAGCTCGCGGTGATTGGCCATATAGTCGAGTGAGCCGTTTTTGCCGTCGGCGAGCCATCGGGAGAAGAAGTCATCGAAAGTCTTATCGACGCGTTCGGCAGCTGCGAATCCGATGGCGCAGGCGTCGGCGAGCTGAGGCAGAGAGCGGATGAAATCTTTCATCATCGGGGGATTATTTTCTGCCGAAATCGGCCGGAATTTCACCCCAGCGGTCCGTGTCCCATTTGAGAACCGGGACGCGGAAGGAGTGGTTGGCGAGCCATGCGTTGGCGCGCTGTATGAGATCGCGTACGGGCTTGTTTTGAGCTGTCGGCGCGATTTTTGTATTTGCGAATCCCTTGCGTGCCCAAGCCATACCGGTGCGCGAATCGGAATAAATGGTGCGTCGTTCGCCACGCTGTTCAAGGAGTGCGAGAGCATGTACTATTGCAAGATATTCCCCGATATTGTTTGTCGCGCCTTGAAATGGACCGATGCGGAAGAGGCGTTTCCCGGTCGCAAGATCCACACCCTGATATTCCATTACGCCGGGATTGCCGAGACAAGAAGCGTCTACAGCCCACCCGTTACGGTCGATTTCCGGGAAGCGATGCCAGTCGGCTGTGGCGGTTTTGCTGTCCTGTATGCGGGTAGAGAGTTGAGTGAGAAAATTCCCGAGAGAGAGATTTTCGTCGAGCAGAATGCCTTGACGATATGCTTCGGCGGCTTCAGCGGCACTTGTATACGATTTATATTTGGCGCCTTTGAAGTTCTGTATTTGCTCCTGTGCGTCATCCCATGAATCGTAAACACCGGGATTGTGACCGGCCCAGACCACATAAAACTTTTTGTTCGTCATCAGCGTATCGGTTTAGGTTCGTGCCTGTAAATGTATTCCGAGCGGAGTTTCTCAAAGTTTTCCGGAGAGGTGAAGAGACGCAAGGAGTCATCAGCAGGAGAATAGGAATTGAGTATCTGTTCGGCCGTCGGCGTGAAAGGGACGTATGCCGGTTCGAGTCCGGATACGTCGGGGGTGAATCCGAAGAATCGGCCGATTGCTTCGAGCGCCATACGCGTGGCGCGTTGTTTCCCTTCAAGCGAGTATCCGGCTATGTGGGGCGTTGCGAGCAGCGACGTAGCGAGCATAGCGCGGTTGATCGCCGGTTCGTCCATCCACGTGTCGATTACGGCGTTCAGGCGTCCTGAGGCTGACAATGCAGACAAGGCCTCTTCGTCGACGATGCCTCCCCGGGCGGCGTTGAGGACGAGAGCGCCGTGACGGAGCGCGCGTAGACGCTTCTCGTCGATGAGATGGTGTGTGGGAAACTCTCCGCTGCGTGTGAGGGGTGTATGGAGTGTTATTATATCCGCGCTGTGCAGAACGTCTGTCAGCGACGTCCAACGGCCAAACGGAGGATTCTCGCCGGCTTTGCTGCGCGGAGGATCGTTGAGCCGCATCCGGAAACCGAGCCCTCTCCCCCACTCCGCTACGATTGTCCCGACATTGCCGACACCGATTACGCCGACAGTAGTTTTATCCGCCTCATATCCGAGCGACAGAATCGTGCTCCACACCCATTGCGCTACTCCGGGGGCATTGCATCCCGTGGCGTTGGCCACGGCGATGCCATTGTCGCGACACCACGTCAGGTCGATATGGTCAGTCCCTATTGTGGCCGTGGCAATCATCTTCACCGACGAACCTTCCAGCAGGGCGGCATTGCATTTCGTGCGCGTACGGATTATGAGCGCGTCGGCATCTTTCACTGCCTCGCGAGTAATCTCCGCTGCGGGAAGCGAGAGCACGTCCGCGAAAGGATTGAGGCGTCCGTCAAGAAAGGGAATCGCGGCGTCGGCCACTATTTTCACGCGGTGAATATGCATAGGAACAAGATGATATAGGCTGCTCCCACCGACAGCGAGATGTAAGGTGTATAGCGGGAATAAGACGTGGCCGCAAGGTTGGCCACCTGAATTGCGACTACGAGGAGAATCGTCTCGATATAAGCGAAGAAATTCGTGAAATCGATGCAGGCGAAGATGGCGGCGGCGAGTCCACAGATGCATATAACGCGATTGAAAAGCATCAGTCGCACGCTTGTATTGAAAAGCTTGAGAGAGTTATAGATTACTGCAATCAAGCCGGCCAATACCGCCAGCCCCAGCTCAATGAGGACAAATGCGATGTCGAGGCCGCTGATTTCTGAATTGAACACAGGCTCCATGTCGGGCAGTGCAAAATCCGCAGGCGAGACAATGCCGAGGCCGATGAGCGTCCAATAAGGGGCGAACAGGCCGAGCCCGAACGCGCACAACTCCTTCGGGCGCATCAGCTGCAACGTTGAGGCACAGATAAGATAGACCGGGATGAACAGCACGAATGCATACATAAACATCGCTCCGAGCCCCGCGATTGTGGCAATGACAAACATCTCCTGCGTGGCATTGCTATGGCCGTAAGCATTCATCAGCAGGTAGAGGCATCCGAGATTGGCGGCGCAGAGAATCGTCGATGCGTTGAGCTGCGACGTGAGCCATGGATTGGCGGCCACAGTGATGAGGAAGAGCGCCGGGAACACATAGTCTTGTCCCGGGACGAAAACAAGCTTCTTATTGGAGAATAGCGCGCCGACGGCTATTGCGATGATTCCCGCGAAATTCATGCTCCATGACAGTAAGGGAGGCAACTGCCAGAGATTAGGCGACGGCACACAGATTCCGTTCTCGCCACTATCGAAAATCGGTGGTGGCGAGACGAAAGAGAAGATGGCGAATACCGCCATAATGACGAGGGCTATAGAGGCACCCTCCTTGCCGACAGCGTTACGCATCAGATGACGGCGTCAAACGAGGTCTTTGGAAATGTCGCGACGGAATTGTTTCCCGGAGAATTTGACTGTTTCCGCGCCCCGGATGGCTTTGGCTGCAGCCTCAGGGATGCTGTCGGCCAGAGCCGTGAGTGCGAGCACACGTCCGCCGTTGGTTACTATGTCGCCATTGTCGTCGCGCTTCGTGCCCGCGTGGAAGGCTACAATGTCTTCGCCAAGCTCGTCGAGGCCGGTGATCACATCCCCCTTCCGGTAGATGCCCGGATATCCTTCCGAGGCGAGTATGACGGATACAGCGGCTCTCGGATCCACGGTCATTTTCTTGATGCCGAGAGTCTTGTCGGCGATTCCTTCAAGGAGATTGACGAGGTCGGAACTGATGCGGGGGAAGACGGCCTCCGTTTCCGGGTCTCCCATGCGGCAATTGTATTCAATCACCATAGGCTCTCCGGCTACGTTCATAAGTCCGAGGAAGATAAATCCCGTGTAATCGATATTTTCCTCACGCAAACCACGCAACGTCGGCTCTACGATGCTGCGTTCCACCTTCTGCATAAATTCTTCGTCGGCGAAAGGCACGGGAGATACCGCGCCCATACCTCCGGTATTGAGGCCGGTGTCGCCCTCCCCTATTCTCTTATAGTCTTTTGCCACAGGGAGAATCTTATAGTCCTCTCCGTCGGTTATGACGAATACAGAACATTCGATGCCTTGCAGAAATTCTTCAATGACAACAGTATTTGAAGCCTCGCCGAAGAGACCGTTGAGCATCTCGGCAAGCTTCTCTTTGGCTTCCTCGATGTTGTCGATTATCAAGACGCCTTTCCCGGCGGCGAGGCCGTCGGCCTTCAGCACGTAAGGGGGATTGAGCGAGTCGAGGAATGCCGCGCCTTCGTCGAGAGTCTCATGCGTCACGGTCATAAACCGAGCGGTCGGAATGGCGTGGCGGAACATAAATTCTTTGGCAAACTCTTTGCTTCCTTCAAGCTGAGCGCCGGCCTTAGAGGGGCCTATCACCTTAATCGGAGAATCTTCAAAAAAATCCGTTATCCCCTCTACGAGAGGCTGCTCCGGCCCTACGACAATCATATCGACATCATTGTCTTCGGCAAATTTCCTTACGGCCTCGAAATTAAGAATCGGCAGGCCGGGCACATTGAATTCTTCCGTCCCGGCGTTGCCCGGAGCGATGAAAAGCTGCTTCGTGCGGGGACTTTGAAGAATTTTGTAGGCGAAAGCTGCTTCGCGTGCGCCCGATCCGAGGAGGAGTATGTTGATTTGTTCTTTCATATCTATGTGTAAGTTCTTCGGAATTAGTTAGTTTCGTTTTGATTATTGGAGCCGTTTCTGGGTTTTCTCGACCGTATTTTTACTCCGTTACCCACATTGAATACAGTAGATTTGGCCGATAGCTTAGGTCCCTTGTTTTCAACGCGGACAGCTTTCCGGCGGTCTTGGCCGGCATTGCGACCCTCTTCACGGCGACGCGGACGGAAGTCGTGGCGTTCATCGCGTTTGCGATCATCGCGCTTCCATTCATCGCGCTTGCGGCCGCCGCGTTTGCGGTCGTCGCGGCGAAAATCACTGCGGTCATCGTCACGGTGGCGAAATTCGCGCCGTTTGGAGTCGCGGTTGAACCGACGGCTCTCCCCTTTCCATTCATCGTCGGAGATATGGCGCATCTTCGGGCGCGTATCGCGGTTGAAAGTCTCATTTATGGTAGATCCGCCTTCGCGTTTGAAATCCTCCATCTTTCCGTCAAAGAGTACATACTCGCGCAGAGAACATTCGAGCGCTCCGTTGAGAATCGGGAATTTGACCGACGGACGCAACCCTATCGAGGCGAAATGCTCATCCTTATAGCCGAGAATCCACGCGTGATAACCCTTGAAGTGCATTTTAAGCTCTTTGCCGATTTCCTTGAAGAGGTCGCCGATGTCGTCCGGACGCAGACGTTCTCCGTAAGGTGGATTGGTGATGAGAATTCCCTCCTCGGGCACATCGCGCCATTCTTGGAACGGCTTACATTCTATCGCGATAGCGTCGTCGAGACGTGCTTCGCGTATGTTTTTACGGGCTATGGCCACCGCTTCCGGGTCAATGTCACCGCCACATATCTTGATGTCTATTTTGCGTTCCTGAGAGTCATCGTTGTATATTTCGGCAAATGCGTCGGCATCAAAATCGGGCCATTTCTCGAAGGCAAAATCGCGACGGTAGATGCCCGGATTGATATTGGCTGCGATAAGTGCAGCTTCGATGAGGAATGTACCCGAGCC
This sequence comes from Muribaculaceae bacterium, assembly GCA_017620885.1. Classification (GTDB taxonomy): domain Bacteria; phylum Bacteroidota; class Bacteroidia; order Bacteroidales; family Muribaculaceae; genus Lepagella. Next base: position 8,999 of record JAGAUF010000103.1, read on the forward strand.
ACACATGGGATCTACGAAATTGCAGTCTCCGCGCCACCCGGTCTTCATAATTATACCGGCGGCGAGCACCTCGTTGATAGGTGCGGCCGTCTGTTCTACGCGGTATCCGCGTTTTGAAAGAGGTTCGCCGCTGGAATCCAGAGATATTGTGACGCGATTTTCAGATATATGTACGTTGAATATCACGTCGGCACCCGTCAGACGGATAGACGGACGGCGTCCGTATTTGTCGTTGAAATAATCTACGATACCGTCCTTTACACGATATGTCGCAAAGCGCGAATGATTGAAATCGGCAGAATTCACCGTCGCGTCGATGGCAAAGGTGGTGTCGGGCGTGAGATATTGATCCCATTCTGTGTCGCGTATGCAGTCGTAGAGCTCATCCGGATTCGAGGCCGTGAATTTTACAATTGGCTTAAGGATGCGCAAGGCGGTGCGGCAGCAGAGGTTGGCGCGATACATCATCAGGTTGTCGCCCTCAAACGACACCATTCTGCGCCCTATTTCGACGTTTTCTGCCCCTAACGCGATCAGCTCGTCGCGGAGCACGTCCTCAAGACCCTGAAAGGTCTTGGCCACCATCTCAAATTTAGTATTCATATCACTTCAAACGGGAAAACATCCCGGATTATTTTTCGGCGTTTATAAAATGTTGGTTCGTCCTTGGCCTCTCAGAAAGTTATGACATTGGCGGAATTGCTGTTGCTCGCGGGGTTATCCTTTGGCTTTTCAGCTACTTCTGCCCCGGCTGTTCCGATTGCGGCAATCTCCCGGTTGATGCGTGGGTCGCGCTTGAAGGCCGGTGTGCGTTCCAATAAAGCGATAACCTCGTGATCGTCAAATTGTGACGGCTTCAGCACGGCATATTTCTGTCGGGCTGCGCGACGGCGTTTCACGTTTACCTTGTCGATGCCATAAACTTCGGCAATGCGCTTGTCGTTCTCGTCGTCGACCGATGTCTTTCCACCTTCGGCACCGCGAGTTTCCTCCGCGTGTGTCTCGTCGAAATCAATCGTGCCCGCACCGCTGTCGGCTGTGATGACGTGTTTGTCGCGCAGCGTAACGTCGAAGCCCGAAGCAAGTACCGTGATTTTGAATTTGTCGCCCAGCGTGGGATCGTCGGCCACGCCCCATTTTACACCGATTGTGCTGGGCATATCCGACGTGAACGACGTGATCTGCCCTATCTCGTCGGTTTTCAAGGGATGTTCCCCCTTGCGATTGACGCTGAATTTAAGCAGCAGACGCTTCGAGCTCTTGATGTCGTGTTTCTTGAGCAACGGCGAGGTAAGCGCATTATTGATTGCATCGGAGACGCGGTTGGGCCCCTCCCCTATTCCGGTCGAGATTATGGCTGTGCCCGCATTGCGTAGCGTAGTCTTGACATCCTCGAAATCGACGTTGATATAACAGTTTTCCGAGATGATTTCCGATATGCTGCGTGCGGCATTGGCCAAAGTGTCGTCGGCTTTGCTGAACGCATTGAAGAATTCAAGGTCAGGGTAAAGCTCGATGAGATTCTCATTATTTATCACGAGGAGCGCGTCGACGTGTTTCTTGAGTTCCTCGGCACCTTCGAGAGCCTTCAGAATCTTTTTTTCACCCTCAAACATAAAAGGAACAGTGACAATGCCGATAGTGAGCATGCCTGCTTCCTTAGCAAGACTTGCGATGACGGGTGACGCCCCGGTGCCCGTTCCGCCTCCCATACCGGCAGTGACAAATACCATCTCCGTGCCGTCGTCAAACAGTCGTTTGATGTCGTCGGTCGAGGCTTCGGCGCACTTGCGGCCTACTACCGGGTCGTCGCCGGCTCCGCGACCGTGCGTGATCGAATAGCCCAAGATCAATTTATTATTGATCGGCGAGCTCTGAAGAGCCTGCTTGTCGGTATTGCACACCACGAAATTGACGTTTTCAATGTTCTTATTGAACATATAATTGACAGCATTGCCGCCGCCACCGCCTACTCCGATTACCTTGATGAGACAATGATCGTCCATCATCTCCGGGTCAAATGTGGAGGTATCTGTTATATCGAGGATATTATTGTCAGCCATAATTGTTGAAAATTCAATTGATTAGATTAATTCGGTATCATCGTCGCCATTGTCGCCGAAGATGCCGCCGACAAATTTGCCTATCTTTCCGAAGAATCCGCCGCCTCGCTGCGTATGACGCGAAGGACGGTTTACGGGAAGTTCTTCCTCATCTTCGATGATATATTCTTCGTTGGGATCGCCCATCGTGGGAAGCTCGTCACGTTCAGGCTCTTCGAGACATTCCACGTCAGAATGGGTGGCGCCGGCATAGAGGATGCTGACGGCCTCGATAGTCTCCGAGGAGGGAGACTTGATGTCGTCGAGGCGAACATACTGCGGCAGACGTCCGCGACGCACGGGAAGTCCGGATTCGCGGGCTATCAGATCGGTCATGCCGTTCATCTTGAAGCCGCCGCCAATGCCGATGATGCCTCCCGGAAGGTCGGTCTGTTTCAGCCCGGCGTATTCTATCTGTTCGATGATATTGGCCACTATTTCCTCCGAGCGAGCCGCGATGATGTCGTTTACGTCGGCCAGACGAAGACCGCCGAGGCTCAGCGTCGACGGCTTGTCGGCGGCGATGGCGTTGCCCGACGTCATTTTGATCTCTTCGGCAGCTTCTTCGAGCACGTTGAGGCTCGTCAGGTCGCGCGTGATATTGCGCGAACCCAATGGAATGGTGTCGAAATATATGAGGTTGCCGTTCTTATATATTGTCACCGTAGTGGTCTCGGCCCCGAGGTCGACGAGCATACAGCCCAACCGTTTCTCGTCGTTGGAAAGAATCAGCTGGCCTGCCGAGAGAGCTGTAACCACATAGCCGCAAGTGTCGATGTGCAGCTTCTCGCGGACGGTGCGGTCGATGTTTTTCTTCATTTCCGGTCGGCAGACTATTACATCGTAGACAGCTGAAATCTCATTGCCCAAAACGCCGATGGGGGAGTGCGTGGCCTGCTTGCCTATAACGTAATAGCGCGGCACGGCGTCCACTATCTCCAGAGAGGAATCAATCTCTGTACGCCATACGTCCTGTTCGAGGCGTTTGATGATTTCCTCGTTTATCTCAGTCTCTTCGGGAAGACTGATTTTCACTTCGGCCTTGATGCTATGCAGCGAGCGGCCCGAAAGACCTATGAAGACGGAATTGATGCGACGCGGTGCGATGACGGCGCGACGTTCCAGTTTTTCTATGATTCGCGAGATGCGGATGCCGGTTTCTTCCAGATTCTGGATTATGCCGTGACGAACCCATTCCACGCCTTTTTCCTGCTCGACGGCTAACACGTCGAGCTGGCCTTTGTCGTCGATGCGTCCTACGGTCCCGACTATTTTGGAACTGCTGATTTCCAATGCAGCTATGTATCGTTCTTTATCCATTGTTGAGAGAATGTTTTTTCAGTTTACCGGAGTGGGAGAGGGTTGTTCTTCTTTCTTTGTCGGATTCTTTACGGTTTCTTTTTTCTTTGAACCGTCGTCGGTGGCGGTCTTTTTCGGCATCGGTGCATTGGCGCCGACGCTGTTCCCGTCAATCAGCCCTTCGAGGGTTGCCTCTTCGGGGTCTTCTTCCGTCCCTCCCACCGCTGCCGAATGGAAAACCGTCTTATTGCGACGCGTTGCCACTATCTGTCCGCGGAATTTCACGGAGATGGTGTCGTAGGTCTCCCATCCGCGATAAGGGAGGATTTTCTTATAGGCCGTAACAATCATCTGCCGCTTGCGGGGCAGATCGGTCGTGTCGCCGATATTGATGACGTGACCTGTTATGCGAGGCGTCAGGATAATATTATTTTTATCGTTAGCCTCGATCATTGTCACGAGGTTTTTCATCAAGGTGTCGCGCTCGATAAATTGTGCCACCGGGATGAGATAGCTGGCCGGAAAATCACGCGTGAATTTCCCTGTGGCGATGGGCACGTCGGTGAAGAAATCTGCGCGTGCGCGAATCGGCTTCCCGTCCTTGTTGATGTAATAGCTGATATTGCCGGTAAATACACGCAGTACAGGCACCATCGGCTTTACGCACACTTTAAGTTTCCCCTGCGATGTAATGACACATTCCACCTCCTCGAAGGTGCTCATCGCGTTGAGATGCCGCTGTATTTTGCGGGTGTCGATGTCGCACAGAGGCATCCCGACGAGGGTAGGGTAGAAGCGTTTCAACTCGGCAGTCACCCCATTGGAAGTAACGCTGTCGACGGTCGCTTCACCTAAAATCTCCACTTCTATTCCCGTACATTTCTCCTTCTGCGCCTCGGCGTTGGCCCACAGCGCAGCGCCGACAGCGTATGCCGCCAGAACGATGAGAATGAGCCACTTGGAGATTGTTTTCCAGTTCATTTCAATGTACGGTTAAATGGCCGGCTATACGCGTCATTTCATCAAATTAGCGCGTATCTCCGGCAAGAGGCGGTCTATGTCGGCTGCCCCGAGCGTCATTAAGATGTCAAAATTACGTTTTTTTATTGTTTCCACCAAATCTTTGCGGGGAATATATTCTTTTTTCGGCGATTTTACCTTTTGCAAAATGATTTCTGTGGTCACGCCCGGGATAGGCAGTTCGCGGGCCGGATAGATTTCCGGCATTATCACCTCATCGGCTGCTGAGAGGGCGTCGGCGAAGTCACCGGCGAAATCGCGTGTGCGTGTGTAAAGGTGCGGCTGGAAGATGACAGTGAGCTTGCGATGCGGATATAGCTTGCGCACAGAGGCTATCGACGCGCGGATTTCGTTGGGACTGTGGGCATAATCGTCAATCAGGACAGGATGCGTCGGATCGTCGTCGCGCAAATAGAATTCAAATCGACGTTTTGCGCCGAGAAAAGTTCGCAACCCCTCGCGAACATCCTCCTCCGTAGCTCCGGCATAGAGAGCAACGGCAGCGGCGGCCACGGCATTATCAACGTTGATTTCCACGGGAACGCCGAGTTCGATACCGTCGATGCGGTGCGTGGGCGATACGAAGTCAAACGAGAGGTGGCCGTTGTCGTATGTGATGTTTTCGGCATGGCAATCGCCTCCGTCGTGAGCGCTGTATGTCAGCACCTTGACGCCATCGCGCACGTCCGGTTTCATCTTCAGCCCCGTGTGCATCAGCAGGACACCACCCGGGCGGATGAGTGAGGTAAATATCGAGAAGGCTTCGAGATAATGTGCCTCGTCGCCGTAGATGTCGAGATGATCGGGGTCTGTCGAGGTGACAACGGCTACGAGAGGGGAGAGGTGGTGGAACGAACGGTCGTATTCGTCGGCCTCTATCACTGACCAATGCGATGATTTTGAGAGGATGAGATTGCTATTTACGTTGCGCAGGATGCCGCCGAGGAATGCATTGCAGCCTATGGCGGATATGTTGAGGATATGCGCTATCATCGAGGATGTGGTGGTTTTGCCGTGGGAGCCGGCCACGCAGATGCCGTCGCTCGATTTCGTGATTTTCCCGAGCAAGGCGGCGCGTTTGATAACCTCGAATCCGTTGGTGCGGAAATATGTCAGTATGGCGTTTTGGTCAGGAACTGCCGGAGTATACACCACGAGCGTCTTGTCGGGGTCGCGGAAATCCTGTGGAATCAGCTGCGCGTCGTCGTCTAAGACAAGGTGGGCGCCTTCCGACTGAAGTGCATCCGTCAGAGCCGAGGGCGTACGGTCATACCCGGCTACATTGCATCCTTTCGAGAGATAATAACGCACGAGATTGGCCATTCCGATACCTCCCGCTCCGATAAAATATATGTTGTTTTTCATTGCTGTATCTATTCGTGGATTCGCAGTATATGTTTATTTCCCGATAATTTTCAAAATTTCGTCTACTATGGTCTCATCGGAGTCGGGGAGAGCCATCTTGCGGCAATTTTCTTCCATAGCGGCGATTTTCTCCTTGTCGGCGCTCAGGGCGATGACGGTGTCGACAAGCTTCTCGCGGGCTTCGGCGTCCGTTACGAGAATTGCGGCGCCATTGTTCTCCAAAGCCTGTGCGTTCTTCGTCTGATGGTCTTCTGCTACATTGGGCGACGGAACGAGAATCGATGCCTTCCCGAGCAGTTCAAGTTCGCTGATTGAGCCGGCTCCGGCACGGCTGACGACGATTGTGGCGGCGGCGTAAGCTTTCGGCATATCCGTGATAAATTGCGTCACCACGACGTCTTTCATCCCCTTTGCAGCCACTTCGCCACGGTCACCGAAATACTTTCCGGTCTGCCATATTACTTGGATTCCGGCTTCCGACAGACGGCGTATGTCTTTTTCAAGTGTCTCGTTTAGTGTGCGAGCACCGAGGCTGCCTCCTACCACGAGCAGCGTAGTCTTGTCGGCATCGAGGCCGAAGAATTGTCGGGCCTCTTGTGGCGAGGGCGCCGACTCCACGAGATCCTTGCGTACGGGATTGCCCGTAAGAATAATTTTCTCTGCCGGGAAGAAACGTTCCATACCCTCGTAGGCAGTGCAGATCTTGTCGGCTTTGCTGGCGAGCAGCTTATTGGTCACTCCGGCGTAGGAGTTCTGCTCCTGAAGCAGGGTGGGGATTCCGGCACGCTGTGCCGCTTTAAGCGTCGGGCCGGAGGCGTAGCCCCCTACACCCACGGCGATATCCGGTTTGAAGTCGCGGATTATGCCGCGTGCCTTCGTGATGCTTTTGCGAAGTTTGATCAGCACGCCGATATTTTTCAGGAGGTTCTTGCGGTCGAAGCCGGCCACAGGAAGTCCGATGATTTTATAGCCGGCCGCCGGCACTTTCTCCATCTCCATACGGTTGTCGGCGCCTACGAAGAGGATTTCGCAGTCTATTCTGCGTTTCAGTGCGTTCGCGATAGAGAGGGCAGGGAAGATGTGGCCCCCCGTGCCTCCTCCGCTTATGAGAATTTTATATTTTGCCATAGTTGTTTATTCCATTTAGGTCAAGGTGTAAAGTAGCCTTGAAGTTCTTATACAGGATTGCCGACGAAGGTCGGGTTCTCGGCCTGAAGGTCTTCGGGCAATGCTTTCAGCTCGTCGCGCATCTGTTTCTTCGAGCCGGCGTTCATACCGTATCGGCTCACGGAAAGCATCATGCCGATGGCGGCCGACATGGTGAGTATCGACGTGCCTCCTTTCGAGATAAAGGGTAGCGGTTGCCCCGATACCGGCGCTACTCCTACTACAATAGCGATATGGACAATGGCTTGGAAAGCAATCAGCACCGCGCATCCCATGATGAGCAACGCCGGGAAAGCCCTTGAACATTTGCTCGCTATTCGGCCGGCGCGCATGATCAGGCAGAGAAAGAGCATCAGCAGGCAGGCGCCCCCTATGAAGCCCGTGTCCTCCACAATTATTGAATAGATATAGTCGGAGAATGCCAGAGGCAGACGTGAGCTTTCGCGTGAGTTGCCCGGACCTTGTCCGGAAAGACCCCCGTGGGCCTGAGCGAAATGTGCCATCATTGTCTGGCGATTATCGTCTGTAATCTTATCCTCCGGACTGACGCCTGCCAGATGGCGCTGGATACGATTGACCCATGTGGCCTGTCGTCCTATGCCGTTGTTCTCCACTTGTTCAGTGGCTACATCATCGCGAAAATCATTGGATGAGCTTGTACTCTTTATGATCATCACCATCGAAGCGGAAGCGATATAGATGGCTATTACTATAATGAATTTTTTGAACTCCATACCTCCGATGAGGAACATACAGAGCGATACGCTCATCAGCAGAATTGTGTTGGTCAGTCCGTTAGTAAAGGTCAGTCCGCAAAATATCAGCACGACAGATGCCGCACCAATGATGCCGCCGAGACTTACGCCGCGCGGACGCTGTGTAGTGGCAAGAATCTGCGCCAATACCAATACGATGGCGAGCTTGGCTATCTCAGGAGGCTGGATTGTGAAGCCTAAGACGTTCAATGCGCGCTCAGCACCGTTGATTGAGACGCCGGCCACATTGACGATAATCAGCAGAATAAGCGACACAAGAGCGAATGTGCGCGCCCATTTGCGGAACACAACATAGTGCATACGCTGAAACACCAGCACGATACCGAGACCGGCCGCCAAGAATATGGCATGTCGGATAAGCGGAGCATACACATTTGACGAGGTAACTTCAAAACTCGATGCACTGAATAGCTCAATCACCGAGACGAGGAGCAGTAATAGATATATTCCCCAGATATATTTGTCGCCCGGACGGGGAGCAGGTGCATCTCCTCCCGAGGACTTCGACGTGCGTGTATTTTTCACCGTCGATGCCTGTGAAAGTTCCTCTACCGGAATCCCGTCAACGGTCTCCCGGATTCGTACTGCAGGTCGTTTCTGTTGTGTAGTTGTCGGCATTTTTTTGTCTGCCTCCCTTCTGATCGTTTAGTTATTACGTTAGTTTATTTACTCCCGTCGCGCATCTTTAGGACGGCGGCCTTAAACTGTTCGCCGCGGTCCTCGTAACTCTTGAAGAGGTCGAAGCTTGCGCAGCAGGGCGACAGAAGCACAGTGTCGCCGTCTGAAGCCAGTTCGCGGCAAGCGGCTACTGCGTCTTCAAGAGAATGCGTGTCGCGGATGTCAGCTACTTTCCCTCCAAAGAAATCGAGCAGCTTGGCATTGTCCTTACCCATGCAGACGATGGCTTTCACCTTTTCGCGCACGAGAGGTTCGATTTCTGTATAATCGTTGCCCTTGTCTTTGCCACCAAGGATAAGAACTGCCGGTGTGTTCATGCTCTCCAGCGCATACCATGTGGAATTAACGTTGGTAGCCTTCGAGTCGTTGATATAATCCACGCCGTCTACGGTGGCGACAAATTCCAAGCGGTGTTCCACGGCCTCGAAATCTTCAAGAGCCTCGCGTATTGTGTCGCGTCGTATATTCAGCACGGAAGCTGACAGACCGGCGGCCATAGAATTGTATAGATTGTGCAGACCGGTCAGCGACAGTTTGTCGCGCGGTATCTCCCATACCTCTCCCGGCACGTCGAAATGCACCACGCCGCGGTCATCGACCCATGCGTGAGAGTCCTCCTCACGACATTCGGCGAAGGGGAGAAGCTGTTGTTCGAGCTGGAGGTGTCTGATTTGCTCCAAGATGACGGGATCGTCCTGCCAGTAGATGAAGCAGTCTTGTTGCGTCTGATTGCGGATGATGCGGAATTTCGCTGCAACATAGTTCTCCATCTTATAGTCGTAACGGTCCATGTGGTCGGGCGTGATATTGAGCAATACAGCCACATCAGCCTTGAAATCATACATATTTTCGAGCTGGAAACTGCTCAGCTCGATTACATAGACGTCGTGCGGATCGTCGGCTACCTGAAGAGCCATACTCTTGCCGACATTGCCGGCCAGTCCCACATTCAGCCCGGCTTTCTTCAGGATATGATAAATCAGCAGGGTAGTGGTGGTCTTTCCGTTTGAGCCGGTGATGCACACCATCTTGGCGTCAGTGTATCGCCCTGCAAACTCGATTTCCGAGAGAACAGGGACGCCTTTATCTGTCAATGCTTTTACAAGCGGTGCCGTCGGCGGGATGCCCGGCGATTTGATTACTAAATCTGCGTTGAGAATCTTTTCGGGCGTATGTGCGCTGTCTTCCCACGCTATGTCGTTGGCGTCAAGCATCTCCACATATTTCGGGGCTATCTTCCCACAATCGGAAAGAAATACGTCAAATCCCTTTCTCTTCCCAAGTATGGCGGAACCTGTGCCGCTTTCTCCACCTCCCAATATTACCAGTCGTTTCATCTTGCCTATTTGATTATGCGTTAAAGCCAGGGTTCTTTATGAATTTGCGGAAAAGGGTTTTCATATTGTCAAAGTCATCGATCCGCCAAGTGCCATCCTCTGACTTTTTGATGACAATGGTATGAGACGAAATCTCAGAAAAATTCTTATATTTCACCTTTGCCGAAGCTTTATCGGGCGTGATTTCAGTAATTGAAATAGATGTAATCTTGTCGCCCGGACCACTATCTTGTCCTGTATACCAGTAATATAAATCCTCGCCGGGACCGATGTCGCCGGTTTGAGCTTGAATACGCTCGTCGATGTCAAATCCCTTTTTTACCAACGCATAAAATTCCGGAGTGAGACTTGATTTAGTGTTGGAGTTGATTCCATGGTCGGGAAGCCCTTTCCAAAGTTTTTTAATTAAGTCCGTTGCCTCATCCTCGCTGAGCATAGCTTCCTCAGCGTTTGTCGCCGTGGAATCGACCACCTCTGCTGGTGCCTCTATCTTGGTGACAGCGCAGTCTTCATCTGATTCGCGTTCTTTAGACGTCTGCGAGCAGGAAGATAATATTGTCATTCCGGCTAATGCGAGCGCGTATATAGTCCGGATGTGAGATTTTTTCAACATAATATCGTATAATTTAGTTTGATAGTTTTGTTGTTATCTGATTTTAAGCGTTACGAATGTCAGGGCTGCAAGGAGCAGGCTCACGATCCAGAAGCGGGTCACGATTTTCGGCTCCGGAATTCCGTGGTGAGGATAGGGTAACGCTACCTTCATTGACGGGTCGGCATCTTTTTGGAAGTGATGATGCAGAGGCGTCATCTTGAAGATACGTCTCCCCTCTCCATATTTTCGTTTAGTGAATTTGAAATAGACAACCTGAATGATTACAGAGAGATCTTCCACGAAGAAGATAAGGCAGAGTAGCGGAATCAGGAGTTCTTTGCGTATCAGAATAGCGAAAACGGCAAGGATACCGCCCAGTGTCAGACTGCCCGTGTCGCCCATGAATACCTGTGCCGGATATGCGTTATACCATAAGAACCCGACGAGCGCGCCGAGGAATGCGCCGGCATAGACCACAAGCTCCTCAGTGCCGGGTATATACATAATATTCAGATAGCTTGAGTATATTACGTTGCCGCCGAGATAAGCCATGACAGCCAAAGCAAGCCCAATGGTCGCCGATGTTCCGGCGCACAGGCCGTCCAAGCCGTCGGTGAGGTTGGCTCCGTTGCTTACGGCTGTCACGACGAAGATTACTACAATCACGAAGACAATCCATCCCAAAGTGGTGGCTGTTTCAGGATTGTCAATCCACGAGGTAAGCCATTCATAATTGAAGTTGTTGTTCTTTACGAAGGGTATAGTCGTGATTGGAGTCTTTACGTTTTCAGCCTTATGGATCACTTCGATTTCATGGTTGCCGAAATTCTCTATTTCCACGTTCTCGCGGACGGTGATTGCCGGCGACAGCCACATCGTCATACCAACAATCAGCCCGAGTCCTACCTGTCCGGTGATCTTATATTTCCCTTTAAGTCCGTCTTTATTATGGAATTTGAGCTTGCGATAGTCGTCGAGGAAGCCGATGACCCCCATCCATACCGTTGCCACGAGCATCAGAATCATATAGATGTTGGAAAGATTGCCCAGAAGCAGAGCCGGCACGAGGATTGATATTATAATCAGGATACCTCCCATCGTGGGGGTGCCCGTCTTCTTCATCTGACCTTCGAGGCCCAGATTGCGCACCACCTCGCCGACCTGCATCAGCTGCAGGCGGCGGATGACGTATTTGCCCATAATAAGTGCAATGAGCAGAGCCAGCGCGAATGAGATTCCGGCACGGAATGTGATGTAGCTCATCAGGTGGATGCCCGGGAAGTCAAGTCCTTTCAGTGAGTTAAATAGTGCGTACAGCATATCTTTATGGAGGAGCGGAGTTTTAGGTTGTCAAGGACGTCACGCGTCCTTCAGTTCGGGTTATATGGATGTGTCTGTGGAAGTCGATATTCTTTTCCGCTGAATGTTTGTTCAGCGGATTAAAGTTCGGAGAAAGCTTCGCGCACCACTTCCCGGTCATCGAAATGATGGCGTACGCCTTCTATTTCCTGATATGTCTCGTGACCTTTGCCGGCGATGAGAATCACCGTGCCGGGCTTCGACATCTGTATTGCTGTGCGTATCGCTTCGCGGCGGTCAGTGATGCAGATGGTGCGTTTCAATTCCGGTGCGCTCAGTCCGACTTTCATTTGTTCAATGATTTCCTCGGGCTTTTCAAAACGCGGATTGTCTGACGTCAGGATAAGGCGGTCAGACCGGCAGCCGGCCTCCTGCGCCATCATCGGACGTTTGCCGGTGTCGCGATTACCGCCGGCTCCGACCACGGTTATTATTTCGCCGTTGATGCCGACTATTTCGCGTATTGTGTCAAGCACATTGACCAAAGCGTCGGGTGTATGCGCATAGTCTATGATCGCCGTGGCGCCGTTGGGAACGGCAATTGTCTGGAAACGGCCTGATACAGGTACGAGACGGCTCATATTGACAAGCACTTCTTCGGGATTGAAGCCGGTGAGGATTGATGCACCGTAGACTGCCGTAAGGTTATAGGCATTGAATCTTCCGGTAAACTGCACGTGCAGCTCATATCCGTTGAGACTCATAAGCGTACCGTCGAGATGCGTTTCAAGGATTTTGCCGCGGAAATCGGCGTCGCTCCTGAGTGAGTAGCGGTATACGTCGGCCTTTGTATTCTGCACCATATATGCGCCGGCCTTGTCGTCGGCGTTTACAAGGGCGAAGGCTCCTTTCGGCAGCATATCGAAGAATTTTTTCTTCGCGTTCATATAGTTCTCCACAGTGTGGTGATAGTCGAGGTGGTCGCGCGTCAGGTTGGAGAATACGCCTCCGGCGAAGTTCAGTCCGGCTATGCGACGCTGTTCGGCAGCGTGCGACGATACCTCCATAAAGACGTAGTCGCAGCCGGCATCCACCATATCGGCCAGCAGAGAGTTGAGAGTCAGCGGGTCGGGAGTGGTGTGTGTGGTGGGAATGGCCTTCTCTTCGATGTAATTGCAGACAGTGGAAAGCAGTCCGGCCTTATATCCTTCCATACGGGCCATTTCGTAAAGCAAGGTGGCCGTTGTCGTTTTTCCGTTGGTGCCTGTCACGCCGACGAGTTTGAGTTTTGACGAGGGGTGGCCGTACCATGCCGAGGCGAGACGTCCGAGGGCTTCCGCGCTGTTCTCCACGCAGATGTATGTGATTCCTTTGACAAGGGTGGAAGGTATGTCCTCGCAGACGATAGCCGCCACATGATTGCTCGCCACAACCGGTATATATTTGTGGCCGTCGGTCGTCGTGCCCTTTACGGCCACAAACATACCGTCTTTTTCGGCCTTGCGGGAGTCGCTTTCGAGGGAGACAATATTTCGGTCGGTATCTCCGATTATCTCCTTCACGTCAATATCCTGTAGAAGTTGTGCAAGTTTAAGCATATATCAAAATATTGTTTTTCAATCAGTTGGTGAGTAATTAATGTTACTGTTTAAGCGTCAGCACCACGGGCCGTCCGGGTGGAGGGACAGAACCGGGTGGGAATGACTGCGCTACGACGCGGCCTTTGCCACGCAGCAGCACGTTATATCCCTTTTTCTCCATGATGAGGACGGCCGTGCGCGTATCGTATCCTTTTACGTCCGGAACGCCTCCGGACAGTCCTTGCGAGGGCTGTTTTATTTCCTTGTGGCGGTTGATGCCGAGCGATCCGGAGAGGATACGCGGGTTCATTTTTGTAGAGGCGGAGAATGTAGGCACGGATGCGACTTTATCGGCCGTGAAATTGGATTTATTGTCGAGCAGTCCGCGGGCGTAGAGTTTTAGCGCTACGCGTTTTACAACTTGTGCCGACGTGCGGTTCGCACTCGTTCCTCCGGGTGCCAGTATGAGGGCTATACAGCTGTATTTCGGTTTGCTGTAAGGGAAGAAGCCGGCGAAGGCGTACCGGCGTTTGGCAAGGTTGTAGCCGATTCCTTTTTCCACCGGATAAGCTGTACCGGTTTTTCCGGCGATCTCTACCCGGTCGTCTTGTGCGGCGCGGGCAGTGCCATGTTCTCCCCAGACTACTTCGCGGATACATTCGCGTACCTTACGCGCCGTTTCCGGAGAACAAACCTTTTCGGGCAGTCCGGGCAGCTGCATAGGGAGGATGCTGTCGCGCCCGTTCTCGTCGCGAAGGAAGCGCACGAGGTGCGGACGATGGAATACACCGTTGTTGGCGATAGCATTGTAGTATGCAAGCGTATAGAGGGGAGGAATCGCCGTATTGTAGCCGTAAGCCTGACGTGCAAGGTCGAGATGCCGCGCCGTCATAGTGATGGGGTTGCCGGTTTTCTCGTCTATGGCTGTAAGGCGTCGTATTGCCGGGATTTGTTCGCCGGCGATGCCGCTCTTCATCGGCGTGAAGAATCCGATTTGAGCGAGGCGGTCGTAGAATTTTTCCGGGTTTTTGTCATAGCCACGGAAAATGATGCGGGCGATACCCGTATTCGACGACATTTCAATCACTTGCTTCATATTCTTGTATCCCGGCGCATGAGGGTCTTTTGTCCTTTGGAAGGGGGAGCAGTCTATGCCGTCGGTCACATTGTGTACAAGTCCGTCCTCGAAGGCTATCATAAGGGAGATAGGCTTCATTACGGATCCCGGTTCGAAGGGGAGCACGGCGCGGTTGAGCGCTTCACCGTATGTGCCGTCCTCAAATCGTTCCAGATTTGAGATGGCTTTGATTTCTCCCGTTTCCACCTCCATCAGAATGGCTGTGCCCCATTCCGCTCCGCAAGAGTCGCAGACAGCTTGCAGCTCCTCTTCGAGGATGTCCTGCATGTCGATGTCGATGGTGGTGAATATGTCGTAGCCGCGTTGAGGCGCCTGAGTGATCCAGTCTCTGAATCCGCGCGTCATCGGCACTTTCTTCTTGTATCCTTTCTTGCCGTAAAGCAGATTGTCGAGGTCTTTTTCAAGCCCCGAATATCCGTGCACCTCATTCGTTTTACCTAATTCGTGGACACGTCCGATGCTTCGCGAGGCCATTTTCCCGAAAGGATTGATGCGGAGGTTGCGCTCTGTGGTATAGAGCGGGATGCGCTGCCCTTCTCCACGGAATTGCTTGATAAATGGGAAATTACGGATCTTTTCGTAATCTTCCATTTTCCCCTTCTTTACCAGAGTAAGAGCGCGGTTGCGTTCTTTAAATTCCTTCTTCACCTCGCGATCCAGACGTGTGTGCCAGCTATATTTCTGGAAGGTGTCTTTCGGCTGCGAGAAAAGGTCGGGGATACGAGGATAATGCACGTCGAGCGAGTCGGCGAGCGAATCTATGCTCGTCTCAGGTATATTCTTGAATTTCCCTTTCTCGAATATATTGTGACGCAGATCGAGCTTGACGTCGTAGCAGGTCACGTTGCAGGCAAGAATACTTCCGTTGGCAGCATAGATGTTGCCGCGCTCCGGAGCGATAGGCGACAGTTTATTGAGCTCGGTTTCGGAGCGTTTGTTCCATCTGCTGGCATTGACCACGGTCGTCTCGAATAGCTTCACCAATATTACGGTGGAGACTATGAGCAGCATGATCGAGATGAAACCATAGCGCATCAGGATGTATGTCTTGTTGTTTTGTTTCATTTAATTGCAGTAATTATTCCGCAGGTTCGATTTCGTACGGAGGTTGGTCGCGAAATTCCAGCCCGAGACCCTTTTCATTGACGAGGCGTTTCATCTCCGTTTCACGTATCAGGGTCATATATTCCGACTGTTCGCGCAACTTTTCGCTTTTTGCGTGTTCAAGTTCCGTCTGAAGAGTCTTAATCTGGCTCATCTTGGTCTTGGTTTTGTAGCGCAAGCCGATAAGCGATATTATTGTCACTACAATCACGAGCGGCAGCCAAGCGTTGCGACGGAAGAAATCCACTGAGAGTGCACGTCCGTATCGCACATTGTTCACCCACTTGTGCTTCCCCTTTTTGCTTTTCGGCTCCGTTTCTATTTTTTTGCTTCGTGCCATTTCAGTGACGGTTAATTATCTTATTGTTCCTGACCGATAAATTCGGCCACGCGCAGTTTGGCGCTTCTGGAGCGGGGGTTGGCTTCTATTTCATCCTCTCCGGGTACAATAGGGTTCTTTCCGACGAGTTTCCATGGCGTAGTAACTCGTCCGAAGAAATCCTTTTTCACTTCGCCGTCGAAGGTCCCGCTGCGGAAGAAATTTTTCACAATGCGGTCTTCGATGGAATGATATGTGAGGACGGCAAAACGTCCTCCCGGCTTAAGGATGTCGAGGCTTGACCGCAACAACGCGCGCAGAGATTCCATTTCGTCGTTCACCTCGATGCGGAGCGCTTGGAATATCTGAGCCAGTTCCTTTTTCTGCTGCCGTGGATTGATGAGCGATGAGACGGCGTCGCGCAAATCGTTTGTGGTAAGCAACGGAGCGTTTTCGCGTGTCTTGACAATCTGTCGCGCTATACGGCCTCCTTGCTTCAGGTCGCCGTAAACCTTCAGAATACGCGTAAGGTCTTCTTCGGTATAATCGTTGAGCACGGTGGCTGCTGTCAGCGTGCCGTTCTGATTCATACGCATATCAAGCGGAGCGTCGGCGCGGAAGGAGAAGCCGCGTTCGGCCGTGTCGAAATGATGAAACGATACTCCGAGGTCGGCGAGGATTCCGTCGATACGTCCTTCGCCATAGAAGCGAAGGAAATTTCGCATGAATCGGAAGTCGGAATGTACAAATGTAAATCGTGAATCGTCCGGACTATTCCTCAGCGCGTCAGCGTCGCGGTCGAAGCCATAAAGACGTCCGTCGGCTCCGAGGCGATTCAGTATGGCGCGCGAATGCCCTCCTCCGCCAAATGTGGCGTCGGCATAAATGCCTGACGAATTGGTGATTAATGCATCAATCGTAGGTGTTAGCAAGGCAGGAATATGGTAAATAGATTCTTCCATTTGCGCTCCTCGGGAATCGTGTTATGTTTCAGGCTGTAAAGTTACATAAATTTGTAAACAGTTTACAAATTTAAACCGTACTTTTTTTCAAAAAGAAGTGAAAAACTTATCTACAAGTGTTTGCTGCGGTAGTCAGACAGCGCTTTTTCGTAAACCGATTCAAGGTTTTCGGCCATTGTAGAGTTGTCAAACCGTCGTGCGTACTTCTTCCCTGCTACTATGCGAGGCGCAGTGTCGATGCTTCCGTCGGTCAGCCCCACGAGCAGATTGCCCAATGCGCGCGCATCGTTGGGATCGACATACCATGCCGCCTCTCCCCCGGCCTCTTCGAGGCACGATCCCGTAGCTGCAACGACGGGTCGGCGACTTTCAATCCCTTCAAGAACCGGTATGCCGAATCCCTCATAATGAGAGGGATATACGATGACGTCGGCTCTCTGATTGATGGCAGGCAAATCCACGAAGGGGATGCCACTTTTGAAATGAACCCGTTCGCGCACGCCGAGCCGCTCAGCCAATTTCTCCATTTTCTCTTTATAGCTGCCACCGCGCCCCACTGCGACAAGGTGTACATCAGCCGGCAATGTCGTCATTGCGCGTATGGTGAGCTCAAGATTCTTTCGGCGTTCTATCGTGCCCACCTGAAGTATATAGCGCGCCGGCAGTTCATAGCGCTTCCGTATCTCTTCGAGATGCACTGTGCTGAGCACTTGCCGGAAACTCTCATCGCACCCCTGATATACTACGTCTACTCTCTCCGGTGAGATGTCGTAAAGCTCGCAGACATCTTCCTTCGTGCGCTCGCTGACGGCTATGATGCGCGTGGCCATATGGCACGATTCGCCATACTTTATATCGTAAAGCAGGCGGTCTATCGGAGAATAGCAGTAGGGTAGTCGCCGATAAATCACGTCGTGCATGGTGACGACTGAAGGGATGCCCGCTTTCTCAATTGTAAACGGCAGCTCGTTGCTAAGGCCGTGAAATAGTTCCACGCCGTCGCGTCGCAGTTGCTCCGTGAGTCGGAAGCTGCGCCAAAGCGCTCCGCTGTTCATTGGCCCTTTTCTGTCGGGAACGTGAAATTGCACATTGTCGAGTTCGTGCAACGCTGCAAGCCGTCCGTTCGCTTTCATCGCCGGCGTATATACGAGCAACGTGCGATCGGGAAAACGTCTCCCGACCGATTCAAGCACCAGACGCGAATAGTTGCCTAACCCGGTCATATTGCTCACGGCCCGTTTGCCGTCATATCCAATCTTCTTCACGTTTGCAAAATTACTAAAAATAAGAAGGGATTCCAAATTTGCTCCCCGGAATCTGAAAAATAGTTGAAAAATTTGCGTGGGATTACTCACGGCTTGCCGAATTTTAAAATGTCGTGTGGTTAAATTGGTAGTTTTGCGTTTGTAATCAATTGATAATTAAGTGGTTGGGTGTTGATTTATTTGTGGCGTGATTTTCGTCCAAAAAATTACGAAGTGTATTTGCGTTTGACTGGCACGAAAAAATTTAGTATCTTTGCAAATTGATTAGGTATGTATTCTCGTGAGTTGCGTATATTATTATAATTTTTTATAATGATGCTTGCCGAATGAGAATTTATTTTTTTGAGAAAGTGAAAATGATAGATTTTCAGGTTGGAAATGTGGATATGCCCGCGCTCGACGCCGACAAGGTGTGGACGTGGCTATGTGCGGTAGCCGCTTCGCATGGTTATCAACTCAGCAAGGTCAGTTATCGATTCTGCAACGATGAAGAAATCCTCGAAGCTAACAGGCAATTTGTTGGCCACGACTATTACACTGACATTATCACATTCGACTATACGCGCGGAGATTGTGCTGCCGGTGATATTCTCATTTCGCTTGATACCGTGGCCTCCAATGCTTCGGGCATGGGTATCCCCTTTGCGACGGAATTGCGTCGCGTGATAGCTCACGGAGTATTGCACCTTTGCGGCATCAACGATAAGTCGCCGGAAGAACGTGCCGTGATGGAGAAGGCGGAAAACGATGCGCTGGCTCTTTGGAATTCAATGTTTGAAAATTGAGGGAAATGCGTTTTGATTACGATGTAATAGTGGTTGGCGCCGGACACGCCGGATGCGAGGCTGCCGCGGCTGCGGCAAAAATCGGTGCTTCTGTCCTGCTGATAACTACCGATATGAATCGCGTGGCGCAGCTGTCGTGTAATCCCGCCGTAGGTGGTATCGCAAAAGGTCAGATCGTGCGCGAAATCGATGCGTTGGGAGGTC
Source organism: Muribaculaceae bacterium (assembly GCA_017620885.1). GTDB lineage: Bacteria > Bacteroidota > Bacteroidia > Bacteroidales > Muribaculaceae > Lepagella. The sequence continues at coordinate 27,994 of JAGAUF010000103.1, forward strand.
AGACGGGCATTGTGGCCGATCTGACTGCCATCCAATTTCGTATGCTCAACCGCTCTAAAGGCCCCGCCGTATGGTCGCCCCGAGCACAGGTGGATCGCACTAAATACATCGACACATGGCGTCAGATTCTTGATTCAATTCCTAATCTTGAAATGTATCAGGATACGGTCAGCGAACTGATAATAGATGGCGCTGACAATGGAAATCCGCGTGTGCGAGGAGTCAGAACGGTCATGAATATCGAGTTTTTCGCCAAGACGGTGGTGCTGACCAACGGCACATTCCTGAATGGGAAAATGCACTTTGGGGAGCACAAGGCTGAGGGTGGCCGCATCGCTGAGCCTGCCTCTTACGGTCTTTCTGAACAGCTTGCAGGGCTCGGTTTCCGTGTCGGAAGAATGAAGACCGGAACGCCTGCGCGCATCGATGGCCGCACGATTGATATGGCGCTCGTAGAGACTCAATCCGGCGATGACAGGGTGATTGAAAAGAGGGTAGAGAAGTCGGCCGATGCCCCATGCGTCTGTCTCAAAAAGGATGTAGTCATAGAGCGTGACCCGCATAAGTTTTCTTATCTGCCGGAGGTAGAGCGTACGCTCGTTCCCCGTGACTGTTATATTGTGCATACCAATCCGGAAGCACATTCGTTATTGCGCGAAAATCTTTCGCGCAGCCCGATGTATAACGGCGATATTCAGAGTATCGGACCTCGATATTGCCCTTCGATAGAAACCAAAATCGTCACTTTCGCCGATAAGGACAGCCATCAGCTTTTCCTTGAACCGGAAGGTGAGACTACTGAGGAATTTTATATCAACGGCTTCTCCAGTTCTATGCCGCCGGAGGTGCAATATGAGGCTCTAAGAATGATTCCGGCCCTTGAAAATTTGCATTTCTATCGTCCGGGTTACGCCATAGAATATGATTTTTTCGACCCCACTCAGCTTCGTGCTACTCTTGAAACGCGCCCCGTAGACTCGCTCTTCTTTGCCGGGCAGATAAATGGAACTACGGGATATGAAGAGGCTGCCGGTCAGGGCCTCGTCGCCGGTGTAAATGCAGCACATAAAGTGCTCGGCCGCGAACCGTTAGTGCTTTCGCGCGACGAAGCGTATATAGGCGTTTTAATCGATGACCTTATCACAAAAGGTGTCGATGAACCGTATAGAATGTTTACCTCCCGTGCTGAATACCGTATTCTTCTGCGACAGGATGATGCTGATGTGCGCCTGACGCCGATAGGGTACAGGTTGGGATTGGCTTCTCAACGTCGATATGGCCTGATGGTGCGTAAGACTCAGCTGCGTGACGAACTTATCGATTGGTGTTCGCGCCGTCTTGTGAAAGGTACGCCGGAGATTAATGGGGCGCTTCAAAAGTTGGGAACGGCTCCTTTGTCGGCATCTGTTAAGGTGATCGACCTGCTCAAACGTCCTCAAATCAATTTCCGTATTCTTGCCGGCATTTTCCCTCCGCTGCGTAAACGAATCGATGCTATCGATGATGCGCGTAAAGAGGAAATTGTAGAGTCGGCAGAGATTCTGATTAAATATGAAGGATATATAAGACGCGAACGAGAAGTTGCCGACAAAATGCGTCGCCTTGAAAATGTACATATACCTGACGGCTTCGATTTTAATAGCATCAATTCGCTTTCTACGGAAGCAAGGCAGAAGCTGTCAGCACATCGTCCCGAGACTATCGGACAGGCATCCCGCATTTCCGGCGTCTCTCCTGCCGATGTTTCCGTATTGCTGCTACTGCTCGGTCGATAATTATAAATAGCTGTTTTAAAGAACGATATGTCGAGATTGTTTCACGTGGAACAATTTGCCGTTCAAATATTAAATGAATAAATACATAAAACTAAGATAACAATGAATCTTGAAGAATTGAAAGGTATCATTCGCGATGTCCCCGATTTCCCCTCAAAGGGAATCATGTTTCGCGACCTAACAACAATGATTAAAAATGGAGAAGCACTCCATTTTACCGGCGATGCTCTTGAGTCGCTTTATAAGGACAAAGGGGTTACGAAAGTAGTCGGTATCGAATCTCGCGGTTTTATATGCGGATCAATCCTCGCTGACCGACTGAAATGCGGATTTGTGCCTGCACGCAAACCCGGTAAGTTGCCCTCGGTAACAATCAAAAAAGCTTACGCAAAAGAGTATGGCGTCGATACAATCGAATTACACAGCGATGCAATCAATGAGAATGACATTGTTGTTATTCACGACGATTTGCTCGCAACGGGAGGCACTATGGCTGCCTGCTACGATTTGGTAAAATCGATGAATCCTAAGAAAATCTACATTAATTTCATCGTCGAGCTCTCTGACCTTCATGGTCGCGACAACCTTCCCAAGGATTGCGAGGTAACTTCGCTCCTCGTATATTAAGCCTCTATCTCTTATCAAAACATACGTAATAATCGAGAGTGGTTGTAAAATTTTATGGCCACTCTCGATTATTTCGTAATTGATAGTTCCACCGTAATCCGGTGCCGTCGCACCTGTACAACGGATGTATTACTCTCACCCCTGCAGATGCCCAAATATAATAACCCAAGGACATCATGCGTTATATTTATAAAAAAGCGTGATGTCTGATAAAATTCTTCCCGACAACTTCTCCCTTTCTCAACCCGCCGATTTCATCGCGGGCGAAGGGCGCCTTATCAATGAAGAAAAAGGATTTCCGCTTGAAATTACCCCCGACAGAACGCGCGAGGATCTGTTCTATAATCGCCCCGGCAAACAGCTCCGCGATAAAATACTCGCCCTTCCCGAGTCTCCGGGCGTATATCTCTATATCGACCGAAGAGGGAAGGTGATTTATGTGGGCAAAGCCAAACAACTCAAACGTCGCGTAAGTTCTTACTTCAACCGTCGCCATCCCAGTTCTCGTACAAATCTTCTGGTGCGCAATATCGTCGATATGCGCTTCATCGTCGTGCCGACGGAAGAAGATGCGCTCAACCTTGAAAACGCGATGATAAAGGAGTATCAGCCTCGCTATAATGTGCTCCTTAAAGACGACAAATCTTATCCGCAGATAGTGGTTACGGCTGAGCCGTTTCCGCGCGTTTTCATGACGCGAGACACCTCCGTCAAGGGGAAATATTACGGCCCGTACACCAACTCGCAGTCAGCCAAAGTCGTCCTTCAGCTCATACGCGATTATTTCCCTATACGCAGCTGCCGCCACGCGCTCGATGAAGAGAGCATAGCCCGTGGGAAATATCGCCTCTGCCTCGACTATCATATTCAGAAATGCGGAGGGGCGTGTTGCGCTAAAGTGACGCGCGAACAGTATGCAGAAAGCGTCGCAAAGGTAAAGCAGATTCTCAGCGGAGAAACGATCCTTCTGGAGCGACAACTCAAAAACGAGATGACCGCGCTGGCAGAACTGTTGCGTTTTGAAGAGGCGCAGTCGATAAAAGAAAAATACGAAGCAGTCAAAAAATACAATGCCAAAAGCGTAATCGGAACCCCTGACAGCGGCGACTCCGACCTCTTCGTTTACGTCGAAAAAGACGATACGGCCTGCGTCAATTTCATGCATCTGCACAATGGCGCCGTCGTGCAGAGTCTCAACCTCGAATTCCGCCGACGCCTCGCTGAAACGCCCGCCGAAATCCTCTCGATGGCGATAGTGGAGATAGGACGGCGATTCGAGCGAACCTTCGCCGACGTTATCGTCCCCTTCCTCCCCGACGTAGATTTTTCCGGTATCAATTTTACCGTTCCCAAACGGGGTGACAAGAAAAAAATGCTTGAGGTAGGGGAGAAGAATGCCCGCCAGTATCTCGCCGACAAAGAAAAGATTGCGGAAAAACTCGATCCGGAGGCCGGCGTCGCCCGACTCATGAAGCAGATGCAGTCGGATTTCCGCCTGAATGTCGAACCACGCCACATCGAATGTTTCGACAACTCCAATATACAAGGCACCAATCCCGTTGCAAGTTGCGTCGTTTTCCGCAATGGCAAACCCTGCAAACGCGACTATCGTCATTTCATTATAAAGACCGTGGAGGGCCCCGACGATTTCGCTTCGATGAAGGAGGTGTTGCATCGCAGATACTCGCGTATGATGGCTGAGGGCGAGCCGCTGCCTCAGCTTGTCGTCGTCGACGGCGGCAAAGGTCAGCTCAGCGCTGCAGTCGAAGCCTTCGACGAGATGGGAATCCGCGGCCAAGTTGCCCTTATCGGCATCGCCAAACGCCTTGAAGAAATTTATTTCCCCGGCGACACGTTGCCCCTATATATAGATAAGACAAGCCGTTCGCTCAAGGTTATACAGGCGCTTCGCGACGAGGCGCATAGATTCGGCATCACACATCATCGGCTAAGACGTTCTAAAACAATGTTAGTCAGCGAGTTAGGTGATATTAAGGGCGTCGGAAAAGTTACCGCTGCCACGCTCCGGAGCCACTTCCGCAGTATGAAGAAAATTCGCGAAGCCTCACTCGAACAACTTACCGCCGCAATTGGAGCCGCTAAAGCGTCCCTCGTCTACGCCCACTTCCATCCCGAAAGATGAATAAAATAAATATATATCCCGAGCACTCTGCCCCCTCCGAGCCCTCCGAGTCCTCCGAGTTCTCCGAGTCCTCCGAGTCCTTAATATCCTTACCGACCTTAAGGATAACACGAAGCGATTTCTCCGGCGAATCCACGTAGTGGATGCAACAATGTAGCCGTGGGTCAGCGAGCGTTAGTGAGCGCCACCCACGGAATCGAACACCCCCATCCTCATCGTCCCCGTAGGGGCCGAACAAAAAAACGTCGCGGATTTGTACAACCTCAACGAGGTTGATTTTGTGGGGGTTACATATACCGTGGGTGGCGCGCTTCGCGCTGACCCACGGCTACATCCTACGACCTCTAACGAGGTCGCGCCGACCCCAACCGCCACATTATCAAATATTTACCCAGCAAATCGCGGATTGGTTGCGCCAACGAATTTTGTGTTGATTTAGCCTTCTCTCCATTATTTTCAATAAAAATTCATCTTCGCACAGCCAATTCCTCGCCTCGTTTGTTATAACTATAAAATCAAATTTCATCCATACCCGCTTAAGAACTTACTCATAACCTCATAACCCGAATTAAAATGAAAAAAACAGATAGAACCGCTCAGAGCACGCGTATGAAAAAAGGCGACCTGCTCAATAAGATAATGGCTTTCCTCCAGAAAGAAAGCAAAAAGGCATTCAACTATAAACAGGTAGCCTACGCTATCGGCGCCGAACATACTGCCAACCGCATCGACATCATCAATATGCTCGACGATCTCGCCACTACCGGAGAAATCGTTGAAGTAAGTCTCGGCAGGTATAAAGCAAAATCCAATCGCGGTACTGAGAACGTCGGTACATTTGTACGCCGCAGCAACGGCCGCAACGCCGTCATTATCGACGACGAACAAATCCTCGTAGCCGAGCGCAACTCTATGCACGCGCTCAACGGCGACAAAGTGCGCGTAGTCGTTTCAGCATCAAAACGCGGCCAAGAGCCTGAAGCTAAGGTTATCGACATTATCGAGGCCAAAGATCAAGTCTTCATCGGCACGCTTAAAGTTGAAAAAAACTATGCCTCCCTTATCACGGATTCCAAATTCCTTGCCGCTGACATCATCCTTCCGCGCACGAAGCTCAAAGGTGGAAAATCCGGCGACAAGGCAATCGCCCGTATAACATATTGGGATGACAACGAAATGAACCCGCGCGGCGAAATCGTCGACATCCTCGGCAAAGCCGGAGAGAATACAGCCGAGATGCACGCCATCCTCGCCGAATTCGGCCTGCCGTACAAATATCCTGAGTCGGTCGAGAAAGCAGCCAACAAGATCCTGCCCGGCATCACGCCCGAGGAGGTGGCAAAGCGTGAGGATTTCCGTCCTGTCACGACATTCACCATCGACCCCGCTGACGCTAAGGACTTCGACGACGCACTCTCTATCCGACAGCTCGCCAACGGCAACTGGGAAGTAGGCGTCCATATCGCTGACGTGACTCACTACATCGAACCCGGCTCTATTATCGACAAGGAGGCACGGCAACGCGCCACAAGCGTTTACCTCGTCGACCGCACCATCCCTATGCTCCCCGAGCATCTGTGCAACGGAATATGCTCCCTGCGTCCCAACGAGGACAAACTTACATTCTCGGCCATATTTGAGCTTGACAATGAGGCCAATATCATAAATTCGCGTATCGGTCGCACCGTGATATGTTCCGACCGCCGTTTCACATACGAGGAGGCGCAAAACATCATCGAGACCGGCAAAGGTGATTTCGCCAAAGAAGTCTGCAAACTCAATGAATTGGCGCAGATTATGCGCCGCCGTCGCTTCGACCACGGAGCCCTTGAGTTCGGCCGGGCTGAGGTGAAATTCGAGATTGACAAAGACGGTAAGCCGCTCCGTGTATGGTTTAAGGAAAGTAAAGAAGCCAATAAGCTTATCGAGGAATTTATGCTCCTTGCCAATAAGACGGTCGCGGAATCCGTCGGCAAGACTCCGAAGGGGAAGAAAGCCAAAACATTCGTATATCGCGTGCACGACAATCCCGATCCCGAGAAAATCAGCAACTTCGCTCTTATCGCCTCCCGTTTCGGATATAAAGTCAATGCCGAGGGTCGCGCCAAGGATGTCAATAAGAGCCTTAACCGACTCCTCAAGGATGTCAAGGGGAAAGGTGAGGAAAATATGCTCGCTATGCTTGCCATTCGATCTATGGCAAAGGCTGTCTATACAGTAGACAACGTGGGTCACTACGGCCTCGCGCTCGACTATTACACGCATTTCACCTCCCCCATACGACGTTATCCCGACATGACGGTGCATCGCCTGTTGCAGAGATATTTCGACAAAGGGCGTAGCGCGGACAAACTCAAAACGGAAGATCTGTGTAAACATTCTTCCGATATGGAACAGCTTGCCGCCAGCGCCGAGCGAGCCTCTATCCGCTACAAGCAGGTAGAGTTTATGCAGGATAAGCTCGGAGAAATCTTTACCGGCGTAATTTGTGGCGTCACCGAATGGGGCCTTTATGTAGAGCTTGAAGACAACCTTTGCGAAGGTCTCGTGCCCATCCGCGATCTCGCCGACGATTACTATGATCTCGATGAAAAGAACTACTGCCTTATCGGTCGCAAAAACCACAACAAATACACTCTCGGCGACCGTGTGAAGGTACAGGTGGCTCGTGCAGATCTTGAGCGCAAGCAGCTCGATTTCGCTCTCATCGAAGATGACGGTAATCCCAATCGTCCACCGATGAAGGAACACGGCAACAATCCTCGCGGCAAGAAGCAATCGCAGCGCAATTCCCGTCGCCGTTCCCGCCGTTAATCCCGGCTTGCGAAAACTAATCTTTTAGCACAAGCATCCTGCACTCTCTCTCGCTTCACAATACAGCATCGGCTCGCCGTTCCCGGAAGTCGATGCTGTTTTAATGCCTGTGGATGCTCATTTATGCGAAGTGTTTTTATGCGTATTGAAGATCATTTATGGGTGTGTGAGGCGCTGGAAGGGGTGCTAATTGCTAAAATATGTTAAGAGATACCATTTTTCTCCCGTTATATTTGCACAGCGAGATTTTTGGTTGTAATTTTGCACTCGGGTGAGTCCTTCACGAGTAGCTCCCTTGAATCCCCCAGGTCTTGATCGAAGTAAGGGTAGTAGGTTGAGCGCTGCGATGTAGGTCGCTCGCCCTCCCCCGCCTCTTTAGCTCAGTTGGCCAGAGCACGTGATTTGTAATCTCGGGGTCGTTGGTTCGAATCCGACAAGAGGCTCGAAATGCTGCTCTCAGCATAGCGTTGAATGTTTTTCATAATTTTGTTTTGGCGGCGTGTTTATTCCTTAGACATGCCGTTTTTCTTTTATGATTTTTTCGCGTAATGATGGTCTATGTCAATATAACTTTCCTCTGTGCGCATTATGAAACTGCTGAGCGTATCGCCGTGCTCAAAGGCGAGACGATTCCCACGCTATGCTCCGACAGCGTGATTCAATGGCGACTGATGCAGGTGGTTGATGTGCTCGGAAATCCCGATTCCAAAGAGCAGGACACATCATTGCCGCTGCAATTCGCCTTCGGATCGCATAGCGACCGCATAGATTGGATCAACAAGATTATGATGCCGGCTTTGCAGGCTTACTCGAATCGCTTCGGCGAGAAGGGGCTCGTAATGGTCTCTCTTCTCGATGACGTGGCCGTCTCTGCAAAATAAGCCGGGGTGTGCATTGCATCCTTTAGATATGGCTGTGCAACAGGAACTTAAAAAATACGACCGTATCATCCTCGGCATCGACCCGGGAACTAATGTGATGGGATACGGCGTCCTCGGCGTCGTGGGACGCCGACCGCAGCTCATCGTGATGGGAGTATTGAAGCTCAGCCGATTTGAAACACATTATATGCGCCTGCACCGCATCCACGAGAGAGTCCTCGGACTGTGCGAGCAGTATCTGCCGGATGAACTCGCTATTGAGGCCCCGTTCTTTGGAAAAAACGTACAATCGATGCTCAAGCTCGGACGGGCTCAGGGCGTGGCAATGGCGGCGGCTCTCTCCCGGGACATCCCGATAGCGGAATATCCCCCCCTCTCAATCAAGCAGGCCGTGACGGGTAACGGTGCCGCATCAAAGGAGCAGGTCGCTAATATGGTGAAGCGCCTTCTCTCCATCCCTGATGAAAAAATGCCAGACCTTCTCGATGCGACAGATGCTCTCGCCGCCGCCCTCGCTCATTTCTATGAGTCGCAGAAGCCGGCTGTAGCCCGAGGTCCTCAATCTTGGAAACAATTCCTCGCAGCGCATCCCGAACGTGTCGTGCCCCGTAAAAATAAATGATTAATTTATAGCCAATTAAATATGCTTACATCAATACTTCTCTCGCTTGCAGCAGCCTCTGCACCGCAGACCTTTGTCGGTACAGACGCTTACGTATGGCGCGGCGATTCCATCATTCAGGGTGAATTTGCCGCAGTTGCCGTCTCATCTTACGAGATCCGTTCAAACTATCACGGTCGTCCCGGCTTTTTTATGCCTGTCGATCAGGTGTGGAAACGTAAAAACGACCTTGCCGCTTATCCGCTCCTCAAAAGCGACAATAAGATGCATCAGGCCATCTACAATATGGGCCTCGACGAGATGGTGAATGCCGTGGAGCCTGACACCACTCTCCGCACCGGCAAAGAGTGGGCCGGAGTATGGACGCGCGACGTTTCATATTCCATCATCCTCTCTATGGCTGCCCTTCAGCCCGAAGCCTCCAAAATTTCGCTGATGAAGAAGGTCAATGCCGAGGGACAGATTATTCAGGATACAGGTAGCGGCGGAGCATGGCCGGTAAGCACCGACCGACTCGTATGGGCGCTTGCTGCCGATGAAATATATCGCGTGACGGGCGACAAGGAATGGCTTAAATATGCTTATCCGATTATCCGCAATTCAGTGGAGAAGGACGCCAAGACGGTTGTTTCGCCCGACGGACTCATTCAGGGTGAAACGTCTTTCATCGACTGGCGTGAACAGAGCTATCCCCGGTGGATGCAGACCGTCGACATCGCCCGCAGCGAGGCTTTCGGTACCAATGTCGTTCATGCCGCGGCCTTCCGCGTGCTTTCCAATATGGCGCAGGAACTCGGCAAAAAGAAGGAAGCAAAGGAATATGCCGAGCGTGCCGACCGACTTGTTGCAGACATCAACAAGACCTTCTGGCTTGACGACAAAGGGTATTTCGGCATGTACACTTACGGCCGCGACAATATGATTGTAAATCCCCGTGCCGAATCGCTCGGTCTCGCTCTCTCCATCCTTTACGATGTCGCTACTCCGGAACAGGCGCAATCCATTGTTGAGAATGCTCCGACCACTCCTTACGGCGCACCGATATTCTATCCTCAGATAGCCGACCAACCCAACTATCATAACAACGCCCTCTGGCCCTTCGTCGGATCCTATTGGGCGCTGGCAAACGCCAAAGCAAAGAACGAGCAGGGCACGATGCAGGCCATCGGCTCTGTCTTCCGTCCCGCAGCTCTCTTCTGCACCAATAAGGAGAATTTCAATATGGACAACGGCGACTATTTCACGGAGTTGAATTCCTCCAATATGCTTTGGTCGCTCTCCGGTAACATCGCCTTGACCAACAAGATTCTCTTCGGTATCAATTTTGTCAAAGATGGAATCCTTTTCCGTCCCTTTGTTCCCGAAGCGCTCAATCAGCCCCGCGCCCTTGAAAATTTCCCATACCGCGGAGGCAAGTTCTCGGTATCGGTGACAGGTTACGGCGACAAAATAGCCTCGATGACTGTCAATGGCAAAAAGTACAATCCGTCGCTTCCCGTTCCGGCCAAGACGCTCGCCAATGGAGCCACGGTGGAGATTGTTATGAATTCCGAGCCTATCGCTCCACTCAAGGTAAACAACGTGCCCAACAAAAAAGCGCCTCTCACTCCGCAGACGTGGATTGAAAACGGTGAATTGAGATGGAATCCCATCGAATACATCGCCTCATATGATGTTTGGCTGAACGGTGTGAAAGTAGCCAATACCCGGCGTACAAGCTGGCCACTCGACGCATTAGGGGAATGGCAGGTGACTGGAATAGATACGGACGGCATCTCCTCGTTCGCCTCCGAGCCACGTTCATTCCGTCCTTTTGTGACACTTGAGATGAACGAGGTCAAGACAGAGATGTCATCGCCTGAAATATCATACCGCCCGACAATACCTATGGATGGTTATACAGGCGACGGATTCGCGGAGACAGACCATAATGACAAAAAAGTCAGCGCGACCCTCGACACCGCAATGCTCGGAACTGAAAAATGTGGCCAATATTATGTTTCCGTGCGGTATGCCAACGGCAACGGCCCCGTCAATACGGAAAACAAGTGCGCGGTCCGCACTCTCCATATAGATGGCAAGCCTGTCGGAACCATTGTGATGCCTCACCGCGGAGTCGCCAACTGGAACGACTGGGGATACTCCAACTCGGTGCTCGTAGACATAACTCCCGGTGAACACGTCTTCACCCTTGAACTCCTGCCCGAAGATGAGAATATGAACCTGCATACCAACCACGCCCTCATTGACGCCGTCATCCTCACCCTCAAATAAATAAATATTCGCGAGCAACGCCGCGAGCAGGAAGAGAATAATAACCAACGCCGCGTGGCGCTAAGCCTTCACAGGCATCTGTGATATAGGTCGCCAATAATCTGCGAGAAAAGAATCCTCATAGATTATTGGCGATTTTATATCCAAAAATATTTAATAATGAAAAATATGTTTTACAGCAGGTTTTCTATATTTTTGTGGTGAAGGTATGTTATATTTGAATAATAATTATTATTTTTGCTATTCCCAAAATTTCGTACGTCGGTCTGAGTTGTCACCTGCCGTCGTATAAGGTAGTGGGTAATAGCTACTTACCTTAAAAATTATTTGATTATGGAAATGGACAGATATCGCAAGACACTTGCTGAGACCAACGTTACCGACAGTGATGCAGTGGTGGCATCCGAATTGGCCAAGATTCTTGAAAAAGCACCTGAGAATATGACAAAAGAGGTGTTCTCGTTCTGCTTCTCGTCGATCGACCTGACGACGCTGAGCACCGAGGACAGCGTGAAATCTGTAGCTGCCTTCACGCAGCGCGTCAATGATTTCGACAATGAATATCCTCAATATCCGAATGTCGCCGCCATTTGCGTTTACAGTAATTTCGTAGAAGTAGTGGGTTCGCATCTCGACGTTCCGTCGGTCGACGTAGCTTGCGTGGCCGGTTGTTTCCCGTCGAGCCAGACGTTTACGGCTGTCAAGATAGCCGACTGCGCTCTTGCAGCCGAAGCCGGAGCTGACGACGTCGACATCGTATTCAATATCGGAATGTATCGTGACGGTGACTATGAAGGAGTTACCGACGAGCTCATTGAGCAGAAACACGCCGTAAAGCACGCGAAACTGAAAGTAATTCTTGAGACCGGCGCACTTAAGACGGCGAAAGATATCCGCGACGCTTCGATTCTCTCGCTTTATAGCGATTGCGATTTTCTGAAGACATCGACCGGCAAGATTTATCCGGGAGCTTCCTTGGAGGCCGCATACGTGATGTGCCAGTGCATCAAGGAATATTATCAGAAGACCGGTAGAAAGGTTGGATTCAAGGCTGCAGGAGGTATCCGCACTGCTCAGGATGCAGTGAACTATTACACGGTAGTTAAGGAGATTCTCGGCGAAGAGTGGCTCTGTCACGATCTCTTCCGCCTCGGCGCCAGCAGTCTGGCCAATGCCCTTCTCTCTGCTATGGAGGGACAGGAAGTGAAATTCTTCTGAGAAGAGGAGTGGGTACGAAAATTCTTTTGACACAACAATCATCTGTTTTAGGATGCATAATCTGACAATTAGATGAATAATTTAACAATATCATGAAGAAACTTTTAGGATTTGCGCTTGCTGCTTTGGCTGTCGGTGCTCTTTGTTTCTCAACTGTCCGGGTAAGTGCGGACAGCCGTGAAAGCGGAAAGAAGTATCAGACCTTCGGAGTGATGTTTTATAACCTCGAAAATCTTTTCGATACCATCAACAACAACGGGAAGTATGACAAAGAGTTTTCGCCCGGCGGACGCAATAAATGGGACGGTAACAAATACAAGAACAAAATAGCCAAACTTTCCTATTCAATCTCGCAGATGACATCGCCCACGACCCCTATCGGGCCGGCTGTTATCGGCGTTAGCGAGATTGAAAATAAATCAGTGCTTGAAGACCTCGTGAAAGCGCCGGCCATCAAGGACTGGAATCTGCAGATAGTTCACCATGACTCCCCCGATCGTCGTGGAGTTGATGTCGGGCTGCTGTATAATCCGAAACTGTTTAAGAAACTGAGCGTGACGAATCATCGTCTGATTATCCCGGGCTATGAAAATTTCCTGACGCGCGACCAAATGTGCGTAGTCGGCCTGATGGGTGGCTCGCGCATTGCCATCATTGTAAATCACTGGCCGTCGCGCCGTGGAGGTGAGGCGCAGAGCTCTTACCTGCGTGAGGCTGCGGCAAATCTGTCGAAGCATATCGCCGACTCACTTCTCAATCTCGACCCGAATATCGGTATCGTTATCATGGGTGACCTTAATGACGATCCCTCAAATAAATCGTGTGCCGAGACTCTCGGAGCAAAGAAGAATGAGAAAGATGTGCAGCCGGGAGGATTTTTCAATCCGTTCTGGCAGAAGCTCGATCAGGGTATCGGATCCTACATCTATCGTGGTGGTTGGGACCTGTTCGATCAGATTATTGTGAATTATAATCTTCTTCCGCAGGGACCGAGCAACCTTGAATTCTATAAGGCCGAGGTGCTCAATAAGTCGTTCCTCCTTCAGCAGGACGGCCAATATAAGGGGTATCCGCTACGCACCTTCTCCGGAGGAGCGTGGATGAACGGATACAGCGACCACCTTCCGACGGAAATCTTCCTTCGCAAGGAGGTGAAATAAGCCTGTAAGATAAAAAAGATTGAAGTCGGACGGGAACAGTCTTGACGCCGGCAATTGCGAATTGAGATTTCGCAATGCCGTAATAAGAAAAATAAAAAAAGATATAAATTATGCGAGTTAAACTTTTAGCAATCCTAATGCTTGCCCTTGCCTTCCCGATGATGGCTCAGACGGGAGTTAAGGGAACGCTGGTGGATTCCCGGACAGGTAAAGGTGTCGAGGGAGCCAACGTTCTTCTGAGCGGCCAAGGGCTTTACGTGATGAGTGGCGCCGACGGCGTCTTCACCATCTCAAATGCTAAGGCCGGCACAGATGTGCTCGAAATTCTGGCCGAAGGATATGCCGACAAGTATATCGATGTCGATATTAAAGAGGGCATCGTACGCGACCTCGGCAAGATTCAGCTTGAGCTGTCCGGTATCAATGCCAGCAATCTCAATACTGACGACTTTGTTTTCGACGAGGCAGTAGTGCTTGAGGATGAGGGAGCCGATCAGAGTGTCGGCACAATACAAGGTGCCAGAGATGATGTATATTATCAGACGGCCAATTACAATTTCTCCGTTATGCGTTTCCGCATCCGCGGTTATGAACCGTCGTGGAATGCCGGCTATATCAATGGCTTCAAGTTTAACGACGCGATGCGTGGCCGTTTCAATTATTCCGGCCTCGGCGGTATGACGTCGTCAGCTTTCCGTAACAAAACGGTTGATCCGGGCGTCTCTGCGGCCTCATACGGATTCGGCAGTCTCGGCGGAGCTACTAATTTCACTACTTACGCATCGGAGTATGCTCCCGGCTTCCGTGGCAACATCTCCTACACCAATTCCAACTATATGCTGCGCGCCATGCTGCAGTATAACACAGGGCTGCTCAAGAATGGATGGGCCGTGTCGATGTCGATCATCGGCCGCTACGCTCCGCAGGGCGTCATCGAAGGTACGTTCTACAATTCTATCGGCTACGCTCTTTCAGTTCAGAAAATATTCAATGAGCATCACTCACTGAATCTCTCCACATGGGGCGCTCCGACACAACGCGCCACTAACAGCGCCGCCACGCAGGAGGCTTACGATCTCGCAGGCAGCAATCTCTATAACCCCGGATGGGGTTATCTCGACGGGAAGAAGAAATCGGCTCGCGTAGTTGATACTTTCTCCCCTTCGGCTCTTCTCAACTGGGTATGGAAACCCAAGATGGGAACGACTGTCAATACCGGTATCGGCTTCCAGATGAACCGTTATGCTAATTCGGCTCTCAACTGGTATCAGGCAGCCGACCCGCGTCCGGACTACTATCGCTATCTCCCCTCGTATTATAATCCCAACAACGAGTGGGGACAGTATTATGTAGCTCCCGAAGACCGTCAGATGATGAACGAATTCGGCGAGATGGTCAATACTCCCGTCTATGACGCTTATCTCAACAACTGGGAGATGTATCAGGATTTGTGGCGCAATGACAAGTCTCTGCGTCAGATCAACTGGGATGCTCTCTATCAGACCAACCTGCAGAACCGCACTTCCTTCGACCGCGACCCCTCGCTTGTAGGCCATTCAACTTATATCCTTGAAAAACGCCACAGCAATTTCATGTCGTGGATGTTTAATTCATTCATCGACCACCGTCTTTCCGACTATATGACGTTGCAGGGTGGTATCAGTTTCAATTATACGAACGGCAACTGGTATAAGACCATCAAGAATCTTCTCGGCGGCGAATACTGGCGTGACGTGGACAACTTCTCTGAGCGAGATTTCCCCGGCAACACCGACATTCTGCAGAATGACCTCAATCACCCCAACCGCAAGGTATATGAGGGCGACCGTTTCGGCTACGACTATAATATCCTCTCATACGTTGCCAACGCATGGATTCAGAATCAGATCAACACGACGCATTGGAATGTGAACTACGGTATCGACATCAGCTATACGTCGTTCTTCCGCGACGGTAAGATGCGCAACGGTCGTGCTCCTGAAAATTCATACGGTCCCGGCACACGTCATAACTTCGACAACGCCTCGATCAAGGCCGGTGCGACCTACAAGCTTAACGGCCGTAATTACTTCGTGATTCACGGAGCTTTCGGAACGCGCGCGCCGCTTCCTGACAACTCTTACATCTCGCCGCGTACGAAAGACACTTCGATGACGGGACTCAAGAGCGAACGTTTCCTCTCGGGCGACATCTCATACGTATGGAATTATTCACGTTTCCGCGGTTCAATCACCGGCTTCTACACTCATATCTGGGATGCTACGAAGCGTTGCCCCGGTTTCTATGATTATCAGCTCAACACCTTCATGAATTATTCCATGTCGGGTGTAGAGACGGAATACAAAGGCGTAGAGCTTGGTCTTGCCTACAAGATTATTCCTTCGCTGACTCTTTCAGCTGCCGGAACATTCTCACGTTACCAGTACAAGAACAATCCTCTTGGAGTCCGCTCCTACGAGAACGGTGCCATGGACGACGTAACCCGCCGCGTCTATCTGAAGAATTATTATCTCGGAGGCACGCCGCAGCAGGCTTACAGCATCGGCCTTGACTGGGCAGCACCTCATCAGTGGTTTATCGGACTGAACGCCAACTGGTTTGGCGACAACTACATCGACCTTGCTCCTTCACGTCACGAGGAGATGCCCGAGCTTTATACGGTAGTTACTCCGGCACCGGGTCAGACGATGGAACAGGCGATTGGCGAAAAGATCGAAGAGATTACGCATCAGGACAAGCTGAAAAATGCATTTGTTTTGAATTTCTCAATCGGCAAAGTGGTTTATACGAATTTCGGTTCGCTCAACTTTAATGTAAGCGTGAACAATCTTCTCAACAACCGCAACATTCAGACCGGCGGCTATCAGGAAGGTAAATTCGACTACACGAACTACAGCGTGAACAAATTCCCCAATAAGTATTATTATGCACAGGGAATCCGCGTATTCGTCAATATCGGTATCCGCTTCTGAGGCTGAACGAAAAGGTTAAACAAAACAGAAAGGAAAAAGCAATGAAAAAAATCGCATCATATCTTACGTTGTTCCTGATGGCCGTGCTTTTCGCATCGTGCAGCGACGACTTCGCGCAGCCGCCGATTTCGCTTCCGGAGGGAGGTCTCGGCACAGGCACATGGAACGATCCCTACCGTACGTCGCAGCTGACCAACGGTGGACGTGGCAACAATATATGGATCACGGGCTATATCGTCGGGTGGATAAACACCGCGGGCGACAATTTCAAGATGGACGAGAATACGTGTACGTTTAACGCAAACGCTACGCTATCCTCCAATATCCTGATGGCAGTGAATCCTGACGAGACGAATTGGGAGAATTGCGTGCCAGTAGCTCTTTCAGGCGACGCGCGCGACGCACTGAATCTCCAGAACAATCCCGACAACCTCGGCAAGCAGGTAACGATCAAAGCCAATAATGAGCGTTATTTCGCCAATAACGGCGGCATCAAGAATATCACAGCCTTCAAATGGGGCGACACGGGTATAGAAGAGGAAGAACCCGTAACGCCCGAAGGTGAGATTTTCAATGCTACGTTTGACGGTGGCAATACCGACGGCTTCACCTTCATTCATGGCACGTTGCCCGAAGGTCTGTCGTTCGTATGGAAAGCCGACAACCGTTACGGTCTTGTAGCGACTGGATATTACAACAGCACGCGCTATGAAACCAATGCGTGGGCAGCATCTCCGCTTCTTGACCTTACGGATTATAAGAGCATCACGCTGAATTTCCGTTGGGCAGGTAATTATTTCGGTTCACAGGACGCAATGCTTAGCACGGTAGATTTCGCCGTACGCGAGCCGGGTGGAGAATGGACCATAATCGCCGTTCCCAACGCGCCGTCAGGTACGGATTTCACCTACGTGGACAGCGGCAATGTGGATCTCTCAGCATTTGCAGGCAAGAAGATTCAGCTTGGCTTCAACTATCGCTCCACGCCGAGTCTGTGCGGAACACTTGAAATAGACAATATCAGCGTGACAGGCGAAAAATAAAGTCGTTTTACTTTAAAAAGAAAAGAAAATGAAACTCACCAAAAAGATATATTTCGGCTTAGGGCTGATGCTTGCGGGGATTCTCAGCGGCTGTCAGGCCGATATGGATACTCCGGATCTTGAGATTCCGAAGGCAACAATTGAGGCCAACACCACGATAGCCGAATTGAAGGAGATGGCGGCAAAGGCGAGCACGGACGAGAATTTCGCACTTCTGATGCTCGATAAGGAAAAAGGCTACGTCAATGCCAGCAATCTCAACAAGAACGATGAAAATATGCTCGACAATCTGCGTGCCGGCATCAATCCGGATCCTGCGACCCATTATGTGATCAAGGGACGCATCATCTCGTCGGACGCATCGGGTAATATTTATCAGGCACTGTATATTCAGGACGGCACGGATGCCATCACGCTTTCAGTGCGTAAACAGAGCACATATAACGAATACCGTATCGGTCAGGAGATCGTCTTCGACGTCACGGGTCTTTTCCTCGGCAAGTATGCCGGACTGATCCAAATCGGAGGTGTGGATGTCTATAACGGCTCGTATCAGGTATCGTTTATGACGGGCGAGGACTTTATGCTCCATTCGCAGAAGAACGGTCTGCCCGACCAGACAGTTACCTACATTAATTTTGGCGAGCAGCGTCCTTCCGAGGGTCTTTATTGCACCGTGATGAAGCCTTCGCAGCTTCCTACTACGACCGACGGCATAATCAATATGACGTCGCAGCTTGTAGAATTCCGCAATGTGACTTTCACCGACGGCGGCGTGCTTCCCTTCTCTGAATATCAGAGCAGCGGCGTAAACCGTACTCTTACCGACGGAACATCTTCGATTATTGTGCGCACGTCAGGCTACGCTACGTTCTATAATCGTATTCTTCCTGAAGGAACGGGTACCGTTCGCGGTCTTCTTTCCTACTTCAACGGCACGTGGCAGCTTCTTATCCGTACTTATGCCGACGTGATGTTTGACTCGAAGGGCAACCGTGAGGATCCTTATACTTGTGAGGAGGCTATCGGTCTGCAGAACGACAGTCATACGGGCTGGGTGCGTGGCTTCATCGTGGGCAGCGTGAAGACAGGTGTATCGGAGGTTACCGACAATGATCAGATAATCTGGGGCGCAGATGCCGAGCGTGACAATAATGTTGTAATCGGCCCGACGGCAAACACGAAGAATTATAAGGAATGTCTGATTGTTACCCTTCCGCAGGGAAGCGCATTGCGTCAGAACGTCAATCTGCTTGACAATCCGGGCGTTTACGGCAAGGAATTGAGCGTAAGCGGACTCTTTGAGACCGTCAGCGGTATGGCAGGCGTATCTCCCGTTTCGGGCGCGTCCGACGAGTTTGAACTTGGTGCCGGCGGTGGCGACACTCCGGTAGTTCCGGGCGAGATGGGCTCCGGTACGGAGGAAGATCCCTACACGATTTACTATATCAAGCAGACGGCAGCCACCGATACTCAGGCCGACATCTGGGTAGAGGGATGGATCGTAGGTTACATCAACGGCGGTTCCATCGATACGGGCGCACAATGGAGCGCAACGATGGTCAGCGACGACACAAGCGGTGACGGTTATAACAATAATAACCTGATACTCGGCGCGACGAAAGATGCGAAATCGTTTGACAATGCAATTCCTGTCAAGCTTCGCGCAGGAAGTGCTGTGCGCACGGCGCTTGGCCTTCGAGCCAATCCGGGCGCTTACCTGATGCACGTCAAGCTGAAAGGCAACATCAACAAGGGCTTCGGAGTCCGAGTTGTTGATCAGGTGACGGAATATAAGACGGTAGACTGACGGTAGGACAGACCGTAGACCGGTCATCTACAACTTATATCCGCTCCGGATAGGTTAAGTAATCCGGGGGTGTTGTCGGAACGGCAGTTTTGACAACACCCCTGTTCCGACTCAAACCGGTTTCGCCCATCGGCTGTTTATGCGCGGGCGAAAAGAGTATGGGAAATTAGGAATTTTTAGCGCATTTGACGACAACTGCTTATCGTCTTCTGTGTTATAAGAGTAAAAAGGTCCCTCCAAGAGGGATAGGAAAATTGTGTGAAAACAATATTTATGGGTATGAAAAAAATTTATTTGTTTTTAATTCTATTGCTTGGGGCGACGAGTGTCGGAGCAACCTACAAGGCCGGCTATTATGATAAGATGGACGGCAAGCAGAAGGAAGCACTCAAGGCCGCGGCGAAGGAGTGTGTGCAGAATCACACTCGATTGAACTATACGGATCTTCCGACGTATTGGCAGTATACGGATGTGTATCCTGATCTGGTGAACGGATCACGTCGTTGGTGGGATATGTATTCCGACAATGTGTATCTGATATACAGCAATCAGTCGGCACGACAGAGTTTCAGCGCCAATAAGATGCAGCGTGAGCACTCTGTACCGAAATCGTGGTGGAAGAAAGACGGCGACGTAGAGTATACTCCGGCCTACAGTGATATGTGGAATCTATATCCGTCGGACGGTCCGGCCAATCAAGCGAAGCTGAATTATGCGTTTGGTGAGACGGACTCTCCGAAGTTTAATAACGGCGTGACGAAGGTAGGGCCTGCGCGTACGGGTCTTGGCGGCGGTTCGGGAAATGTGTTCGAGCCGGCCGATGAGTATAAGGGAGACTTTGCGCGTACAATTTTTTATATGGCGACAGTTTATGACGATCTTGATTGGGTTATTCCCTATATGTTCCGCAAGCAGTCGTGGCCGACGCTGCAGCAGTGGGCTGTGGATATGCTTCTGCAATGGTCGCGTACGGATCCGGTGGATCAGAAAGAGATTGACCGTAACGACGGTGTGGAAAGTCAGCAGGGCAACCGCAATCCCTTCATTGATTTTCCTGAATTGGCCGAATATGTATGGGGCACGCGCACTACGGAGACGTTCTATATCAAAGATCAAGGGGGAACAGTCACACCGCCTATTGTAGGTGAGGCTGAGCTGATACGTCCTGAGAACGGGATGGCACTTGACTTTGGTGAGACGGCTGTCAGCCAAGTGTCGATGCGTCCTCTTGAGATAGTGGCGCGCAATCTGACGAGTCCGCTGTCATTGCGCATCACCGGAGCTGACCGCTCAAATTTCCGTATAGAAGTCACGTCGATTTCCGCGGCTGATCTGAATACAGCGGATGTTTATAAGCTGAACGTCTATTATGCGCCTAAGAGCGAGGGGGTACATACGGCTACGCTATCGCTATATGACGGCGGTCTGAGTCTCGGCAAGGATGTGGCCGTTACGCTTCAGGGTCAGGCATTCCCGATCCCGACGCTTACGGCAGTTACGGCGCTTGATGCCACAAATGTCAGCGATACGCAATATACGGCCAACTGGACTGAGGCTGCGGAAGTAGTGGATTATTATGTTGTAACCCGCGTACGTTATACAGAAGATGGTCCGCAGGCATCTGAGCTTGTGGCGGACAGCAACAGCTTATTAATCGAGGATCGCGATGCCGACGTCACGGAGAGCTATACGGTTCGTTCGTCGCGTCTCGGCTTCCTCTCTCCGGCATCTAACGCCATTACGGTTGCAAAGAGCAATTCCGTTGTGGGAATCGAGAACACGCAGCCGTTGGCTCTCGGACATGTAGAAGGTGGATTTGTGGTTCTGATTGACAATCCTCAGACAGATATGCGCATTTTCGATGTTTCAGGGCGTCTTGTAGCTGAGTATGCGTTTGTTAGTGGTGGCGATATGATTGAGTTGCCAACGGGAATCTATGTCGTTGTGACGAAAGAGAATCAGAAGCCGATTAAGACCGTAGTGTATTGAACTGAGTAAAAAACGATTAAAACTGTATATTAATGAAAGTATCTGTATTAATATCGGGAGTGGCGGTTCTCCTGTCCCTGAGTGCGCAGGCGAGATATCCGTCGGGGTATTATGATGCTCTTGAAGGTAAGACGGGGCGCGAGTTGATGCAGGCTGCCAAGTCGATAGTTTCGAATCATACCGTAGTTAGCTACGGCGACAGAACGTGGGATGCGTTCAAGACCACGGACGTAAAGATGGTCAATGGCCGCGAGGCATGGTGGGATATGTATTCAAATGATGTAGTTTACATTTCGGAGGGTCATCCCGGGATGAATATCGAACACAGTGTCGCGAATTCATGGTGGGGGAAGACGAAGAACGATGCGTATAAGGATTTGTTTCATTTGAATCCGTCGGAAGCTGACGCCAACAACCGCAAAGCGAATTATCCTCTTGGCGAGATTAGCGGGTCGCCTACGTGGACCAACGGAGTGACTTCGGTCGGCCATCCTGTAAGTGGTCAGGGTGGAGGCTGCGATTACGTTTACGAGCCTCTTGACATATATAAGGGAGATTTTGCGCGTGCATTCATGTATATTTTCACCGTCTACGACAATATCTCATGGGCGAGCAAGACGGCGTGGATGTACAGCACGACGGATCCGTTGCTGTTCAAGCAGTGGGCGCGTGATCTGCTTATCAAGTGGAATGACAATGACCCTGTGGATGAAAAGGAGATGAATCGTCAGGAGGCAATTTATAAGATTCAGAAGAATCGTAATCCATATATCGATCTTCCCACATTGTGTCATTACATCTGGGGCGATAAGAATGGGGCGGCCTTCAATCCGGATGGCGGCGATGAGCCTGACAATCCGGATAATCCCGACAATCCGGATAATCCCGACAATCCTGACGATCCTGTCACGCCGGGTGACAATAATGTATTGCTGGATATGAATTTCGAGGCTGATACGTCTATTTCCGCAGTAGAGGCGAAGGGATGGTATAACGATGTAGTGTCCGGTTCACTCAGCGGATGGTATATCACAGACTATCAGAACAATTATTATGCGGCTGCATCAGCCTATAAGGGGACGGAAGATGGCGGTCCGTATGAGTTCTGGCTGGTTACTCCGGCGCTTAAAACAGCTAAAGATGCGAAGATGACATTGACATTCCGTACGCAGGGTGCATACGGTGTGCCGACCACAACGCTGGATATATATAAGATGACGACTGCTGATCCACAAACAGCGGAATTGACGAAGCTTAATGCTTCAATCTGTACACCGAACGCCGATGGCGAGAAGCCGGTGTATTGTGATTGGGTTAAGAGCGGCAATGTAGAGATTCCTCACGGCGACGAGGCCGTATATGTAGGATTCAGATATTATTCCGAGAAGGGTGGCAGCCACAATACAGCGACGTATTGTGTTGATGACATCAAGGTTGTAACCGACAAGAGTCAGAGCGTCGGCGAGCTTGAAGGAGAGGAAAATCTTTATATCGTCGTAGCGGAAACAGGCGGAATCCGAGTTCTGAGTCCGGCAGCCGTAGATAATTTGCGCGTATTCGATCTCAGCGGCAGTGTGGTTGCATCTGTTGGTGAGGTTTGCGGCTCGGAATATGTTGCACTTGACCGCGGCATATACATTGTTACGGCCGACGGTCAGAAGCCGGTGAAGATTTGCGTGCGCTGACAGTCGCGTCAAATCGGTAATAAAAAATTGAAATGCTCCACCGCAGAAAATGTGTGGTGGGGCATTAATTATGTCCGTAAGAAAAGATAAAGGCATTGAATTTGCATTTGGAGGGCAGATTTGAGCGGAATAGTTTTTTTGGATAGAAAAGTTTTTGTAATTTTGCAGAAAATTATGAATTTAGGCCGACCCGGGCGCAGTTCGGGCCGGTCGCAACACAGATAGCAAAACATCATGTTACCAGCAACAAACGTACAGACCCGCGAAAGGGTTGTCGTTAGATTCTCGGGCGACAGCGGCGATGGCATGCAGCTCGCCGGGAATATTTTTTCAAATGTGTCGGCAGGAGAGGGGAATCAGATTTCCACTTTCCCGGATTATCCGGCTGAGATTCGTGCTCCGCAAGGAACACTGAGCGGCGTATCGGGATTTCAGGTGAGTGTCGGGAAAGGAGTTCTTACTCCGGGCGACGAGGCGGATGTGCTCGTTGCGATGAATCCTGCAGCCTTAAAAACTAATATCAAGTACCTTAAAAACGACGGTATCATCATCTGCGACGTAGACAGTTTCCGTCCGGTAGATTTGAAGAAAGCGTTGTATGAAACGGACGATCCTATCAAGGAGCTTGGGATAGATCCTAAGCGCGTGATGCTCGTTCCGATGACTACATTGCTGAAAGCAACGTTGGCCGACAGCGGAATGGATCAGAAGAGCATTCTGAAATGTAAGAATATGCTCGCTTTGGGTCTCATCTGCTGGCTGTTCGATCGTCCGGTGGATAGCGTTCTTCGCAAGCTTGAGGCCAAATTTGCCAAGAAGCCGGCAGTGTATGAGGCAAACAAGAAGGTGATCCATGCAGGATGGGACTATGGTCACAACCAGCATGCATCGATGTCGACGTACAGAATCGAGACAGAATCGGTAAAGCCGGGTATCTATACAGACGTGAACGGTAACACGGCTACCGCATGGGGTCTTATCATGGCGTCGGAGAAGAGCGGTCGTCCCCTCTTCCTCGGTTCGTATCCTATCACTCCGGCAACCGACATTCTCCATGAGTTGGCGAAGCGTAAAGACCTCGGCGTCAAGGCATGTCAGATGGAGGATGAGATAGCGGGTGTCTGCTCAGCTATCGGCGCTTCTTATTCCGGCGCACTTGCCGTTACATCGACTTCCGGTCCGGGTCTGGCATTGAAGAGCGAGGGTATCGGCTTGGCTGTAATAGCCGAACTGCCTCTTGTCATCATCGACGTTCAGCGTGGCGGTCCGTCTACGGGTCTTCCGACGAAGACGGAGCAGACTGACCTTATGCAGGCTCTTTACGGCCGTAACGGAGAATCTCCGATCTGCGTCGTAGCCGCACTCAGCCCGACAGACTGCTTCGAGATGGCATTCCAGGCCGCTCGCATCGCTATCGAGCACATGACTCCGGTTATTCTTCTTACGGACGCCTTTATCGCCAACGGTTCGTCGGCATGGCGTGTGCCTGAAGAGGAGGATTATCCCGAAATCAAACCGAATTTTGTCACTCCCGAGCTTATCGAGAAGGGTTGGCTTCCTTATCTGCGCGACGAGAAGACGCTCGCACGCTATTGGGCTCTCCCCGGCACGAAGGGTGCAATGCACCGCGTAGGTGGCTTGGAGAAAGATTTCAATACGTCAGTTATCTCAACTGACGGTCCCAACCATGAGCGTATGGTGAAGACACGTCGTCAGAAAATCGCCAATATCGCCAAAGATATTCCGGCACTTGAAATCATGGGCAAACGCGATGCCAAGACTATCCTTGTAGGATGGGGCGGTACATACGGTCATCTCCGCACGGCAGCCGACGAGCTGAACGCAATGGGACATGAGGTAGCTTTCGCACAGTTCAGATACATCAATCCTATGCCTGCCAACGCAATTGAGGAGCTTAGCAAATATGACAACATCATCGTTGCCGAACTTAACACGGGAATGTTTGCCGACTATCTGCAGCAGCATCTTCCGCTTAAGGAAATCAAGCGAATCAATAAGATTGAAGGTCAGCCCTTCCTTGTACGCGAGGTAGTGGACGGAGTAATCAACCATATCAAATAGCCTAAAGAAATGGAAGCAAAAGAAACAAAATACACAGCAGCTGATTATAAGAACAGTCAAAGTGTGCGCTGGTGTCCGGGCTGCGGCGACCATGCGATACTCGCTACCCTGCACAAGGCTATGGCGGACTATGGTGTAGCTCCTGAAGACACAGTGGTGGTATCCGGAATCGGATGTAGCTCACGTCTGCCGTATTATATGAATACGTATGGCATGCATACGATTCATGGTCGTGCCGCGGCTATTGCTACCGGAGTCAAGACATCACGTCCTGAGCTGACTGTATGGCAGATTTCCGGCGACGGCGACGGTCTCGCAATCGGTGGTAATCACTTTATCCATGCTTTGCGTCGTAACATCGACATAAATATTCTCCTTTTCAACAATAAGATCTACGGTCTGACCAAGGGTCAGTATTCACCGACATCCGATCGAGGCAGTATCACGAAATCGTCTCCTTACGGAACGACGGAAGACCCGTTCATCCCCGCCGAACTCTGCTTCGGAGCCCGTGGCAATTTCTTTGCGCGCAGCTTCGACATCTCGCTTGACACGACGAAGGAGGTTATGGTGGCTGCCGCTCGCCACAAAGGATGCAGCGTAGTTGAGATTCTTCAGAACTGTATGATCTTCAACAATGGCGTCTATAACTGGCTGAGCAACAAGGATGAGCGCGACGATCGCACGATTCATCTGCGTCACGGCGAAAAGATGCTTTTCGGCAAGAACATGGAGAAGGGTCTCGTGCAGAACGGCTTCGGACTCAAGGCAGTAGTTGTCGGCGAGGACGGCTATACGATGGACGATGTGCTCGTGCACGACGCTCATTGCAAATCCTACTTCCTGCAGGAGCAGCTCGCACTGATGGACGGTAAGACTCTTCCGTTGGCAATCGGTGTGATCCGCGACGTTGAGGGCGAGACTTACGAGACAGAAGTAGGCCGTCAGGTTGAAGAAGTCAAAGGGAAGAAAGGCTACGGCAATCTTCGCGATATGATTCTCAAGACTCATGAGACGTGGGAGGTGAAATAATCCTTTAACGTAGAAAAGATAAAAAAGGAGGGAGCGTATGTGCAATATATACGCTCCCTCCGGCTGTCTTAGGTCGGGAGTGGATTAGAGATAGCTTGAGGTGAAAAAGAGCGGGGAAGCAGGTGATAAAGGGTAAAAAACGGGGTAATGATGCACAAGATAAAAAAATATGTGCATTTTTTCGTGGAAAAATTTCCGTATTCAAAAAAAATTGCGTTACTTTGCAGTCTGAAAATAACAGAAACAATAAATAAACAATAATTAAACCCTAAAGATTATGTCCGACATCGAAAAAAGAGTAAAAGACATCATCGTTGACAAGCTCAGCGTAGATGAGAAGGAAGTTACTCCCGAAGCATCTTTCAGCACAGACCTTGGTGCAGATTCACTGGACACAGTAGAGCTCATCATGGAGTTTGAAAAGGAATTCGGCATCTCGATTCCTGACGAGGAGGCAGAAAAGATCACCACAGTAGGTGACGCTATCGCCTATATCGAAGCAAACGGCAAATAAGAACCCGTAATCGGCAAGGAAGCACATCTCAGCCGAGGTGTTGCATCCTCGCCGGAAGTTCTTTTTTATCAGAGCTTCAATAATCAATCAGCAACAGAAGAAGCGAGGCGGCCGTATTCGTCGTGGACTCCGTTCATGGTGAGTGCAGTTACATCTCGCTCGCTTATATAGAAACAATACCCAATAGAATATACTTAAACTCTTGATATGGAATTAATAAGAGTAGTAGTCACGGGTCTCGGTGCGCTTACGCCGATAGGCAATAACGTAGCCGAGTCGTGGGAAAACGCCGTGAATGGCGTCAGCGGTGCCGGTCCTATCACGCATTTTGACGCATCGCTGTTTAAGACGAAATTTGCGTGTGAGGTGAAGGGTTTCGATCCTGCTCAGCATTTCGACCGTAAGAAATCGCGCACACTCGACCTCTATGCTATGTATGCTCTTGTGGCAGCTAATGAAGCTATCGCAGATGCCAAGCTCGACGATGAGGACGTTAATAAGAATCGCGTAGGCGTAATTTTCGCTGCAGGTATCGGTGGTCTCCACACGTTTGAGGAGGAAGCCGGCTACTATGCAATGCACAAGGAGAACGGCCCGAAATACAATCCTTTCTTCATCCCGAAGATGATTGCCGACATCGCAGCCGGCCATATTTCGATCGAGCACGGTTTCCGTGGGCCTAACTTTGCTACGGTTTCCGCCTGTGCATCGTCGAATAATGCTCTCGTGGATGCATTCAACTGTATCCGCTTAGGTATGGCTGAAGCTATTGTGGCAGGTGGTGCTGAGGCTGCTGTCTTCCCTGCCGGTGTAGGTGGTTTCAATTCAATGAAGGCTCTATCGACGCGCAATGATGATCCGGCCGGTGCATCTCGTCCGTTCTCCGGATCGCGCGATGGCTTCGTGATTGGCGAAGGTGCTGCAGCTCTCGTGCTTGAGGAGCTTGAACACGCCAAAGCTCGCGGTGCGCACATTTATTGCGAGGTAGCCGGTGCAGGTCTTTCTGCCGACGCTTATCATATCACGGCGACGCATCCCGAAGGTCTCGGCGCTGTGCTCGTAATGGAGAATGCTCTGCAGTCTGCTGAGATGAAGCCCGAGGATATCGACTACATCAATATGCACGGTACTTCGACTCCCGTAGGTGATATTGGCGAGGTTAAGGCTATCAAGAAAGTCTTCGGCGACCATGCATATAAGATGAACCTTAGTTCGACGAAATCAATGACCGGTCACCTTCTTGGTGCAGCGGGTGCTCTTGAGGCTATTTTCAGTGTTAAATCACTGACTGATGGCATCGTTCCTCCTACTATCAACCACGTAGAGGGCGACAATGACCCTGAACTGGATTACGATCTGAACTATACGTTCAATAAGGCTCAGAAGCGCGAAATCAACGCTGTTCTTTCCAACACGTTCGGTTTCGGCGGCCACAATGCAGCCGTTATCCTGAAGAAATACAAAGGATAAGATATAACTCTGAAAGATAAATGACGCGAGGCGAAATCCTAAGGTTTCGCCTCATGTGTTTTGTGGTATATACAGATATCAACGAGCGATTTGGTCGAACAGTGATTCTGTAGCGTCTTCGAGGAGGTCGAGGACGTGTTCGAATCCCTCGGCGCCCTCATAGTAAGGGTCAGGGACGGAATCATAGTAGGGAAGCCGACGGAGGAAATCTGTCATACGGACGATTTTGGCTTCGTCTTCTAAGGTGGGAGCGAGTCGTCGCAGACCGTCGATGTTGGCGTCGTCCATACCGATTACGAGGTCGAAATCGTCAAAATCGCATTCATGTATCTTCCGCGAGCGGTGCGTCAGGGAATATCCTCGGCGTATAGCGTGGACGCGCATACGTTTGTCGGGGAGGTCACCGGCGTGGCCACCGTAAAGGCCGGCAGAATCAAGGAAGAAGCGGTCTGTGTCGCCGTGAGCGTCGATAACGCTCTGCATAATACCTTGTGCAGCCGGCGACCTGCAGATGTTTCCGAGGCATACAAAGAGGATGCGGATTTTCTCTCCGTTTTTATACTTGTCGCGAAGTGATTGCAGGAGTTTGTCGGTCATATATAGTCGATGTGTTGGTATTATTGGTAGAGGGGCGAATCAATGTCTTTTCAATGATTCTTCTGTTTTTTCGGGGACATAGACGAAGGCGCCGAGGGTGGGATTTCCTGCGGCGAGGCGGTTGAGCCCGTCCATATCGATGATTGCCTGTTCTGTGACGAAGTCGGGATTTCCGGCTCCGATGGCGGGCGACTCATTTTTTATGTGATAATTGAAGATGTAATCTTCGCGTATGGTGTAGAAGAGGGGATTTGCGTCCCATTCGCAGGCGATGAAGTGTTCGTCGTCGTTACCCTTTGATTTGAAGAGCGTATTGTAGAAATATATTTGCGTTGCATTGAGGTCACCTTGATTGATGTCGCCGGGGAGACCGTAGATTATGCAGTTTTTGAAATCCCCTTTCATAAACGGAAGCGATGAGGCACCGGCCTCAGCATGGTCGGCGTCGGTGTGGTAAAGCGATATTATGGGGAGGAAGGGGGCTGAGAAGAGGTAATAATTGGAGAATGTGCATTGGAGGAAGGATATGTTGCCTCCGGTGAGGTCGACGACGCTTTCGGCAGCTTCGGAGAAAATGCATCCTACGGCGTTTATGTTGGCGTATTTAGCTTTCAGTGCGCTTCCCTGTGAGTTGTGAAGCCAAGAGTTTATGAGAGTGAGTTTCGTGCGATCAGAGATTTCGCAGGAGTCTAATACGAGGCCTTGTGAGGTAGAGCGCATATCGACGTATTCAATGCTGTTGTCGAAAGATTCGGCGGTTATCGTGATGCCGTTCCATTGTCCGGCGAGGATGTCGAACCCTACGTCGGGGAGAACATTGTCGAGTCGGTCGCCGCGCATATCGATTTTGCTTGTAGGCGTTCCGACGGCTTCAATGCGTCCCTCGACACGCAATTTGGCTTTGTCGTGGAAGAGGAGTTGAGTGCCGGGGTCAATCGTGAGTGTGGCTCCTTTGGCGACGGTGAGCGAATCGAAGACTACGTAAGGCTGTTCCGGGGTCAGGCGTGTGTCTTCGGTGATGGTGACATTGCGGAGTCGAGTTACGTTTTGTCCGTATGCCTCGACGAGGACCGACTGGGCGACGCCATTGGTGATGAATTGAATTTTGTCTTCGGCGAGGAAAGGCTTGCTGTCCGGCCCTTCGGGGAGCAAACATTCAACGAATAGCCAGATGCTGTCGTTGGCACGTATTTCGACGTTAGAGAAGGTTTTTCCGCTTTGCCCGTCGACGTTGAGGGAGAAGTTGCTGTCGTCTTTCTCAAAGCGGATAGAGGAGATTACGACGCCTTTGTTGTTTCTGTTGTAAACGAGCAGGCGTGCGGTCGGGGTTCCGACTCCGGAGAAAACGGTGTCGAAAGAGAGTGTGTCGGTCGAAAAGGTTAATGTGGCCGATGAGGATGTGGTTATGTCGTCGCTGATGCAGGAAGATACTGCGATCAGACCAAAAATTACAGTAAGAGATAATAATAAAGAGCGCATAAAATACGTTATAAAAACGTGGAGTATTGTCGGGGGAAAATCTCCCTCACAATAAAAACGTCTGAAGACCGGAAAATATTGCCGTGAAGCGATAAAATGATGATCCGGGTGAGGCTGCTTACCTTCGGGTCGTGGTTCGGCTGCGGACAAGTGACAGAATCTAAGACAATGAAATATCTGCTGATAGCCGGCGAAGCGTCAGGTGACCTTCATGCCGCCGGCCTAATAAGTGCAATAAAAGAGAATGATCCATCGGCCGAATTCCGTTTCTTCGGAGGGGATTTGATGGCGAAAGCGGCGCGGTGCGAGCCTGATCTGCATTACGATGAGATGAATGTGATGGGCTTCAGCGAGGTATTGCGTAAACTTCCCAAACTGCTGCGTAATCTCTCGAAGGGTAAGCGTCTGATCAAATGGTGGAATCCCGATGCCGTCATCCTAGTGGATTATCCGAGTTTCAATCTCAAGTTGGCCAAGGTAGCTCATAAGGCCGGCATCAAGGTGTTTTATTTCATTTCTCCGAAGGTGTGGGCATGGAAGGAGTTCAGAGTCCGTCAGATTAAGAAATATGTCGACAGGATGTTTTCGATACTTCCATTTGAGGTGCCTTTCTATGCATCGCATGGTTATGATGTGACATACGTCGGCAATCCGTCGGTGCAGGAAATCGATTATGCCTTGCGCCATCTTCCTCCGGCCAAACATTTCTATCAGCGTCAGGACATCGAAGACGACGGGCGTCCGCTCATTGCGCTTCTTCCCGGCTCGCGCAAGAGTGAGATACGCAATAACCTTCCATTGATGCTTGAGGCGGCGAAGAAATTTCCGCAATGTCGTTATGTAGTGGCTGCTGCTCCGGCTGTTCCGGAGCGCTATTACCGCAGTGTGGCGCAGGATCCGGGTCTGAAACTCACTTTCGGTGCCACGGTGCCGTTGCTGAAATATGCGAAGGCCGCTCTCGTGACTTCGGGTACCGCGACGCTTGAAACGGCTCTTGTCGGGACGCCGCAAGTGGTTTGTTATCGAGCCAACGGCCGAAAGCTGACGTATAAGATTATGGAGTGGCTCATCAAGGTAAAATATGTTTCTCTTCCGAATCTTATCGTGAATAACCGCATTATTCCGGAATTGCTGCTTCATTACTGTACGGCGGAGAGCATAGCACGCCATCTTTCTCCATTGCTTCAGCCTTCGCCGGAGCGCGACTGGCAGTTGAGTGGATACAAGACGATGCGCCGGAAGCTCGGGACGTCGGTTGCGGCAGAATATGCTGCCGAGATTATAGTGGACGTACTGAATGGAAAGGGGGAGAAAACGGAGAGTGAGAGCCGTCGATTGAGCCACAGGAGACGTCAGACGCCACGGGGAAGGGGGGATTCGGCCAAAAATGAGGAAAAAGATGGCGCGAATATGGCAAAATCCGATAAAAATAGTTAATTTTGCAAGCAGAAATGAAACGAGACCAAAAAGTGACCAGAGTGTGTGTCTGCGGAGGAGGTTCGCAGGGGCATGTGGCAGCCGGAATGATCGGTTGTCGCGAGGGCTATGCGGTGGATATTCTGACGCGTCGTCCTGACGATTGGTCGCATGATTTTGTGACTCGTGATTTTCGCGGGAAGGAGTATAGGGCGCATCTTGGCGTCATTTCGTCGGATCCGGCGGATGTGATTCCGCAAGCCGACATAATTTACATCAGCCTTCCCGGTTTCGCCATTCGCGAGCAGATGGCGCGTATTAAGCCGTATCTGCGCCCAGATACGATTATAGGCTCGTCATTTGGTGGGAGCGGTTTCTTCATTCACCTTTTCCATACCTTGGGCTATAATGTTCCGTCCTTTTGTTTTCAGCGCGTTCCGGCCATAGGACGTCCGCTGCATTACGGCCATATAGCCGATCTTCAGGGCTATAAGCCAGATCTGAAGGTTGCCACGGTGAATATCTCCGATCCGGAACGTATCGTGAAGATGTCGGAGGAATGGTTTGAGACGCCTACAACGCATCTTTCCCATTGGCTTGAGGTTACGTTGAGCAATAGCAACCCGCTGCTTCATCCCGTGT
Organism: Muribaculaceae bacterium; assembly: GCA_017620885.1. GTDB lineage: Bacteria > Bacteroidota > Bacteroidia > Bacteroidales > Muribaculaceae > Lepagella. Next base: position 60,239 of record JAGAUF010000103.1, read on the forward strand.
CGCTGAGCGTGCTTTTTGCCGATTGGGAGCCGGGGAAAATATACCGGACGGTCCCGGAGGTGTATTCCGATTGGACGGACGAGGCGTCGCGCCGCTGGCTGGCGTGCGACGATGAGCTTCAGAGCATCATCCGCAAGCTCCCGATGAGGGCGGACGAGGTGCCGACCCTCCTTGACTATTACGGGGTGGACGGTGTAGAGTCTCTGACGGCGAAGGTGCGTTCGATAGAGGCTTTCAAGAATAAGCCTGCACCGATGAAGGCCGTCGGTGACGGGTATGTGCTTGATAGCGGGCACAGAATGTTTGAGGAGGATGTGCGTTGCGGTCTTGTGACGATTAAATCGTTTGCAGAGCGCGTGGGTGTGTCCACTCCGATGATCGACCGCATAATTTGCTGGGCACAGCGAGTTATGGGGAAGGAATATATCGTTGACGGTCGTCTCACCGGTCGCGACCTCGGTGAGGCACTTATAGCCGAAGACGGTCCCGAAGAATAAAACCTTAGAATCAAAATACTCAAATTATGGCAACCAATACGAAGCGGCAATTCACGCCCGCTGACGTTGAGTCGAATCGAAGATTGTTGGAATTGCTGTCGCAGACATTTGGAAACGTTTCGGCGGCAGGTACAGAAATTATCAACCTTGAGGCTATTATGAACCTCCCCAAAGGGACGGAACATTTCGTAGCCGACATCCATGGTGAACATGAGGCGTTTGCCCATATCCTGAAGAATGCGTCGGGGAATATCCGCCGCATCGTGACGGAGATTTTCGGCAATTCGATGCGGGAAGACTCCATCAGGCAGCTTTGTTCGCTGATTTATTATCCGGCCCGCAAACTGCAATACATCTCTGCCTCGGAGCCGAATATGGACGATTTCTACAATATCACGTTGCATCAGCTTGTCAAGGTGCTTCAGCGTGTGTCGCAGAAATATACCCGATCAAAGGTGCGCAAGGCGTTGCCGAAAGAGTTTGCCTATATTATCGAGGAATTGCTTCATGAGGCACCCTCCGGTGAAAATAAACAGCCTTATTACAATCGTATTGTCGAGACGATTATATCGACGGGACAGGCCCGTGATTTCATCGTAGCGATATGTAACGTGATCCAGCGGCTTTCCATCGACCGTCTCCACATTCTCGGCGACATCTACGACCGCGGTCCGGGCGCCCACCTCATCATTGATATGCTGCAGAATTACAAGGATTATGATATTCAATGGGGCAATCACGACGCTGTATGGATGGGCGCGGCGGCCGGCAATGAGTGCTGTATTGCCAATGTGCTTCGTATGTCGTTGAGATATAATAATATGGCTACGCTCGAAGACGGATACGGCATCAACCTTGTTCCTCTCGCCCTCTTCGCAATGGATACGTATAAGAACGACCCGTGCGAGATTTTCCAGCCGAAAGTGCCGGTGGATGAAACTGAACAAGGGCTGAAAAACCGTCAGCTGACGGCACAGATGCACAAGGCTATATCTATCATTCAATGGAAGCTGGAGGCCGCTATGATAGCTCGTCATCCCGAGTGGGGCATGGAGAGCCGAAATCTGTTGCATCTCATCGACCGCGAGAAAGGCACCGTAAAAATCGACGGAGTAGATTATAAGATGCTCGACAACAATTTCCCGACCATCGACCCAGCCGATCCGTATAAACTGACTGAGGCGGAAGCGATTCTTGCCGAGAAACTCGTGCACAGCTTCAATGTCAGCGACAAGCTCCGCCGCCATATCAATGTATTCTTCTCTCACGGCTGCATGTACAGCGTGGTGAACTCCAATCTCCTATTCCACGCCTCTATGCCGATGAACGAGGATGGAACGTTGAAAGAGGTTTCCGTACGCGGTAAGAAATTCAAAGGGAAGGATCTTCTGCATGAGGTAGGCTTGATGATGCGTTCCGCGTTCAACCCCGATACCCCCGAAGAGGATCGCAAATACGCCATAGATTACTATTGGTACTTATGGTGTGGTCCCGATTCGCCACTTTTCGACAAGGCGAAGATGGCTACGTTCGAGCGTTATTTCCTGACCGATAAGGAGCCGCAGGCTGAGAAAAAAGGACATTATTACAAGCTGCGTGAAGACCCGAAAGTGTGCGATTATATCCTTGACTGCTTTGACGTGCAGGGTGAACACCGCCATATCATCAACGGCCATGTGCCCGTTAAAGTGGGTAAGGGTGAGAACCCGATCAAGGGCGATGGCAAGATGATGGTGATAGACGGCGGATTCTCTAAGGCTTATCATAACACGACTGGCATAGCCGGTTATACTCTCGTGTTCCATAGCCGTGGCTTCGAGCTCGTGCAGCACGTGCCTTTCACGACGGCAGAAGACGCCGTGAAGAACGGTACTGACATCCTCGGCACGACGAAGATCGTAGAGTTGAACCGTCAGCGGATGCGTGTGCGTGATACTGATATAGGGCGTGAGCTTCAAGGTCAGATCGACGAACTGATGATGCTTCTCTACGCTTACCGTTCCGGTATGATTAAGGAGCGCAAGTAAATTAAAGGTCTCCCGTAAAGGGGACGGTAAAATATGGCGGAGGCGAGTCTTAAGAGATTCGCCTCCGTGTCCGTTTTATAGCGTTATAGCGTCGGTTATCGTGCGGTGATGGAATCGAGCAGGAGACGGGTAAATAGGCGGGCGCCGTCGTCGTTGAGGTGGGAGGGATCGGCGAAGAGCTCTTTATTGCAGTTGAAATCAGGGTTGTCGCTGAAGTCGATATAGCGGTAACGTCCGTATGGCGTAATATCGTGTTCGCGCAGGAAACGTTTTACGGATGGTGTCAGATCGGTTTTATGAAATTGGGCCGAGGTGACGAAGATGAGCCGTATGTCATTGGCATCGCAGAGACGTAGAAATTTATCGAAGTATTTGATTTTCAGTGTGTCAAGTGGTACGTTATTGTTTATCTTTTCTTGAAAATCAGTGGTGATTTTGCCGTAGATCGGTTTGTAGCCGCGTATTGTCAATTGCTTTGGCGATATTGCGTCGCTGATATTCTGGATGAAAACTGAATTGTAGCGATATGAGGCAAGCCGGTTTTTGATGGCTTCGTCAGGGTCGATGTCTGCAAGGACTTCACTGACGCCTGGAGCATTGTAGGCCGGCCTCAAATGTGTCAGTGGGTTGGTGTGGTCATCGTTTTCGTATAGGTCGAAGATCGGGAAAAGCTCGTAGATTATCATCGAAGGACATGCTCCGCGGCTCACCATATTCTTCAGGAAAGCGTAAGAGAGAAGGATTCCGTTGCCGTCGATGCCACAGTTATAGACGGATGTGTGAAGGCGTGCCGCGATGCTGTCGGTAACGTAATGATGGTTGGCACGGGAGCTGCCCATTATAATGACAGAATCGCGAAGCTCGTTGAGGATATAGTAGTTGTTGTGGGTGTCGCCGCCCTTTGCATTCTTGCGGGCATATTCGACAGCAACACCGAAGCTGAAATCAAGCACCATAAGGCCTATTATCACGCTCAATGTGGCCAAAACGAATTTTATTGCTTTCGATTTCATTATGCCCATATCATTAAAAATTAACGTAAATAAACTGGCTTGAATCAAGAACGCCGACAGTCAGCACGATGAAGAGAAGCAGAATCAGCGCAATTACACGCATTGCGGCATTCGTGGATTTAAGCGGCTTGAACTGCGGGAAATATTCGCGGATGAATTCGGTGACAAAGAGAGAGATGAGGGCAAATCCTATCAGCAATATTGTTGTTTTTGACGGATTGAGGCTCGCTCCCGGGGCAAATGTCACGATGCGCTTTATCACGCTGACGGCGTCCTTAAGCGTCGGCATACGGAAGAAAATCCACGCGAAATTGACAATCAGGAAGGTCAGGAGGATGCGCAAGGCGAGAACGAATCGGTTTTTCGGTTTGTCGCCGAGGCCGAACCATCGCTCCACACATTGTACGGCGCCGTGTATGAGTCCCCAAATAATGAACGTATAATTTGCGCCATGCCAGATACCGCTGACGGCAAAAGTCGCGATTATATTGCCGTATGTGCGTGCTTTCCCACGTCGGTTGCCACCCAGCGGGATGTAGACATTTTCTTTAAGCCATCGCGTCAGCGAGATGTGCCAGCGTCGCCAGAATTCCGTCACGCTATGCGCGAAATAGGGACGCTGAAAGTTGTTGATCAGCCGGTAGCCGAAGAGACGTCCGACGCCGACAGCCATCAGTGAATAACCGGCGAAATCGCCGTACAGCTGTATGGAATAGAAGATGGAGGCAAGGAAGCAGGTCGATCCGGAGAAATTGGCATAATCGGCGTAGACGGGATTGACGTATGTGGCGAGACGGTCGGCTACAACGGCCTTGAGGAAGAAGCCGAGAGCCATCAGCCATACACCCTCGGCAATGTCGGAATAGACGATGGCCGGCCGGTTTTTAATCTGCGGAAGCAGCTCGGAGGCTTTGCTGATAGGTCCGGAAGCTATTTGCGGGAAGAAAGCCACAAAGAGCATATAATAGATGAAATTATGTTCCGGGTCAGTTTTGCCCCGGTATACGTCCCATACGTATCCGATGGATTGGAACGTGAAGAAGGAGATGCCTATCGGGATTATGAAGCCGAAGGAAGCCGGCTCCCGGACCGCTGTCTCTGTCAGTCCCAAAGCGTGGCACGCCTGCAGAAAGGCGTCAGCGATGAAATCGGCGTATTTGAATATAATCAGCGGCAAAAGGATGATAATTGCTCCGAAAGGTATCCACATACGGGCACGGTGCGTCCCCTTGTGACGCCCGAAAAATAGTCCGAATCCGTACGTCAGCGCTGTGATCAGGAAGATAAATAGTGCGCAGGCCGGCTGAAACGATATTATGAACGTATATGATATGACTGTCAGGAGGGAGGCCGAGATAATGCTGCAATAGCGGCTGCCGCGCCACGCCCAAGCTACGATGACATAGACGAGCAGCACAATAGGCAATATCCTCAGAAATTCAAAAGAATTCAGTATCATTTCCTCCGTAACAAATCAGTTATGCCCGGCAAAATTACACAAATTTCCCCTATCCGCAAAATCCTCGATTTCAATACCGGCGATGATTGCGGCGAGGGAGTTCATAGCGAGGCAGGTGCTACGGGAGAGGCCGGGCTCGTTGATGCCGAGGCCATCCTACATTGCAGCTTTCAAGGTGCCTCCGGATAAATCGGATTTGTCGCGGAAAATGGGGCGGATCTTTGAAGGAAGTGAAGGATTATCCTTGTGTAAAGCCACCGGAAAGCCGTATGACTCAAGTTTCTTCTGCAGCCATACTGCCCACTTTTCATCCTCGCGCTTATAGCTGATGAAAGCGTAATAGGTATATTCTTTGTTATCGATTGTCATTCCTTGTTAAGTGTTACGTTCGATTATGAACCGATTTCTGCTTTATATGAACCGGCGATTTCAAATTAATGATAATCAGGGATATATCAATCGACAACTTCCCATTTGCCGGAAGAACGTCCGCCTTCGCGTTTGAGCAATCCCATATTCTTTAGCTTTTTGATGCGCTCATATATTGCTGATTCTTTTATGCCAATGTATCCATAAGTTCAGAATAAGTTATGGCTGGATTTTTACGAATTAAATCCAAAACTTCTAAAAGTTCTTTCTTCGGTTCTTTCTTCGGTTCTTTCCTCGGTTCTTTCTTCGGTTCTTTCTTCGGTTCGTCGACTTCTTTTATCGCTATATTTTCAACAACCAGGAATGCAGTGCCGAGATGCAATTTGAAATCGGCTTCTCCATTGCCATTGGCTCTGAGTTCCTCTTGCACTGCCTGAACTCCTCTGCTATAACGATTCACAAAGCCGAGAACTTTCATTCCCTCAGCAACCACTCTATTGCGGTAGTCGTTTACATAGGGAAAGTTTTCAGGAGTTGCTTTGCCATACAGCCCTCCCGGATTCATTATTTCAATACGGTCATCATACTGGTAAAACTGTACCGGACCATTACCCTCGTAATCGCGATGACAGATGGCATTCATTAGTAACTCTCGAGTGGCCCAATGAGGATAAACTACAATTATTTCCTCTCTCAAGGCAGAGACAGGCACAGGCCGGCGGTTGGTAATTGATGCGTCAACAAATGTATCAAGTTGCGATAGAATCTTTACAAGATTGCCCGAAAACTTATATTCGTTTTTGATCTCACCGGCACGATTGTTTCCACTGAATCTTACATATTGTACGTAGCATCCCGGCAAAAACTGTTCCGGAAGTTTGCCAAACATTATAATCCCCGCAAAAGTAGGGCAATTGTATTTGACATTATAATATCCAAGTGCTTGCATCTGTTGCTCTATTGTTCGAGTATCAGTACGCAAAACCGCATCAGGGAAAGCCTTAGGGAGATATATCTGACGGAATGCAGCCAAATCAATGTCATCAATTGTGGCATCGAAACAAGGCAAAGCATCAAATGTCATCATACGGCTCGTTCGTTTCTCAAACAATATCTTTTCATCTGCTTCACTGGCGATACATTTACGGGGACCTATGCGAACCCATATTCGTCCTTCATAACGGACTGGAGTAAACTGGCACGGCTGCACAGTGACAACAGCTACATCCCCCCCTCAAGAGAAACTTTCTCAACAGTCATACTTACTTGCGGTTGCAACTTGCCATCGGTCTTGATGCCTCCTAGGTTTTTTAATAACTGATCGGTAATTTTAATAGAACCGTCAACGGAACCGGTTTTGTCATCCGCTCCTATTATCAGATAGCCGGGGAGATTATGATTGGGCAGGTCATTTGCAAACGCGCAAATTGCTTGACCAAATTTGTCGGTATTAGTTGTAGAAATAGTCCGCTCCACACGGTCACTTTCTATATCCGAGAGCAATGTCTTTACTTCTTCAGCTGTTAGCATACCTTATATGTTTAGGGCACTTTGTTTATTTAGAAGGGGAGGGGGGAGGGGACGGAGAGGCGGTCGAGGGAGCGGTAGCCGATGGCTTCGGCGATGTGACGGCTGAGTACGGGCGCATTCGCGGCCTTCTCAGGCGTCATGGTGGCTGAATAGTCGAGGTCGGCTATGGTGCGTGCCACGCGCAGGATACGGTCGAAGGCGCGGGCTGTCATATTGAGTCGCGTCATACGCTCTTTCAGTTTGGAGAGCCCCTTCTCGTCGGGCCATGCGTATGTGTGCAGCAGTCGTGAATTCATCTGTGCGTTGCAGTGTATGCCCGGCTCATTTTTGAAGCGTTCCTGCTGAATGACGCGCGCTTTGATGACGCGTTCGCGTATCGCCGCGGAACTCTCGGCCGGAACAGTATTGGCCATATCGTCGAAGGGTACAGGCTGAATTTCAATCTGTAGGTCGATTCGGTCGAGGAGCGGTCCGGAAATTTTGTTGAGGTATTTGCTGACTTGCGATGTGGTGCATGTGCAGGCTTTCGTGGGGTGCCCATGATAACCGCACGGGCAGGGGTTCATGGAGGCCACGAGCATAAACGAGGCGGGGTAATCAACGGTGTATTTGGCGCGCGCCACAGTTATGACGCGGTCTTCGATGGGCTGTCGCAACACTTCAAGCACATTGCGCGGAAATTCGGGGAATTCGTCGAGGAAGAGGATGCCGTTGTGGGCGAGGGATATTTCTCCGGGCTGCGGATTGGAGCCTCCACCCACGAGGGCTACGGGAGAGACGGTATGGTGGGGCGTGCGGAAAGGACGCTGCGTGAGGAGCATCGAGCCGCGCGACAGTTTGCCCGCTACGGAGTGAATCTTGGTCGTTTCGAGTGCTTCCGACATGCTCAGCGGAGGCAATATGGAGGGTAATCTCTTGGCCATCATTGATTTGCCTGAGCCGGGCGAGCCTACGAGCAGGATGTTGTGCCCGCCTGCACAGGCCACCTCGAAGGCCCGTTTTACGCTTTCTTGCCCTTTCACCTCCGAGAAATCCAACTCGAAATTGCCGGAATAGCGAGCAAACAGCTCCCGCGTATTTATCACGGTGGGTTTCAGCTCGCTTTCACCGGTAAGGATGTCAAGGGCATCTTTCAGCGTCTCGACACCGAAGACCTCTACCTTATTGACTACGGCCGCTTCCGTGACGTTAGCTTTCGGCACTATCAGACGCTTGAAGCCTAATTCGCGGGCTTTCACGGCCATAGGCAACGCTCCCCGTATGGGCAGCACTGATCCGTCGAGCGAGAGCTCGCCCATAATCATATACGTGTCGAGGTCGGGACATTCGATCGACTGATGGGCTGCCAGCACAGCCACGGCCATCGGAAGGTCGAAGGCTGCCCCCTCTTTTTTCACGTCGGCCGGCGAAAGATTGAATATTATGCGTCGATGAGGGAAAACGATGCCGCTGTTTCGCAGTGCGGATTCGATGCGAGGATAACTCTCGCGAACGGCTGTGTCGGGCATCCCTATTATGGTTGTGCCGACGCCTTTCTCCGTCATTGCCTCGATAGTGACTTGATAAGCTTCGATGCCGTAAACGGCGGCTGAATATACCTTGACCAACATTTCTTCAATCAGTTAAGTGCCTTAATTTTTTCTCCTCATCGCTTTGAGCGCCTCCACAATATCGACGCCTCCGTAAATTACCTTCCCGGAGGAATTTATTACGGCAAACCATGGCGTTTCCCTCACTCCGAGCGCGAGCGACGATTCGGCTACTTCCCCTTCGGGCGACCACAATTTCAGCGATCCGGGGATGGAGTCCATATCAAATGACCGGCGTGCCGAAGCAGAGTCGGTGTCAAACGAGACAAGTGCTATTCTCGCTACATTCTTCTCTTTCTCGCGGAAGAATGAGCGCAATGAATCGAGTGTCGTCTGGCGTTCGTTGTAGTCATTGTTCCGGCGAAACCAGAAGAGGGTCTTGCGTGAGTCGCGGGCTGAAAAGCGCACCACGGAGTCAGGATTGGCAAGGAAGGTGAGTTTGGCGGCATTGCCTGACGATGCGGGCGTCAGACCCGGGAGGTCGGAGCGGTTGAAGAGCTGAAGCCATTTGCCTCGTTTCGCTTCCTCCCCCAATGCGTTCCAGAGCTTCATAAATCCTGCTTCATCTAAGCGACGGTCGTATGACGTCATAAGAAGGATAAGCGAGAGGGGATTGTCGGGATTTTGCTTCACGTATTCCTCGACGGCTTTATTGGCGCCGTGGCCCGACGGATCAGCAAGCTGTGAAGCGTGTTTCTGACGCCATGCGCTCCATTCCTCATTGATGTCATTGCCGTCAATCTCCCATTTTGCTGGATCGGCGCCTTTCCCCTTTATGGTGATCTTATCGCCCCGCTCGGCATAAAATGCGACGGAGGGACGGCTCCCCGAGTAATAGACATAGACGATAGTCGGCAGGCGCGTGATTCCTTTTACCTCCCCCTTGCCTTGCGTGACAACGGCCACATTTTCAGAAATCCATCCTTTCTCCTTGTCGGAGGTGTAATACACGAGGCGATAATTCTCAATCACGTCGGGCGACAGCTCGAAGTGAACGAGGAACTCACTTTTACCGCAGGAGCAGACAATCAGCGCCGTAACGACGGCCATAAAAAACGATAATCTCTTCATCGTCACAAAGGTAATACTTTTTTCTTGCCCTTGCAAACTCCTATGCCATTTATTCAAGAGGGGAGGGGCGATAGAGGCCGGCAAGAAATGCGGTTAAATAAAACGAGGCGTACCGGTTATGATACGCCTCATCAGGTTAAAATCTTGTTTCTGCGCCGCCGCTCACTCTTTCTTTGCGGTCGCCGTCTTAATCTTATACGCAATCACAGGATCGGGACGCTGCGAATAGTTTGATAACATCTGTTCGAGGCGTTTCTTGATTTCATTGCGTAGCGAGGCCGGCGAGAGCACCTCTGCCTCTGTGCCGAAGCGCAGCATCTGGAGCAGAAATTCTTCTGAAAGGATGAAGCGGTAATTGAAAACGGATTCGCTACCCATATCCACAATTTCCTTTTGCGTAGGATGGAGGCTCTCTTTTCTGAGCTTATCGCGCACAGTGCCGCGTGCGAGGATTGAAATTACGCGAGGCGTTCCGTCGATGCCTATCACGTCGATGCCGAAATAATTGTTGAAGAAAGCATCGGGGTTGAAGGTATGCGGGAAGCTGAAATAGTTTTCCGTTGCGGAGCAACTTAAAATCTTGTCAAGATAAAATACGCGGACGTCATCGGGATTGTCGACGAAGGCTGCCAGAAGCCAGCGGCCGTTTCGGAATCTCAAGGCGTATGCTCCGACCTCATAATGGCGTGTATCGCCGTTATCTTCCTCATATTCCATCATCATAGTCACGTCCATTTTCATCGCGTCAATGATGATGGAGAGATAGAAGGCATCCATATTGTCGGTGTCGAGCAAGATGCGGTCGCCGAGTTTGCCGCCTCCCTGTACGCGATGCGACATCGACAGATCGGTCAGCATCCAGATTTTCAGGCGCGTGATTCCTTCGCCGCCTTCTGTCGAGATGTAATAGCGATTGCCATCCGTTCGGCCACACTCTATGCGTATGCCAAACAGCGTCTCTATCGAGTCGCGATGGTTGTGAAATGTACGTAATGCGAGCTCCGAGCCGTCAAGATTGTCTGACGCCGTGCTCCATTCCTTTGCAATCTCTTCAAATGTAATCTTTTTGTGCCGGCGGATTGTATTTACCAGCCATACATATTTTCGGAGTAATTCGCGCTTCATAGCTAAATTCCGTTATGTAGTTGTTACTCTGATGTTTTCATCGGGGGTTAAGGTGACTCCGATGATTCTCTCCTTCCTCCTCGGGGGAGGAATTGACTTTGATAATTGTTGGTACGGCCCGGGATTCTCCGTGGCCCGTCATTTAAGTGTCGCAAAGTTATAACTTTTTTTCGTAATTTACAAATTTTTTTGGCTAAAAAATATCAATAAAAACGATTTTGTGTTCTTGATACACGATGCCACTCTCTTCGCCCCGTTCGCTTTCCGATGAAAATACGATGACTATTTGCACGGCAGATGTTTAATGATGTCGAGATAGATGCCGACATTATGGTCATAATGGTCAGCTTTTTGAGGAACAGGGTCACGATTCCCAAATTTTATTATTATCTTTGCAGTCATAAAATTTATGTTCAGAAAAATGGCAAAAGATCAGACAATACTTTTTCATTCCACGATATTCGGCCCGATTCATAGCCGTCGCCTCGGCGTTTCGCTCGGCGTGAATCTATCTCCTTACGACGGTAAGGTATGTTCGTTCGACTGTCTCTATTGCGAGGCGGGATTTAACGCGCAGGGTGCGGGCAAATCCGGCCTTCCTGCACGCGAGGACGTGGCCCGGCTGCTCGACGAAAAATTGACTGAAATGCGGCAAAACGGCGATAAGCTCGACGTCATTACTTTCTCCGGCAACGGCGAGCCGACGCTTCATCCCCATTTTGCCGAAATAATCGACGATACTATCGCCATCCGAGACAAACATTTTCCCGAAGCTAAAGTTTCGGTCTTGTCAAATTCCACACAGTTGCACCGCCCCGATGTGTGCGAGGCGCTCCGTCGGGTCGACAATAACATTCTTAAGCTCGACAGCGCCCTTGAAAAGAGTATGCGACTCATTGATCGTCCGGTGGCAAAAGATTTTACTGTCGAAAAAGTGGTGGAGCAACTCAAGCAGTTTGAAGGTCAGGCAATCATCCAGACGATGTTCCTTCGCGGTGAGCACAGTGGCGAGCCGGTTGATAATACCGTCGACGCAGAGGTGAACGCGCTGATTGAAGCTTATAAGGCCATCCGCCCACGTGAGGTGATGATTTATAGCCTCGACCGCTCTACTCCCGAAGAGAATCTCAATAAAGTGCCGAAAGAGGAACTTCTCGCAATCGGTGAGAAGGTGAAAGCCGCCGGAATCGCGGTGCAAGTGAACTGACGCGCATAAACATAAATAAGCTCTGAAAATGAAATATCCCAAGCCACTCCGACTGGGCGATACGATAGCGATAGTCGCTCCTGCCACCGAAGTAAAGGCTCAATACGTCACGGAAGCTGCCGAATTTCTGCGTTGCGAAGGATACGAAGTTATCATAGCTCCGCATTGTCTCGGCGCCGTCAGCGGCACATACGCAGCCACGAGGGAGCAGCGCCTCGAAGATTTTATCGATGCCCTTGAGAATCCTGAAGTACGCTGCATACTCTGCGCCCGTGGCGGATACGGATGTGTACAGCTCATCGGCGACATCCCTGCCAACCTTCTCGAAAAGGATCCGAAATGGATCGTCGGATTCTCCGACGTCTCGGCTCTCCATGCCCTTATGCAAACCAACGGCATCGCTTCGCTTCACGCAGGAATGGCCAAACATCTCGCAGAATCGCCATTCGGCGATCCCTCAGTGACGGCCTTCCTTGATATTCTCAAAGGGGAAAAGACGCTGACTTATAATTTCGATTGTCAGGCTGACGGATTGGAAACGCTCACTCCCGGCCAAGTCTCCGGTACTCTCCGTGGCGGAAATTTTGCCGTTCTCGACGCGCTCGCCGCAACCCCCTTCGACATCCTTTGCGCCGATTCCGACGAAGATGTCATCCTTTTCCTTGAAGATGTTGGTGAAAACATCTACAAGGTAGACCGTATGCTGTGGCGCCTTCATCTTGCTGGAGTCCTCGATCGTGTGAAGGGACTGATTTTCTGCGAGTTCAATTCATATAAGCCTGACAAGAACCATGAGACGATGGAGGATATGATTGCGCTGAGAATGAAACAATGGCACGTCGATTGCCCTGCGGTAATGCGATTCCCCGTCGGGCATGAGGATGGCCGTAACTTCCCGCTCGTGGAAGGCTGTCACGCAACCATCAGCGCGACATTTGAGAACGTAACCTTAACTCAGGAACTTATATGAAGGCAGTAATCCAACGCGTGAAGCGCGCGTCCGTCTCAATCTCCGGAGAACAGATAAGCAAAATAGGCGCGGGTCTGCTCATCCTCCTCTGCGTCGTCCCCGACGATACTGAGGCTGACCTTGACCTCCTCGTGAAAAAATGCGCCAAGCTGCGAATATTCGACGATGAAGAGGGGGTGATGAATCTCTCCGTTGCCGATGTCCATGGTGAAATCCTTTGCGTTTCGCAATTTACCCTCGCCGCGGCCGTCCGCAAGGGGAACCGCCCGAGCTATATCGGCGCCGCACGCCCCGAAATCGCCATTCCCCTTTACGACCGTTTCTGTACGGAACTCTCGGCCGCCGCTTCTACCGACGTCCAAAAGGGCGTCTTCGGTGCAGATATGCAGGTGGAGCTGGTTAATGACGGCCCGGTCACCATTATAATAGACACCAAAAACCTTGTATAGCTATGACTATCGATGAAGCACAGCAGGCCGTAGATGCGTGGATTCAGAATGTCGGAGGCGGGTATTTTTCTGAGCTGACCAATATGGCGCTATTGACAGAAGAAACCGGCGAGCTGGCGCGCGTCATAGCCCGCAAATACGGCGACCAGATAGCCAAACGGGGAGACCTCGACTGTTCTCTCGCCGAAGAGATGGCCGATATTCTCTGGGTGCTTATATGTCTTGCGAATCAGACCGGCGTCAATCTGACTGATGCCCTGCAAGACAGTATACGTAAGAAAACAGAGCGCGACGCAGAACGTTTCGCTCCACGTCGCACCCGAAAACTTTCTTAGAATCGGCTCTTAATTCATTTAAACGATATTCCGGGGCGTTCCTTTCAGAAACGCCTCGACATTTTCTGCCGTTACTGCAATCAGACGTTTGCGCGCCTCAAATGTCGCCCAGCCGATATGCGGCATAATCATTATATTTGGTGCCGTCAGTAACGGATTGTCGCTTTTGGGAGGCTCTGTCGAAAGGACGTCGACGCCTACGCCTGCAAGACGACCCTCCCGCAATGCCTCAGCCACAGCATTTTCATCGAGCAGTCCACCGCGTGCCGTATTGATAAGAATTGCCGTCGGCTTCATTTTCTTTATCAAGGATGCATTGACCATTTTCGCCGTGTCGTCGCACAGCGGACAGTGCAATGTCACGACGTCGGAGGTGGCAAATAGCTCCTCGCGGCTCATCTTGACATACCCTTCGGGAAGAGACTCCTGCGGCTTTCCTGTCTCAACAGCGATTTTCATCCCTATCGCCGCACCGATTCGCGCCACTTGCTGCCCGATATTGCCAAAACCGACAATACCCAACTGACGCCCGGCCAATTCTATAAACGTGTGATGAGCATAGCTGAAATCGGCACACTCGCTCCAATACCCGTTCTTATTTTTCTCTGTGTAATAGTCCGGATGATAAATCAGTCCCAACAGCAAAGCAAATACCAATTGAGCAACGGAATATGTGCTGTAAGCCGGAACGTTCGCCACGATTATGCCACGCTCGTGTGCCGCTGCTATATCCACTACATTCGTCCCCGTCGCAAGGATTCCGATGTATCTGAGCTTCGGCAGATCTGCGAGTATTTCTCGCGTCAGCACAACTTTATTAGTCAGCACAATCTCCGCATCTTTGGCGCGACTGATAATTTCATCAGGCATTGTGCGCTCGTAAACAGTCAGTTCTCCATGTTCCTTTAGCGCATCCCACGAAAGGTCGCCCGGATTCACCGGGTAACCGTCCAAAATCACAATCTTCATATCAAATCTTTTTCGGTAAAACGTACGGAAGCATCGTCGTTTTATTTTTAGTGTAACACAAATATCGTGCCAATAGTTCCAAAATAGATTAAAGATAGAAAAGATTTTTTACATCGTGTGTTTGTAAAATATGCGAATTGTAATGGAGAGAAGATGAATAAATTATTTTCGTGAATATCAGCGAGTTACCGATATGGCTTGAAGATGCTTCAAAAAAAGTTGCTGAAAAATTTGCATTGCGCTGAAAAAAGTTGTAATTTTGCACCGCTTTAAGGCGATATCCCCACCGATACGTCGGCGAAAGTATCAGGCAAATTCCCCCAGAATTTCCATTTCGGATACCGGTCGGTACGCTTAAAGCCGCCTTATCGGGGTGTAGCTCAGTCCGGTTAGAGTGTGCGTCTGGGGGGCGTGAGGTCGCAAGTTCGAATCTTGTCACCCCGACAAAGAAATGATAGGTCAGTCTTTAGCGGCTGGCCTTCATTGTTTGTATTTGCTGCCGACTATCACCGGGTGCATATTAGGTCGGGGATAGGTCGGGGATAGGTCGGAAATAGGTCGGAAATAGGTCGCCCCATACGTCGCGTTGTCGAGGATTCTCGGATTCGGGATTAAACCGCCGATTGATATTATTGTCTAAATCAAAAAGATATACGATTATGAAAAAATTTACTCTCATTCTCGCTTCGCTCTTATTGGCAACGTTGTCTGTGAGCGCTGCAGTTGTTCCCCCCTCGTATCCGGGCGGTGAGGAAGCGATGCAGAAGTTTATTAAGGAGAATCTCAAATACCCGGAGATGTCGAAGGAAATGGGTATCGAAGGCGTGGTGAACGTGCAGTTTACCGTTAAAGCCGACGGCTCAATCGGAAGTATTAAGATTGTCAGGATGATAGATCCCGATCTTGAGCAGGAAGCTATCCGTCTGGTAAAAACAATGCCCTCATGGACTCCGGCTACCGATAACGGTTCCCCGGTGGATGCGACGGCAACAGTCGCCATACCATTCACTCTCGAATGAAGTGATTAGATAACAATATTGGAATAAATAAATATATGCAATGGCTGCTGAGTCTAAATGGCTTAAGCAGCCATTGTAATGTCAGAAGCTCAATAACCCTCCAAAGGGGAAGGCTGAGTATGTAATGACTTGTTATTCAACGAAATAAAAGCAGGTCTCTTTTCACAAAGAGACCTGCTTAAACCTTAATCTTAATTTAATACTATGAAAAACACTCGGCAAAATTACGGCTTTTTTTTCAAAAGCACAATTGCCTGAGAGAAAAAAGTATATAAATTAACATTTTTTAACGTAGTATGTCCGTATAATGGTCATTAAGACTTCTGATACGTCAATATTGCTGCTTAAGTTGCAGAGGAGGGGTATGGCAGGCTTTTCCGGTGGGTTTGGGAATAAAGATGTCCCCTTTAATTTGTATTTTTCGCCCTTATTGTTTGGGGAAAATTTCAGTTATGCTTAGATTTCCTTGTCAGGGGTTAGAGGAAGTCGTCGCCGTAGCGATTGGAAATGTCGTTAACAAGCTGGCGTATTTTCTGCTCTTCTGACATAGGACAGATTAGCAGCGCGTTAGGGGTATCTGCCACGATATATCCTTCAAGTCCGACTGCGGCGACTACTTTGTCGCCCTTTACGGCAAAGACATTGTTTTTGCTGTCAAGGGTCAGGATGTTGCAGTTTTGCGTCACGTTGTTGTCTGCATTGCGTGGCGATATATCGTAGAGGGCGCTCCAATTTCCCAGATCGCTCCATCCGAGATCAACGGTCTTGACATATACGTTGTCGGCCTTTTCCATCACTGCATAGTCGATGGAATTGTTTGGAGCGTTGGGAAATACCTCGTTGATGAAGTTCATCTCGCCGTCGGTGCCGTAAAGACTCTTGCCGGGAGCGAAGATGGCGGCCGTCTCCGGATCATACTTGTCGAAAGCCTTCAGGATGGATGATGCTTTCCAGAGGAAAATGCCTGAGTTCCAGAAGAATTCACCGCTCTCGATGAAGAATTTGGCCATTTCGAGGTCAGGCTTTTCTGTGAATGATTTTACCTTTCTGATGCCGGGCCAATTCGGGGCGGCTTTGCCGAGCTGGATATATCCGTAGCCTGTCTGGGGTTTTGTGGGGTATATGCCGAGGGTAAGGAGAGCGTCGTTTCTGGCGACGAAGTCGAGACCGTCGTTCATTGTGTCGATAAATTCCTTCTCCTTCATCACGAGATGGTCGGAGGGGAGGGTCATAATTGTAGCCTCGGGATGCAGGGCGGCGATATGATTGGCTGCCCAGCAGATGCATGGGGCCGTGTTGCGGCGTGCCGGTTCGAGGAGGATGTTTTCTACCGGTATGTCCGGCAGCTGGGTATGAATAATGTCGGCGTATTTCTTATTGGTTACGAGGAATATGTTTTCTACTGGCACGATCGGGCGAACTCGGTCGGCAGTCATTTGGAGGAGGGATCGTCCTGTGCCGAAGAAGTCGATGAACTGTTTGGGCATCGCGTTGCGGCTGAACGGCCAAAAGCGGGAGCCGATTCCGCCGCACATAATGACGCAGAATTTAGAGTCTCTTGACATAGCGGTTCTTATTTTGAAGGAAGAGCCTTGAATTGATTTTTGACGGCTTCCACTACATTGAGTACGTAATCGCCGATTTTCTCAGCTTCACTTATGAGATCCATGAAGAATATTCCTTCCTGATAGTCATATTGTTTATTATTGATATTGTCGATGTTGTTGTCGCGCAGTTTATTACGATAATTATTGATTTCACGTTCCTTATTGAAAGCCTTGATGACGAGTGCATCTTCCGGCTCTTCAAGTTCGCCGAGGAGCTTGTTCATATTTGACATGGCCTCATTGACAAGGTTGAACATAAGATCAAGCTCGTGGAGTATAGTGGCGTCAAAGTTTACGTGATAATTATTCTTGCGGAGGACGGTTTTGCCGATTTTCAGACATGAATCGGCGATAGATTCAATCTCGGAAATAATACGGAGCATGGCCGTGACGCGCATTTTACCTTCCGGCGAGAGTCGTCCTTCGGCAACGTGATTGAGGAAGGTGCCGATTTCGATTTCCATCCGGTCGGAGATGTCTTCGTATTTTTCTATCCGCGAGTAAATTTCAGTGTATTTGTCGTCGTTAGGGTCAAGAGTTATGAGCGATTTGGTCATATCGATCATACGCTGTACGCGGACTCCGTATTGGGCTATCTCCTTCTGAGCCTGCGTGATGTTAAGCTCGGAAGCGGAGAGAAGACCACCATTGATGAATTTGAGGGAGAAATCTTCCTCCTTCTCCTTGTCGTGGGAAGGCATAATCCAGCATACAATCTTTACGTAAAGTTTGGTAAACCAAATCATTATCATAAGGTTGATGGCATTGAATACTGTCGGGAACATCGCAAGACCGAAAGCCACGGAAGCCTGAGCAAGTTTCGTCAGTGTTCCGGTGTCGGTGAGCAGTGTCGAGTCGGCCATAGATGCTTCGTTGGCGGCTGATATGTCAAGGGGATTCGTGCCCTGACAGGCAGCTGTAATTGAGGCCACGAGGCGCACGAAAGGATTGAAAACTAATAGGGCGATTATTGAGCCTATGACGTTGAAAAGAACGTGGCCCATGGCGGTGCGTTTGGCGGCGAGATTACCGGAAAGCGATGCGAGCACCGGAGTGATGGTTGTACCGATGTTGCCGCCGAGAATTATTGCGCATCCGAGCGTGAATGAAATCCACCCTTGCGAGCACATTATAAGGGTAATGGCGAAGGTGGCTGCCGAACTTTGTGCTATCATAGTCAGGACGACTCCGAGAACGAAGAAGATCAGCACTGAACCATATCCGAGGGAGGTATATTCGGTGAGGAAGTGGAGCATTTCGGGATTCTGCTCAAGGTTGGGCACATAGACCGAGATAAGGTCGAGACCCATAAAAAGGAAGCAGAAACCGATGATGAATTCACCGAGGCTCTTATAGAATCCTTTGTTCATAAAGAGCATCGGGACGCCTATCGCGAGCAGCACGAGGCTATAGTCGGAAATGTGGATTTCAAACGAAAAGGCCGAGATGATCCATGTGGTGACTGTCGTGCCGACGTTCGCGCCGAAGATTACGGCCATGGCTTGCGAGAGCGACATAAGGCCGGCATTGACAAACGAAACGACCATCACAGTCGAGGCTGACGAACTTTGTATAAGTGCTGTGATAATGATACCGGTAAGAACGCCTGTTATGCGGTTTTTAGTCATTGCTCCGAGAATGTTTCGGAGACGATCGCCGGCTACTTTTTGGAGGCCTTCGCTCATTACCTTCATACCATAAAGGAAGAGGCAGACGGAAGCCAAAAGTTTGATAAAATCTAAGATGCTGTAATTCATTATGTTATAAATTGCAGTTTCAATTTTTGTGTGTTGCTGACAGGAATGGATTCCTATCATAGTGCAAAAATAGTAAAAAATGTTGATACTTATGTTATTATATGAATGATATTAGAGCAAATTTGGAAATCGATTTCAAATTTAGTAATTTTGCAAGTATCGCTGACCGCTCCGATTCGGATGTCGAGATGAGAAAGAAGCAAGATATGAAAGAACGGATGAAGATAATCGTTGCGATGGACTCGTTTAAGGGTTGCCTTGACAGCCGCGAGGCCGGGGATGCGCTTGCGCGTGGCATCAGGAGTGCGAATACGGGACGTGATAAGCCGGATGTGGAAGTCGTCGAGATGGGCGACGGAGGAGAGGGGACTGCGGCTGTTTTAAGCGCGGCAAAAGGTGGAAAATACATTGAATGTCCAACAGTAAATCCACGATTTTCCTCGATGAAATCGGGCTTTTTTGAATGGAATGAGGATGGAGAAAATGTCTGCGCTGTCGATGTTGCGGCGGCCGGAGGACTTTCTCTTTTGAAACCGGAAGAAATTGATGCGAAACTGACGTCGAGCTATGGCACCGGGCTGCTTATTAGAGCAGCTCTGGAGCGTAGACCGAAGCGGATTATCGTTTGTCTTGGGGGGAGTGCGACGATCGACTGTGGAATAGGTGCTTTGGGTGCTTTGGGTGCAAAAATCCTCGATGAAACCGGGGTTTTGCAGCCCCGTGAACTGACAGGGGGTAATCTCGGGAGAATACGGAAAATAGACTTTTCCGAGATGAAAAAGAGGGTCGGCGAGACGGAAATAGTTATAGCTGCCGATGTGAATGTCGGATTGCTTGGCGACGAGTCGGGAAACAACGCGGGAGCCGTAGAGATTTTCGGACCGCAAAAGGGCATTTTCCTCGATGAAACCGAGAGTTTTCGCCGCGGTGTAGAGAATATATGCGCGGTGTTGGAACATGCTACGGGGAGGGATATAAGACGAATCCGAGGGGGAGGTGCGGCCGGAGGTATAGGGGCGGCGCTTTTCGCGACAGTCGGTGCGAAAATAATCAACGGAGCGGAATTTGTGATAGAAACGACCGGCCTGCGAGAAAAGATACGTGGAGCGGCGGGAGTTATTACGGGTGAGGGGAAATCGGACAGACAGACAGCGTGCGGCAAACTGCCGGATGCTGTCAGGCGTACAGCGTCGGAATGTGGCGTCGGTACGGCGTTGATTTCCGGCAGGATAGAGGATGCTGATTGCTTGAAACACAGGGGATTTGCTGAGATGATAGGGATAAATGATGGGCTGGATGAACACGTAAATGTGATGAATCCGGAAGTGGCGGCTTATCGTCTGATGCGTGCCGGGTACTGTTTCTGCAAAAATCAGTATAGAAAACAGGAGAAATATACGCCTTAATTAATAGAAAATCATTAAATTTGCAGTTTAAAACGAAATAAGATGATTCGAAACACACATAATGGCCGACGCGATTGGAGAGAGGATCGCATCATAGCGAAGCGGAACGAGACTGACGCGACGGTGGCACTGATGGATTTCCTCAACTCGCCTGAGTTCGGGAAAGCGCAGGGACTGCTTCCCAAGCGCATAGATCTTAAGGTATGGCTGAAGTATGGCCATGTAATGATTGACGGAGTGGTGACGACGCAGTTTAACGCGCCTGTCGCTCCGGGACAGTGGGTTGAGTTGAATCATACGCGTCCCTTCGTAGTATTCCGTCATCCGCGTCTTCAGATAGTTTATGAGGATGATGACATCATCGTGGTCAATAAGGGCTACGGATTGCTATCGGTGGGCACCGGGAGCATGAAGCGCGAAGAGACAGCCTACGGCCTATTGAAAGAGTACGTTAAGCGTAAACATCCGTCGAACAAAATATTTGTGGTTCATCGTCTGGATCGCGACACGTCCGGCTTAATGCTTTTTGCGAAAAGTATGGAGGCTCAGACGGCGATGCAGCACAATTGGAACAATATGGTAATCAGCCGGACGTATGTAGCTCTTGTAGAGGGCGTTGTGCGTACGGATGAGGGGGTAATAAAAAGTAACCTCGGAGAGACGAGTCAATTTGAAGTCTTCTCTACGGATGAGGAGGGCGTCGGCAAGCCGGCAATTACGCGCTATAAGGTATTGGAGCGTGGCCACGGCTATACATTGGTGGAATTTTCATTGGAGACCGGGCGAAAGAATCAGATACGTGTCCATGCAGCGAAAGAATTGGAGCATCCGATAGTCGGCGATCGCAAATATGGTGCCAAGCGAAGCCCCATCAAGCGTCTGGCCCTGCATGCGCGCACGCTGCGGTTTGCGCATCCGATGACGCGCAAGGATATGAATTTTGATACACCGATACCGTCGAAATTCGTTGGTTTACTTAGACATAGCTAAGGAGAGATGAAAGAGGAAAAAGATATTCAGGAAGAGGAGAAGGAAGAGGTAAGGCCTGATTCAGAGGGGTTTACTGAGAGTGATCATAGACGTTTTCTTCCACCGGGCAATGAGGAATTCGCTTCCGAGCTAATCGAAGAGGTGAAGGTGGAAATCGTGGAAGAAACGGCGTCGGAAGAGCCGGAGATTGATAGTGAACAGCCGGTCGTCGAATCGACGGATGAACCGGAAACATCCCGGGCTGAGACGGAGGCTCCCTGCACGACAGATAAATCGCCGTGGGGTATTGTGTCGCATACGGTGTCATGGCTTATGGTGCCGATGCTGATGCCTGTATACGGTACTATTCTGATATTTACACTTTCGATTCTGAGCCTGTCGTCGGCCGCCACACGATTATGGTTTACGGCAATAGTCTTCGGCATAAATGTGATGCTCCCGGTATTGGTCATCATTCTGTTGAAGTGGTTTGGAATAGTCAGTGATCCGGGGCTTAACGTGCGTAAAGAGAGGTCGATACCATACATAGTCTGTATACTGTGTATGCTTGCTACGGCATGGTTTATGTATGTGAAGCACGCTCCGGCGATGTTCTGCCTCTTCTATGTGGGTGGAGCCATTGGCGGCCTTGTCAATCTTCTGATTAATTTCAAATGGAAGATTAGCGCGCATGCGGCCGGAGTAGCCGGAATTTTAGCTCTTCTGATTCGGATTTCGAGCGACGGATTCCCACAGGGCAACGTTATGTTGTGGCTTCTGATATGGATTCTTCTTGCCGGAGGAACGGGAAGCGCTCGCCTCTATTTGCAGCGTCATACGTTCTGGCAGGTAATGGCCGGCTATGCAGTCGGTTTCCTTTCGGTCTATATCACGACAGCATTTGGAGTGTAAGGGAAGGCGGATAATGATTCCGTCGGTAATGTAAAATGTAAATAATTGAACAATAGCAATATAGAACATATATGAAACCAATAGTCAGTGTAATAATGGGAAGTACGTCGGATCTTCCCGTAATGGAAAAAGCGGCAAAATTTTTCGACGAAATGGAAATCCCGTTTGAGATGCTTGCACTCTCCGCTCACCGTACTCCTCACGAGGTAGAGCAGTTTGCATCAAACGCCAAAGCGCGCGGTATCAAAGTGATAATCGCGGGTGCAGGTATGGCGGCTCATTTGGGTGGCGTCATAGCATCGCTTACCACATTGCCTGTAATCGGCGTGCCTATCCGTTCGTCGTTTGATGGACTTGATTCCCTTCTGGCCATTGTTCAGATGCCTCCGGGCATTCCTGTGGCGACGGTAGGTGTGAATGGTGCGCTTAATGCGGCGATACTTGCGGCTCAGATTCTCGGCGTGAGCAACGCGGAAATCGAGCAGCGTATAGAGAAT
Source organism: Muribaculaceae bacterium (assembly GCA_017620885.1). GTDB lineage: Bacteria > Bacteroidota > Bacteroidia > Bacteroidales > Muribaculaceae > Lepagella. Next base: position 83,016 of record JAGAUF010000103.1, read on the forward strand.
TATAAGAGTTCGCTGACAGAGAAGATTGTGAAAGCCAACGAAGAGCTGAAGAATATCGAGTATAAATTCAAGTGCTGAAACGGGCAAAGACGTAATGAGCAGATACAATTACAAACGGAGAGCGACGAGGGAGGTTGTAGTGGGTCACGGCGAAAACGCCGTCGGTATCGGAGGAAACAACGATATACGGCTTCAATCGATGACGAATACGTCTACTTTGGACACGGAGGGAAGTGCTCGTCAGGCAAAGCGTATAGCTGAGGCCGGTGGCGAGATAGTCCGTCTGACTACACAGGGCGTGCGCGAAGCGACCAACCTTACTGCAATCAAGGAGGCAATGGCAGCGGAAGGTTGCCGAGTGCCTCTTGTGGCTGATATACATTTCAACCCGAAGGCGGCTTACGAGGCTGCGTGGCGGTGTGAGAAAGTGCGTATCAATCCGGGTAATTTCGTTGATGCTCCGCGTCAGTTTCTTCATCTTGAATACAGCGAAGAGGAATATGCACAGGAGATGGAGCATATTCGCGAATCGCTCGTGCCCTTCCTCGACATCTGTAAGGCTCACGGCACGGCCGTACGCCTCGGAGTGAACCATGGATCGCTGAGCGACCGCATTATGAGCCGTTATGGAAATACACCGGCGGGAATGGTTGAGTCGGTGATGGAATTTCTGCGCGTCTGTCGGGAAGAGAATTTCGATCAGATTGTGATTTCCATCAAGGCGTCCAATACCGTTGTGATGGTTGAGACAGTGCGTCTGCTTGTGAAGGAAATGGAGAGGGAAGGGATGAGTTTTCCTATTCATCTTGGCGTCACGGAGGCAGGCGACGGGGAGGACGGCCGCATCAAGAGCGCCGTCGGGATTGGGACGCTTCTTTCGGAAGGCATCGGCGACACGATTCGTGTCTCGCTGAGCGAACCGCCGGAAAATGAGATTCCCGTGGCTCGTCTGCTGCGTGATTACATAGAGAAACGTGCCGGTCACGCTCCGATAGCGGAGCCGTCGGAAACGCCGGAAAATACGCGCTTGAAGAGCGCGCAAATCCCCGGGAAATCGTGGGAAGGTGAGGTAGGAATCGCCGGTATGGATTTCGAGATTGAGGAGTGGTGGCATCGCGTAGACGCAAGCGAAGCGGTGCGTGATTTCGGCGACACACTTCCTGTGGTCATTACGTCGAGGCATCAGAACCGAATAGGAGAGATTCAGTCTTACATCGACAGGACGGTTGTAGAGGGTGTGCGTAATCCGTTTATTATCAGTCTTGAATATGATACGAATCGTCTTGAGGAGCTTCAGGTGGAGGCCGGAGCGGATTTCGGCACGCTGCTTCTGAACGGGTACGCGTCGGGCATCGAGCTTAAGGCGCCGGCGTTTACGAAGGCTCAGCTTGACAATATCGGTGAGGGTATTCTTCAGGCGGCGCGCCTGCGTTTCTCGAAGCCGGAATATATCGCGTGTCCCGGGTGCGGACGTACGCTTTTCGACCTTCAGAGCACTCTTCAACAGGTAAAGGCTGCGACAAAAGAACTGAAGGGGATGAAAATCGGCGTTATGGGTTGTATTGTAAATGGTCCGGGCGAGATGGCCGACGCCGATTACGGCTATGTGGGCGCTGGTCCGGGTCGCGTGAGTCTATACAGGGGAAAGGAGTTGGTGGTGAAGAATATCCCGACGGAGGAGGCTTTGCCGCTTCTGTTAGAGATGATTAGAAAAGATAAGAAATCAGAGAATTAGAAAAAGATCAGGTATGGGAAATGACAGAATTATAAAAGGATTGATGATCGGAGGGCTTGTGGCGACGTCACTACTGCCTTCTGCGGCGTATGGCCGCGGGACGACGTCGGGGGCTGTCGTTCCGACGGAGATTTCTCCGCTCGACGGCGGAAGATTACAACGAGCCAAAGAGATGTCGGACAAGGGGAATTATACCGGCGCTCTGGATCAGCTGCGCGCCATAGATCCGATGACGCTGGACGATGCTGAACGTCAGAATCTGGCGTTTCTGATGGCTCAGACGGCCTACCGTCGCGGCGACAGCAATTGTCTGGCGATGTTGCAAGGATTCGTGCAGAGTTATCCAGCCTCGCAGTATACGCTCGATGCACGCCTGATGGCGGCCGATTATAATTTTTTCAATCACGATTACGCCTCTGCATTAGAGAGTTACAATAAGATAGATTTTTCAAATATTGACGCCAGCCGCCGTCCGGAATATGACTATCGCAAGGCTGTATCTATGACGCGACGAGGCTATTTCGACGAGGCGCGCCCGATATTTGAGAAATTGCTTGACAATTCGCGATTTTCTAACGTTGCGACATATTACATAGCTTATCTGGATTATGTGTCAGGCGATTATGACGCAGCCTACGACGGATTTGAGCGAGTGGAGCTGACCAATGGGAAAACGGCTTCACGCAGAGGAGCGAAGCGCGATTATATCAGCGACGGCATCGAGCCGGGATATTATATGACCCAGATAGAGTTCAAGCGTGGTCAGTATGATGATGTTATCGCGCACGGCAGATCGTTATTGAGCAAGCGTCCTGTGGCGGAACTGATTCCCGAGACGGAAAGGGTGATTGGCGAGAGCTATTTCAAAAAGGGAGACAAGGAGATGGCGAGACAATATCTGGAACGCTATCTGGAGCACGGGGTGGAAAATGCCGAATCGACAGCACTTTATGTCCTTGGAACTATTCTTTATGACGAGGGAGATACGGAGCGTGCGGCGTCCTTGTTTGACCGTCTTACCAACGATCAGAATGAGCTTGCACAGAGCGCATGGCTTTATCTGGGACAATGTCTCGTGAAGGAAGGCGACTATTCGGGTGCTGTGATGGCGTTCGATCGCGCCTATAAACTGAATTATAATCGTGACGTGACGGAATCGGCCATGTACAATTATGGGACGTCGCTCTTGCGCGGCGGGACGGTGCCTTTCCGCTCGTCGGCGGATATTTTGGATAAGTTCATATCCCAATATCCGCGTTCCGAACATGCGTCGGAGGTAAGGGAGATTCTCGGAGCGGCCTATTGCAAGCAGGGGGAATATTCCAAGGCTCTGAGCTATCTTGACGGGATTTCAAATCCCAATGACGCAACGCGGCGATTACGACAGCAAGTGCTTTTCCAGCTTGGCGTGGAGGAGGGATCCAATGGCCGCTATGCGGATGCAGAGAAGCATCTTCGCGAGGCTGCCTCGCTTGCCAAATATGACAAATCTCTTGGTCTGCAGTCGAATCTTTGGCTGGGCGATGCGCTCTATTCACAGAAGAAATACGGACAGGCAGCACAAAGCTACGAGTCGTTTCTGAAGGGTGGCGACCAGACGCCGAATTATTCTCTCGGTCTTTACAATCTCGGCTACGCGCTGTATAATCAGGATAAATTTTCGCAAGCTGTGCCTTATTTCACGCGTGCAGCCTCGGCGACGTCGTTGAGTGAGAATCAGCGTGCCAACGCCCGTCTGCGCCGCGCCGACTGTATGTTTTATTCGCGGCAGTATGGCGACGCAAAGAAGGCTTATTCAGAAATCATGGCGGCGGGAGACCCGGGTGCAGATTATGCCACATTGCGCCACGCGACGATTATGGGACTGCAGGGCGATATAAACGGGAAGTTGAAAGAACTTGAAACGCTGAAGAAGCGCTATCCTTCTACCGGATGGGATGCAGCGGCACTTCTGGAGCGGGCGTCTACTCTGGCTGAGCAGGGGCGTGTGGCGGAGGCCGAAACAGCCTATCAGGAGCTGACCGAGACATATCCGTCGCGTGAAGAGACACGGCGAGGTCTCGTGAGTCTGGGCCGTACGTATCTGAAGCAAGGGAAAAATGCAGAGGCGATAGAATCATTCCGTCGTGTTATCGAAGAATGGCCTACGAGCGAGGAAGCTGCGAATGCTAACGAGGAACTGACGTCGATCTATGCGTCGGCGGGCAATCTTCAGGACTATTCCGAATGGCTGAGCGGAATCCCGGGTGCGCCACGTCTGACGTCAGACGACGTTGAACGTCTTGAATTTGAAGCTGCCGACGATTCATTCAATGAAAATTCGAGCATTGCACGTCTTGAAAATTATGTAGAATCATATCCCGACGGCGTATATCTTGCGAAGGCTCTCTATGCGATAGCCGAAGGGAGATGCGATGCCGGCAAATATAACGGCGCGTTGGATGCTCTCAATGAGTTGCTTTCCAAGCGTCCGGATGCTCCGGAGGTGAACGAGGCTCTTCTTCTGAAAGGGAATATCCTTGAAGAGAAGTTCGCAACCGGCGCCGGCCGTGCCGAAGCGTACGAGACATATATGCGACTTCTGAACGGAGGAAACAAGGATTTCGAGCCTGACGCTTTGGCCGGTATGATGCGTTTGAGCAGCAAGCCGAAAGAGCAGCTTGACCTTGCTCGGAAAATCATTTCCTCGGGCGCGGGGAGTGAACTTATGGAGGAGGCACGCTATTATGAGGCTGTTGCACAGACCAAGTTAGGTAACGACAAGGATGGCGTCGCAGGGCTGAAGAACCTTGCCGCTAATCCCGACAGTCGCTATGGTGCCATGGCAGCTGTGACTCTCGGCAAGTGGCAGCTTGACCATAAGCAGCTTAAGAATGCTGAGAAGACGCTGACGTCCTTTACGGAATCAGGCACTCCGCACGAATATTGGCTCGCCAAGGGCTTCATCACGCTTGCCGACGTGTATACGGCACAAGGGAAAACGTCTCTTGCGAGGGAGTATCTGACGTCGTTGAAGGAGAATTATCCCGGCAGAGATAAAGAAATTCTGGAAGAAATAGAAAAACGACTTAGAAAATGAACGTGTCGCATAAAATATTATTTGGAATAGTTATGGGCGCCTGTCCGTTTGGCGTGGTCATGGCCCAAGAGCTTAATGAGAACGTCAGGGTGGAAGGCGTCTATAAGCCTGAAATAATCAGGCAGGAACGTCTCGCAGCGTTTCCGCTACGTCCCGAGGTAGTGCCGTCATTGCCGAGTCTGAGCTATGACGAGAAGGGGCGTCTGATAGATTTCGGCAATACGCTGACTCCGATGGCGGCGACGGTATGGAACGCGCAGCGCGAACTGATTCGTAATCGTGGCTACGTTAGCTTGGAGTCAGGCAGCTATTTAAACAGCAATATATCTGCAGGATACCGTTTCATCGATACGGATGAAACGACTGTCGGCGCATGGTTGCAATACAATAGTTCGTCGCTGTTCAGTCTCGGCAGTCGTGATAATGGCGACCGTCGTTATCGCCGTCGTTATGATGCTTCGGCCGGCGTTTACGGTACGCATCTTTTCGAGGACAAGGGACGTCTGTCGGCTTCGGCTCGCTACGGATTTGATTATTTCAATTATTATGGCGTGTCGCCCGTCGTGATGGACGGTGGTTTGGAAAGAAGTTTCGGCCGGAACATATATCAGGCTGCGAACGAGTTCAACATCAAAGTCGGGTGGGACGCGCAGTCGTCAAAGTCATTGTTATGGCGCGCTGCCGCCGAGGTGAATTATCTTGGTTTCCGCGACCTTCTGCTTCCAAAGAACGAAACGAGCCGACTCGATTATCTGTCTATTCCCGGTCAGCGCGAGACTGATTTGCGCCTGACGGGAGGTTTTCAGATGCCGTGGGAGAACGGTTCGCGCATCGGCCTTGACGGAGCTTTTGATTTTCTGATGTATAGCGGAGCCGATCGAGAGAGCGTAATTTCCACGCCTGCCGAGAATTATGCCAATCTGACGCTGACACCCTATTACGGTTTCCGACGAGGACTATTGAACATCCGTCTTGGAGCGGATGTCGATCTGACTTTCAATGCCGGAACGGAAGGCGCGCGCTATCATCTTTTCCACATAGCACCCGATTTTCGCTTTGACTGGCGCAAGGATTGCGTGGGATTTTACTTGCATGTGCTTGGAGGAAGTGAACTTCAGACGCTTTCGATGCTTCGGCAGCGCGATTATTATATGATGCCGGCTTTGCTGAATACTCGTCCTGTATATTCGCCCATAGATGCTGTCCTCGGCGCCACGCTTGGGCCGGTGGCGGGATTCACAGCCAATTTCTCCGTGGCTTATAAGATAAGCAACCATGTACCTCTCGGAGAATGGTATACATACTGGCTCGAAGAATCTCATAATCCTCTTTCCGGGAAATGGGATACCACGGCGCAAGGAGGCATCCTGTCAGCTGACAATGATATGACTATCAAGGGTTTCAGTATTTCGCTCAATCTGAACTACAAGCTCGCTGAGAAGTTCTATATTGACGCCAAAGGCACATATCAGAACCAGAACAAGGGTACAGGCTATTTCAACGGATATGATCGTCCGCGGTGGACGCTTGACTGTGAAATGGGATGGCGACCGGCAAAACGCTTCCTTATCGCGGCCGAGTATAACCTTCGTGGGGTCAGAAACGTTTATTATAATATACCGGCGGAGCAGGGTGGCAACATCATCATAGGGGATATGAAGCCTACGATAGGTGTCTATCATCTTCCGAATTATGAGAATCTCGGCGTAAAACTTCAATTTGACGTGACAGATGCGTTCTCGCTATGGGTTCGAGGGGATAACCTTACCTGCCGCACCAATTGGCTTCAGCCGGGGCTGAAAACGGAGAAATTCGCTGTTATGGGCGGTCTCTCGCTGACGTTCTGATTTTCCGGTATTGTGAAAATGAGGAAACAGCAGGAATATATCTGAAATATTACGACAGAATATACAATTCGATATGGCAAAAAAGAAAGAAGAGATTACATTCTATTATCGCAATGAAGACGACCGGGCTTACGGGCTGGCGGGCATGGCGGTATCTCTTGCCGCACTCGACGCGTTGGATCGTGTCGTGGAATTTTCGCTCGATGCAGACGGCCCGATGGTGTCCTTCTCCAACGAGTATTATTTTTCGGGTTCGCCCTCCATATCCCCGAAGGCAACGTGGGACAATCTTATACAGAATTTCTACATTACGTCGTCGATGGTGCTCTCCAATATCATGGCGCGCGTTATGGTGCGTGACCGTGAACAGTGGCCGCGTGAACAGATTGAACGAATCCATAAAGAGATGATCGCCGAGGGCAACGAGAGTTGTGCGTTGGAAGAGGATGAAATCGACGCCATCTATGAGAGGTCGCTGATGCGTATGCGCCGGATATTCGACAATCCGCGAGTACATCCGGCGGTGTCCGAGCTGGCGCGAGTAATTTCGCGGAAACGCCGTCTATCGGGTCGTGAAATAATCGATGAGCTTCATCTTCTGCAGCTCATCTGACCGGAGGGGCTTTGGCTCATTCAAATATTTTTATTACTTTTGCGCAATAGACAACATTTAAAGAGAGCACGCTTTATGAAATATAAGAGAATATTACTTAAACTGTCGGGCGAATCGCTGATGGGTAGTCAAGGTCACGGCATAGATCCGGACCGTCTTGCTGCGTATGCGCGTCAGATTAAAGAGATAGCCGACGGGGGAGTTGAGATAGGCATCGTGATAGGTGGAGGCAACATTTTCCGGGGTCTTTCCGGTGCAGCCAAGGGCTTTGACCGCGTGAAGGGGGATCAGATGGGAATGCTTGCCACTGTAATCAATTCTCTGGCTCTTTCGTCAGCCCTGAACGAGATAGGTCAGCCGGCGCAGGTTTTCACGGCCATCGCCATGACGCCGATAGGGGAACATTATTCGCCTGACCGCGCTATCGCCGCCATCGAGAACGGCAAGATTGCAATAATGAGCTGCGGTACAGGGAATCCGTTCTTTACGACAGATACCGGCAGCGCGCTGCGTGCCATTGAGATTGGCGCCGATGTTATGCTTAAGGGTACACGCGTAGACGGCATCTATACTGCCGATCCGGAGAAGGATCCGACGGCTACGAAATTTGACGAAATTACATACGATGAGGTGATTCGTCGCGGATTAAAGGTGATGGATCTGACAGCCACGGCACTCTGTAAGGAAAACGGTATGCCGGTCTATGTTTTCGATATGGATACGGAGGGGAATCTGGCCAAGATGGTGAAGGGAGAGAATATCGGCACATTGGTGAAAAACGCGTAATCTCTCAGCAAGAAATAAAAAAAGGACTATAATATGGAAGTAAAAGAAATTTTGCAGGAAGCCACGGATTCAATGGAGCTTGCCGTGGAATACCTTGACGATACACTGTCGCATATCCGCGCCGGGAAAGCGTCAGCCCGTCTATTGGACGGCATCCGCGTGGACTATTACGGCACGCAGTCACCGATTTCCAACGTGGCCAATGTGAGCGTGCCCGACGCGCGTACGATTGCGATTACGCCGTGGGAAAAATCGATGTTCAAGGAAATCGAGAAAGCCATCATCAACAGTGAGCTCGGAGTTATGCCGGAGAATAACGGCGAAGTGATTCGTATCTGTATCCCGCCATTGACTGAAGATCGCCGCAAGCAGCTCGTGAAACAGTCGAAAGGGGAGGCAGAAAACGCGAAGGTCAGCGTCCGCAATGCACGTCGCGACGCCATCGATTCCCTGAAGAAGGAAATCAAGAACGGTCTGAGCGAGGACGCTGAGAAGGATGCCGAGGGCGAAGTTCAGAAGATTCACGATAAATACATAAAGAAGATCGACGATATATTCGCAGCCAAAGAGAAGGAAATTCTCACGGTATGATTTCTGTCGTCATTCCAAGCTATAACTGTGGGGAATACCTGTCTCGGAGCGTGAGAAGCGTTCTGAGGCAGGATTTTTGCGATTTGGAGGTGGTGGTGGTAGACGACGGGAGCAATGACAATACGCCGGAAATATGTGCCGATCTGAGCGCCTCCGATGAGCGTGTGCACGTATTCAGAATCGAAAATTCCGGACTTTCATACGCCAGAAATTACGGTCTTCGGAAGAGCTCGGGAGAATATATTTTCTTTCTTGACGCCGACGATGCCATTACGCCGGAATGTCTGGGTGCGCTTTACGATGCGATGATAAATACAGCGTCGGATATAGCTTGCTGCGCTACGAAGAGGGTTCGCCTCGATAAATTGAGAGATTGGTCGGGGAATGACGTGAGCGAGAAACGTTTCAACGGCAGATGGAAAACGGATTGTCTGAGTGGTGAGGAGTATCTGGAAAGAATGTTATATCGCACCGGCTATCCTAACAATCAGCCGACGAAACTTTTCAAGAGGGGAGTGTTGGGCAAGTCTCCATTCAGATTGAAAATATATTATGAAGATCTGGAGGCGTTGCCACGCATACTGCTTCGCGCCAAACGAGTGGTGACGGTCCATGCACCGTTTTATCAGTATTCTATGCGATCGGGAAGCATCACGCACACAATGACGCCGAAACGTGCCGATGTGCTTAAAGTCACGGGCAATCTTGTGCAGCGTATGTCGAATTATAATATGCGTCTGGGTAAGGCGTCTGTGGATCGTTTTCTGAGTGCCAATTTCAATATCTACGGGCTTATAACGGCACGTGACAAGAGTCGGGACAAAGTCGGAGATAGTGAAAAATATGAAGAGATAGAAGCGTACACTGCAGAGACAATCAGAAGACTCGTAAAAAGGCCGCTTTTCAATCGCAAATCTCGTCTTGAGATGCGACTGACATCGCTTTTCATTTTATTGTTTGGCTTAGGCGGTTTCCGCTTCCTTGCCAAATTACGTTACAGGTAGGAGGAGAAGACTTATTCTCCGGGCGTCAGGGAGATTTTCATCACGTCCTGATAAACAGGGCCGCGCGGTGAACTGCGGCGGTTCATGATGTAGGTGTAATAATCCTCGAATTTCTTTTTCAGCCAAGGCACGGCCATAATTCGCTTCTCGATATTCTCTTTCACCTCGGGGTCTTTGAGAAGATTGGTGAATGTGAAGCGCACTTTGTCGAATTTCTTCTCTTTTCGGTCGGCGTCTACCTGCTGGTTGAACTGCGTGAGAAGGACCTCTTGGAAGAATTTTACTCCGTGGAAATAGCGAGAGAGTGGGGAGTCGAGCTGCTCGTAGATTTCATCGTATTGGGCGGGCGTCATCTCGTCCTGCATCTCGTAGATGCGCATACGTGCCGATTGAATCTTTCCGTACTGGAAGGGGACGTAAAGGAGACGTTTGTAACCGTCGATTTCGTGCCATAACGAGAGGGTTTCGCTTACTTTGTCGCGAGCGGCGAGTGCCTCGGGATAATCGAGGTCGGAGAGTTGCATTTTCAATTTTTCAAGAGCAGACTGTTCCATTTCGAGATAAGAGCGGGAACAGTATTCATTAGCTTCTTTGACGAGGTCGGCAATCTCGGCAGGGAGGGGTTTGGCAGGCACGGTGGTCACAGTATCCGTGACGGCGGGAGTCGAGGCCTTTTCTTGGGCTGTTGCCGTAGCGAAGCACGTCGCGGTCAGTGCTGCGACCAATATGATGGATGAGGCAAATGTTTTCATAAGCAAAATTCCCTTTTAATGTTCCTGATCTTCGACGAGATTAGTGCCCTCGGGCAAAGTACGTTTCTTTCGTTCGGGTTCGGATTCTTCGGCTACGGTGTCGTCATAGCTGTCGCTGAAGGTGGGGGCGTAGCCGCTATATCCTCGCGAGGGGGTGGATGTCGGTGCGGCCGGCGCGATGGCTACGGTATCTACTTTTGCGGTATCCTGAGCGGAATCTTTTGCGAGGGTATCGGTCTTGATGCTGTCGGAGTCTGTGGCGTGCGGATCGGAGGAGATGAAGCGGTCGCTGAGGAAAAAGACGAGGATAATGCCGATGCAAATTATGCATGCGATGATGAGGATGCGTATGGTGCGTCCGGAGGCACGTTTTTTGCCTTCAAATTCATCGGGATCCTCCTCTTGATAGAGGTCACTGTCGCCGTCTTCACCGTAAGGCGTTTCAGTTTCGTCAATGAGCGTTCCTTCCTCTTGTCCGGGAAGATTTATGTCGGCGAAGGGGGCTTCCGGCACATTGCTTTCTTGCGGCGCAGGCATAAGCTGAATGAACACTCTTCCCTTGACGATAGGAACGAGTGTCTGCATAGGGATGAAGGGAGCGTTTTCTTCAGCGGTGACGGAGATTTCAGTGGCGGTGGTGAGGTCGCCCTCAAGACGCAGACGACCGCGGACGAAAGGAATTTCCGTTTCTCCGACGAAAAATTTCAGTCGCGGATATTCTCCGTCGATTCTCGAAAAAAATACCTCTATTCTCTTTATAGGCTTTCTGATTTCCATAATTTGTCTGTTTTAGGTCAGATATGTGACAGTATCGACCTCCACCGCATGAATATGTAGTATCTATAAACAATAAACGCGGCATAACCGCGTTTATTGTGAATTTTTAAGAAATTTGCGTATGTGATTTCCGGGATTTATCCTTCGATTTCCATAACGGATTTAGGGAGTATTGGCATCGCACCTTTGCGAGTGCAGACGAAAGCGGAAGTATTGACTGCGATAGTGTGGGCTTCGTCGACGCTCTTCCCTTGAAGAATGCTTGAGATGAAGGCTGCGGTGAATGAATCTCCTGCTCCTACCGTGTCGGCCACTTCGACGGTGGGTGTCGGGCGGAATGATACCTTGCCGGGCGTAAAGACGTAGCTGCCGTTGATACCGCACGTCAGGATGAGCATTTTCAGATTGTATTTCCCGATGAGAATCCAGCATTTGTCTTGGAGGTCGATGCCGGGATAGCCGAACATACGGCTGACAGTTACGAGCTCTTCATCGTTGATTTTCAGTATATTGCAACGATTCATCGAGTTGCAGAGGATTTCCTTGTTGTAGAATCCTTGACGAAGGTTTACGTCGAAGACTACGAGAGAGTTTTCTGTCTTGGGCATGGCGTCGAGGAAAGCGTTTATAGTGTTGCGGCTGACAACGTTACGCTGGGCGAGCGAGCCGAAGCAGACAGCCTTTGTGCGTCGGGCCAGTTCGAGGAGCGGTTCCGTGGAGGGGATGTTATCCCATGCTACGTTTTCCTTAATGTCGTATACCGGGACGCCGTTCTGGTCGAGTTCTACCTGTACGGTTCCGGTGGGATAAGGCACTTTGTCGATTATGTAATTGAGACCTTTGGAGGTGAAATTTTCGAGAATCTCATTGCCGAGCGGGTCGTCGCCGACGGAGCTTACGACGAATGATGGGAGTCCGAATTGCGATACGTGGTAGGCGAAATTGGCAGGTGCGCCGCCGATTTTCTTCCCTTCGGGGAGCACGTCCCAAAGGGCTTCACCCATTCCGACTACAATATTAGCTTGCGTATTCATATTGAGGAATTATTTCTGTTGCGATTTGATTTTTGTAGTGTAGAAGCAGAGATAGAGAACTCCGACGGCCATGACAGCGACAGCGCCGATGATGCCGAAGCTGTTTTGGGCCAATCCCATGCAGAAGGGGAATACCGTTCCGCCGATAAGTCCCATAATCATCAGGCCGGAAACCTCGTTTTTCTCTGTCGGGCAGGCGTTGAGTGCCTGAGCGAACACGATAGAGAATATGTTGGAATTGCCGAATCCGATGAGAGCGGCGCCGGCGAGTATGACGAGTTCCGACTGTCCGATGAAGAGCGCCAAGATGCCGAGTATCATACAGAAGACGCTGAACAAGAAGAATTTTTTAGCCGACATACGAGCCAGAATCCAAGATCCGAGCAGACACCCTCCTGTACGGAAATAGAAGTATATCTGCGTGGCGATTACGGCGTCTTCCACTTTCATGCCGAGGCGTTCTATGAGAATCTGCGGCGCGAAAGTATTTGTGCCGACGTCTACCCCCACGTGGCACATAATTCCGATGAAACATATGGCGATGAATGGTTTGCCCAAGAGACGGATGCACTCCACGAAGCCTGTCGTTTTGTCAGGTTTTTAGATCGGAAGAGCACACGTCTGAACTCC
>JAGAUF010000104.1 GCA_017620885.1 Muribaculaceae bacterium
GAGTGTTATGACTTTTATTTGAAAAGACCGTCACAATATAAGTCTTTTATGATGTGTATTCTCCCAATAATGTATCGATGAGACACCTCTCCGGCAAAGGAGATCCGGCTATGCAGAAACATAGAACGGGAAGAATCACTTAGGGCAGTCACAGCTGCCTATGTCGAACGCCACGGCATGGATTCGCGCCGTTTTCTTCCCCTCTGTCTTTCCGGGGAATTGAATGATTGATGGATGTTGCCATTTGCAAGCAATAAATATTTGATGTCGCAAATGTAACAATAAAAACGAATATTGACAATTACCCCCCCCATTTTTCATACTAATTAACCTAAATGTGGTAGCATTTAACATCATTTAACCCAACAACCTTTCTCACATCTCGAAAAAACATCCATACGTCAGAATCATTGTGGGATTCGTCAGTCAATGATGCCGGGCTTCATCACGGGAGTATAAGTATATGAGAGTGCAGCCGGGGAATATGAAAATGCAATTTGGGGACGCCGCGACCTCGTAAAGGTCATAGAATATGGCCGTGGGTCAGCGAGCGTATGCGAGCGCCACCCACGGAAAAAACGACCCCGACACCTCAACCTCGTAGAGGTTGAACTAAATTGTTCGACCCCTGCGGGGACGGGGTGGATTGATTTGCTCTTCAGAAAGATACCTGAAGCATCGTCTGAATACGGTTGTCATGGCGAGAGGTGCCGTCCATATTGACCCTCCGGCCATAGATATATTCCAAACCTGTGGATATCTGCGGAGTGATATTCCATATTATATTGGCCAGCGCATATTGCCCATATTTGTATTGTTCGCCCCACGGTGTTTCCCCCTCGGCATAATATGGCGCGTATGTACGCAGATGACTGTATGTGGTGGTGGCATATACGGTGGAAGATATGTTATACTGCAATCCGAGATATGCTCCCCACGCCTCTACGTTTCTCAGACGTCCGTTGCCGTCGGGTACCATATCGAGTCCCCCTTCATAGAGGTCTTGAAAATAGCTCGTCAGACCGCGCCCGTATGCACCTTGATAGTAAGCAGTTACCACCGGACCTAATGACGCACTTCCACTCAGCTTAACGCCCCATCCCACGCAGTCGCGGTTGCGTCCGGCTACTGCATCGCGATACATCATATTGCGTAACATTCCGGATGCTCTGAGCCAGCTTTTCCCGCCACCCCAAGAATATTGTACGTATGCCGGTATGTCCGGAACACGCTGACTGACCGAGGCGGTCCCTTTCCCTGTCGTTGCCGATGCTATGGGCATCTCGGCGCCTATCCCCGCGCTCCAGTGCTTGTTGAACGTATGACGGTAGTCTACAACACCTTTCGGGATAGCCGTCAGTGCGTTAGGCCCCTCGTTGTCGATGCTCGGAGGACACGCTGCCATATCGGAAAACAGGCTGAAGTCATATCCGACTGTAAATCCGCGGTATTTGACGTACGCATAAAAAAGATTGAATCCGTAATTGTTGCCGTTGCCGGTGAGATTGAAATTGAAATATGCGCCTACTTGATTTTTCGTGCCCGGAAGAGCGACAAAATTAACGAATAGACCGCTTGTGGCAGCCGAGAACTGAAGCAGACCTCCGTTGCCCTTCGCCTGTTGCATCGGAATAGCCGACGTAGTGAAGTCATAGCCATTCTCTATCGGATTGCCCCAGTCGTAGGAAACGGTTGTCTTCACCGTTCCCCCTATTCCGAGATAGAATTTGCCGTCTTTCCCTTCGATGGCAAATCTCGGCGCTCCCGGGATATTAAATGTCTTCGGAGCGTTATCTTCAAATATTTCATATACTTTCGTGCCGGTTGTGTCATTCTGTCCCCGACGATTGATTATTGTTACCTCGTGAGGCGGACGGCTCGCAGGATGACGCTGCGCTATGGCAGGAAGAGCGATGCCCAAGCCAACAGAAAGTATGGCGACGGTGTATAGTGTGGTTTTCATAGGTCGATGGATTATTTATCAGTTCAATAATATGAAGGATCAATGCGGAATACAAACGATTTCCGGAAAATAAATACGATAATTGTGAAAATGCCCAAAAGTGCCGAATTAAGAATAAAGGGAAAAGTATTGCTGAGCGTATGTGGGTCAAATATCTGACGCATTCCGTCAACGATGAACGGCGTAGCGCTGATTGATACATAATTGGCTGCAAGTACGAAGGAAAGGGCAAGAGTAGCCTTTGCGGGTACTGTCACAATTTGTGTCGCCTTGTCGTAGATAAGTGGCTGGAATACTCCGTAGCCAAACCCGACGAGAACCGCCCCCATACACATAATTGCGAAATCGTGCCCTACCGCTATCAGCATTATTCCCCCCATCATTACAACCGAGCATACAATCAGCGTCGATTGACGCAACACTTTCAGAATGCCGGGCAGAATGAATCCGGGCAGGAAAACCGCAAGGAAGAATATTGCTGTCGCTGTTCCGACCTCCGACGATGTCATTCCGTTGGACTGCATGAG
This sequence comes from Muribaculaceae bacterium, assembly GCA_017620885.1. Taxonomy (GTDB): domain Bacteria; phylum Bacteroidota; class Bacteroidia; order Bacteroidales; family Muribaculaceae; genus Lepagella. The sequence goes on from JAGAUF010000104.1 coordinate 2,491, forward strand.
AAACGGTAAATAATAGCTTACAATGACCGACGCATAGCAAACGAAGAAATAGACGGCAATAAGCGACCATGTTCTTGATATGATAAAGTCGCTTCCCTTAGATGCCGTTTTCCCCGTAGCAACCTTGTCAGGCGCAACCGTCGTCTGGTAAAGGTCGGCGTGAGGAATTCCCCGCAGATATATCGAGAGGATAAGAGGTATGGCAGGAATCAGATATACGAGGAAAGGAAGCCTCCAGTTGCCGTGACTGAGCCAGCCAACTACGAAAGTCGCTATGACAAGCGCCATATTGGAGATTCCCGATTTAATGCCGAGTTGCCGCATACGGTATTTGCCTACGAATACATCGGCAAGGAGCCCGGCGGCAAGTGGTATGAGCAGACCGCAGCCTACGCCCAACAGACAGCTGACCGCAATCAACTCAACCATACTTGTTGCGAAGAAATATAGAATGCCGCTCGCCAGATAAATGGCGAGCGCAATTACTACAATTTTGATTTTACTTTTCGACAGAGATAATTTGCCAGAAAGAAGGACAAATGGAATGATTAACAGGTTGGGCAGCACGGTGATGAGCTGGATTTCTAACTGGCTGGTATGAGGGAATATATGGCTGAGATTCCCGAGCATAGGCGTGATGGCCAGCCCCGGTAAATTGACCGTAAGTGATATTGACCAGATGGAAATCAACGTCATTAGCGAAATGCTGCCTTTTCCTGTATTAATCTTCATATTTGTTAGCTTATATGATTTTCGGGATGTGCTTGTCGTGAAAAGTGAGCTTTATTTTGCTGTTTTGGCGGCTTCGTCTGTTACGTTTTCTGCCACAGCATGAGGATCTTCTCCGGCCTTGTATTGGGAGGCAGCCTCTGATGCGAGTTTGGCGGCAACGGCCACTGAATCTCCTTCCTGTTCAGCTATGAGACGAGCGTCGGTGGCGGCGATTTCTTCGTCAGTAGGAACATACGTGGCCGGCCATTTAGAAACCTGCGACGGTTTACGGTTCTCGATCTGCCAGTCGAAAGGATAGAAGCCGGAGTTAGGATCGCGCCATGAGGGTTTGCGTTTGGCAAATACTATGAGAGGCAGGCAGAAGAATACGACTGCGCCGACAAGAATGATGAGAACATAAACTGCCGGGTTGCCGGTATTGATCTGGGAGGGTGGGAAGAAGCTGAGAATCATAGCGATTATAGCACCCAAAACGCCTATTCCACCGATAGCGATTTCACCGAATTTTCCTCCCGGTACGCGGAATCCGCGTTGCTTGTTGGGCTGCGTGTGGCGCAAACGGAAGAATGCGAAATAAATCATGATTACGAGAATCAGATAAATCACCGTAGCCATCTGCGACATTACCTGATAAGCGGATTGTACGGACGGAAGGACGATAAGTAGCAGAGAGAGAAGGCTGACGAAAATAGCCTGAACGTAAAGGATGGGCTGATTAACGCCTTTTGCATTCACTTTCTGAAGCGAGCGGGGGAGATAGCCGCTTTCGCCGACTGCCACGAGGCCGGTGGATGGACCGGCGATTATGACGCTGACCTGTCCGATTACGCCGAACGTGATGAGGAGAGCCATTACATTGCCGAGCCATGGAACGCCGACGGCAGTCCAAAGGTCATTGTAGGCAACAAGCAGTGAGGCAAGCAGATTGATGTCTTTGGCAGGAACGACGAAGCCGATGGCGAGCGTGGCGAATACGAAAATCATTACGATGACAGCCACGGCAAGAAACATTGCGCGGGGGAATTGGCGCGCAGGATCTTTCATATTTTGCACGTGCACGGCGTTCATTTCCATTCCTCCGTAAAATAAGAAGATGGATGCCGCCAGAACGATAGTGCCTATCTTGGTGAAGTCAGGAAAAAATGACTCGTGCGTAAGCATAATCGGCTTGCCCATACAGAAATATGCCACACCCAGCACAATCAGTATTGCCGCCGGTACAATGGTGCCGAAGAGACCGCCGAGCGTACTCAATATTTTTGAGGAGTTCATACCGCGGAAGGCGATGAAATTCGTGCACCAGTATACACCTAAAACAATGATTAGCGTATATATCTTATTGGCCGATAGGCGTGCGTCAAACGACTCGGGCCAGAAAATGTAGGCAAGGGATACGGCTCCGAACATAAGGACTGCCGGAAACCATAGCACCAGTGTTTGCCATTCATAATACATAGCCGACCAACCCCAGCGAGGGCCGAAGGCTTCCGATACCCAACGGTAAATACCACCTGAGTGTGTATATGTAGAGGCAAGCTCGGCGCATACCATCGAGAAAGGTATCAGGAAGAAAAGAGCGGCAAAAACATAATAGAATATGGATTGAATACCGAATTCGGCCTGCGATGGGAGTCCTCGCAGACTGACTACGGTAGTAATGATCATAATGGTCATCGCGCCTGTGGAAATAAAGGCTTTTGCCGAAGATTTGCCTTTTGTAGAGGTCGGCGCTTTAGTAGAATTGGAAGTAGTCATTACATTATTTTTTTAAGAGTGAAACGAATAAAACATTAAGGAGACCGGCGTCACCGCCGGCCTCCGCTGTTTCATAACCGTCGATGTTGGCCGTCACTAAGATGCGGCTACATTTTACGGTGTGATGGAATCTTAAAGTTCTACGACGGGATAAACCTCTCCGATCTTTGTGCCGACTTTATAGTGTGTTCCCTTGTGAGCAGACATAGATACGTTCATATTGGCAGAGAACAGATATACAATATCGGAACCGCCGAACTGGAAGTAGGAGATTTCATCGCCTTTCTTCAGAGCCACGCCTTCTTCTGCCGTTACAACAACTGAAGATACCTGAGGCATTGCGATAGGAAGGATTGCCACGTAGCCGTATTTGGTCTCAAGGACGATAAGTCCGCGAGTCTGCATGAATTCATATCCGGCCTCATCAGGAGCGGTTGCACGCCAAGCTTCTACCTGATTGTTGAGAGGATTGACTTTGTCGGGGACAGCCACGAGGTCGACGTAGCAAGCGCCCTGAATTACGCGGGCTTCACGCACGATACCTGATAACGGCGCATGCTGACGGTGATAGTCAGTCCAGCTAAGGAATGAATGACACCACATGCCACCTTTGAATTTATCCTTGTAGGGGCTTCCTTCGAGGAGTTCGTCGATGCTCCAGTCGAGACCTTTGATGCGGACGTGAGTGTCAGGGCGAATTTCCCACTGGCCTCCGAAGCAAGCATCGGCGGGATGCACGATGATACGGTCATCGTCGATTGCAGCGATGGGACGGTAACCCGGTTTCGTGTGACGCGCAAACATCTGATTGAACGTTTTCCAGCCACCACGCGGCTCAAGATATTCGTCCATATTGTAGACTGCGCTGTCGTAGAACGATTTCACGCTGTCGGCAGTGATGGATTCAGGGCTGTCGAGCCAGTCGCCGATTCCGTAGCAATAATCAGACATCCATTTCGATAATGGAGTTAGAGCGGGCTGCTGATCAGCCGGCTTGCACGGAGTCTGAAGTGATTTCACAGGTTCCTGATCGAGCAGGAAGAATGAGCGGAAAAGGTGCTGATAGACGTGTGTGCCTTCTCTATCCTCGGCAGGTACCCAATGCATATATGCCTCAAGATAGTCGAGATAGTCTTCGATTGATTTGATGTCGGAAAGGCCGGGAATCTTGTAGGCCACGACCTTGGCGATTGCTTGGTTGAATTTATCTTCCCAATTGTTTTCTTTAATCAGGTCGGCAAGTTCCTGCACGACCGGAGAGTACTGTTTCTCTGCCATAGTAATTAAGATTTTGTGTGTTTTTATAGTATTTGACTTTTCTCAGTCTATGTGTTTCTGTAAGTATGTAATAATAACATACGTGATTAAAGAAAAGTTCAGAAAACAATGAAAACAATTCGGAATTAGAATTTGAGCTCGACGCCACCGAGTACGGTGATTCCGGGCATAGGGAAGCCGTAGACTATGTCGTAATGTGCGTTGGTGATGTTGTCGAGTTTCAGGAAGAGGCGTACGGCAGTGCGCCACGGAATATTGTAGGCTGCTTGAAAGTTTAGCAGGGAGAAGGATTCCTTGACGCAATTGCTGCCTTCCGCGATGGTGTAGATGGAGAAGATGTTGTTGTTTTGTAAGGTAAACTCGAAATCGCCGGGATTATAAGATACTTCCAAGTCGAGCTTGTTTTTCGGCGCTCCGGCTATGGGCTTTGAAGTATGGAGATAAGAATAGCTTGCCGAGGCACGCCATTGCCGATTTATGATGTAAGAGGCATCGATTTCAAATCCTTTGTTAATCAGGCGTCCGGTGTTGCGGTTGAGGGGACGCCCGTCGGAGAATACACGTTCTATAAGATTTTTGGCGTTGATGTAGTAAAGAGCGAGGCCGATGTTGAATTTGCCGTTGAATAGAAATTGACGCAGTTCTACTTCATAGTTATAGAGATATTCCGGGTCGAGGTCGGGGTTGTGAGGGGGAAAAAGGTAAAGCTCGCGGATGTTGGGAGCTCGGAAACCTTTGCCGAAGGAGAACTTTATTTGCGAATCTTTTATGGGACGTAGGATGAATCCGGCCTGCGGAATCCATTGATCGCCATATTGCGAGCCGTGCTGATAGCGCACTCCTGCGTTAAGCGAGAGGAGATCGTTCCAAAAGCCCTGCTGCATCATCACGTAAACGCCCACCTCATTCTCATGCTGACGAGCCTCGGAGGTGTAAGGAGCGTCGGGGTCGGTTTTCGACGTGTTCCAGTTGTGTCCGCCCCAATGGAGGAAATCGACTCCGGCCGACAGGTTGTTGTCTTGCCATGGGATGAAATTCTGGTAGAGCGTGAAGCCCATATTATAGTCGGTCGAGTTGAAAAGATAGTCGCGAGGGGTAGCGCCTATCTTGTATCCGTCGTCTATTTTGTGACGTCCCCAATTGATGAATGCCTGTAGCCCTCCGTTTGTGACAGAGTAAGAATCTTTGATATGTATGGAAGCGGTGCCTCGTGAGATTTTCGTCCACATTGACAGGAGCGGGTCATATATGGAACCGGGATTGTCGGCTTTGCTCTGGAGAAGATTGACAGTGGTGCCGACCTGCCAGTTGGCGCTCGGTTCATAGTCGAAATTGATTATTTCGTTGGCGAGCCAGAATTCGGAATTATCGCGGTTGCCGTTTGTACGGTCCATATTGCCGGCTACACTGCCGCTGAAATTTCCGCTTTTAAATCCCGTATAAAGGGAAAATTTTTGCGTGGAGAATGACCCGAACATAGCTCTTGCGCGTCCGCTCCATCCGTCCTCTCTCTGGCGCTTTGTTATGACATTGATAGAGCCTCCCATAGCATTTGAGCCATATAGAAGAGAGGATGGGCCTTTGACTACTTCTACGCGCTCGATGCCGTTGGCGGTGTAAGTGTCAGCTACCGAATGACCGAATACGCCTGCCCATTGAGGCTGGCCGTCAATCATAAAGAGGACTTTGTTGCCTTGTCCTATACCGCGGATATTCACGTCGCCCGCGGCGCCATCAGAGACTCCGTATCCGGCCATACCTCGTTGTGTGGCGAAAAGGCCAGGCACTTGATTGACAAGAACCGGAAGCAGCGAACTCTCCGCGCTGTGGTTGATTTCTGTTTCGGTGACAATATTTGTGTTGAATGGAGCCAATTCCACATTGACCTTGGCAACGTCGGAGACGAGCACTTCAGGGAGAGCGACCGTGTCAGTGTATGCCGTTGTTGCGCCTGCGAGCATCATTATCGCGCCTAATATCATTGTCATAATCAATTGTTGTTTTTGTGATAAAGATAATGGGTCGTGTTGTAATAATCCACGATACAAAATTACATCGAGAACGGCATATTCATAGTGCCATTATTACCGAAATTGCAACCATTTTTACGGAAAATTCAGGAAGTCATTTGTGTGGTAAAAAATAGAAAGCCGGCCATCGTCATGGTCGGCTTCCAAAATTTTTGCCGGAAGAATTATTTCTTCATACGGTTACCGTAACGGCTGCGGAACTTATCGACGCGACCGGCGGTGTCGACGAGTTTCTGCTTACCGGTGAAGAAGGGGTGAGACGAGCTCGTGATTTCAAGCTTTACAAGGGGATATTCCTTGCCGTCTACTTCAATAGTCTCTTTCGAAGCGACCGTGGAGCGAGTGATGAAGATTTCGTCGTTTGACATATCTTTGAAAACCACTTCACGATAGTTTGAAGGATGGATGTCTTTTTTCATTTTAATTCTGCAGTTTTATAAAATTTTATTTGTGAACCGGATGGAACCGGTTCGTTAGCAGGTCGCGATCCCACTAAATGGCGTGCAAAGTTAGTAATATTTTTCTGCGCGGGCAAGTTTTTGAGAGAAAAATTAACGAAATCTCGTTAATATTGCCTTCGATCTTGCCTTCGTGGTGGGTCAGAGGAAGCAGAGGATGAGGATTTGTGCCACGATGACGCGCATAAACATCGTCAGAGGATAGACGGTAGAGTAGGCTACGGCCGGGGAGTCGTTGTTGGCTACCTTGTTGCCGTAGGCGAGTGCCGGCGGGTCGGTGTAGCCACCCGACATAAGGCCAAGTATTGTGAGATAGTTGATTTTGTATTTCCATCTGGCCACGATACCAATGACGAGCAGAGGAATCGTTGTTATGAGAAATCCGTAGAATACCCACATAGCGCCCCGAGCATTGAAGACTGTTGCGGCGAAGTCCTTGCCGGCGGCTATCCCCACAGAAGCGAGGAAGAGGCAAATTCCAATTTCACGCAGGAGAAGGTTGGCCGACGAATTTGTGTAAGTTACGAGGTGAATCTTCGGCCCGTATGCACTCAGCAGGATTGCGACGACAAGGGGACCACCGGCGAGTCCGAGCTTCATCGGCACGGACATTCCCGGGAATTGCAATGGGATACTGCCCACAAGGATTCCAAGGAAGATTCCTATGAACATCGTCACGAGGTTAGGCTCGTTGAGGCGCTTCATCGAGTTGCCGAGGCGAGAGGCGAGACGTTCGATGTCTTCCAGTTTGCCTACTACGGTGATGCGGTCGCCCATTTGCAGACGCAGACCCGGAGTGGCGAGCAGATCGACGCCGGCGCGATTGACGCGTGTGACGTTGAGCTTATATCCCATACGGAGGCGCAGCGATCCGAGTCGCGCTCCGTTGTATTCTGTTTTTGTCACAAGGATACGGCGCGAAACGACAGGTCCTTGCACCATCTCCCATTTCTTTTCTTCTTTCGGACCGATGAAGCGGTGGAAAATTTCTTCATCCTGCAGCGAGCAAACTATCAGAATCAAATCGTCTTTTTCCATCAGATCGTTGGCCGTGGGGATAATCACCTTTCCTCCGGGCTTTTCGATACGCGAGATTACGAAATTGGCGTTTATAAGCGTATGGAGTTTCTGGATGGAAAGACCTATGATGAGGTCGTTTGTTACGCGGAATGTCACCATGTGCGGAGCAAGCTGCGACTCCTTGTTGTGATTTTCTATCTCCTCGATTTCTTTGTCGACGTTAATGCGGAAGATTTTCTTTATGATTATCATTACGATGATGATGCCGACAACACCGAGAGGATAAGCTGCTGCATATCCCATCGACATCTCCTGACTGATATTATAGGCACTTTGATTCACCTGAAGGACAGTCTGTTGGGCGGCACCTAATCCGGGGGTGTTTGTCACAGCACCGCTGAGCACGCCTACCATCTGCGCCAGAGAGGTCATCCCTTCTGAGCCTCCTTGTATGAAATAGATGGCGAGCATTACGACGACATTGAGCGCGATGCCTGTAAGGGCGAGGAGATTAAGCCGTATACCTCCCTCCTTGAAAGAGGAGAAGAATCCCGGTCCCACCTGCATACCGATTGAGAAAATGAACAGGATAAGGCCGAATTCGCGAAGGAAATGCAGCGTTCCGGGTTCTGCCATATAACCGAAATGGCCGAGGAGAATACCGACGAAAAGCACGAACGTAACGCCGAGCGATACGCCAAAAATTTTGATTTTCCCAAGATAGATGCCGGAAAAAATCACGAAGGAGTATAGCAAAATTGTGCTTGCCAACGTATCGCTTCCGGGCCGCAGCAAATCGATCAACCATTCCATACTGTTCAAAAATTTTGCGCAAAATTACAAAATTTTTCCCATACAGCCCGTATATCCCGCCTCCTTTTTTTGACATTATGTCAGAAGAACGGGGCAGCGTCGGTAGAAAGATGATGTCTATATCAATCTGTCGTGAATTGACGGAGCGCTCGTAGATGTGCGCTTGTATTATCGATGCGAAAGAAAAATCATAAAATCATTTTGGATTTTTCGATTCTTTTATTAATTTTGTGGCGCGGAAAAGGCCTACGCCGTGGTGGTCAGCCTCTCCGTTTACAGATAAATAATTAAAGTTTTTACAGAATGAAAAAGATCAGAGCAGCCATAGTAGGTTATGGCAACATCGGGCGTTATACACTTGACGCCCTGCTCGCCGCCCCCGATTTTGAGGTGGCCGGAATCGTAAGAAGAAATCCAGCGGACCGTGACAATATTCCCGCTGAAATCCCCGTTGTGGCAAGTATCAAAGATCTCAATGACGTAGACGTCGCTATCCTTGCTACACCTACACGACAAGTGGAAAAACACGCTAAAGAAATCCTTTCGCTCGGAATCAACACCGTAGACAGCTTCGACATCCATACATCCATCCCCGAGCTACGCAAGACGCTCGGCAAGGTGGCCAAGGAGCATAATACAGTATCCATTATATCCGCAGGATGGGATCCGGGCAGTGACTCGGTAGTGCGTACGCTTATGCAGGCAATAGCTCCGGAGGGTATCACATATACGAATTTCGGCCCGGGACGTTCGATGGGTCACACAGTTGCAGTCAAGGCTATCGAGGGCGTCAAGGATGCCCTGAGCATGACGATTCCGACGGGTACAGGAATTCACCGCCGTATGGTATATATCGAACTGCTCCCCGGTTATGAATTGGAAAAAGTAGCAGCTGCAATCAAGGCAGACGCTTATTTCGCTTCTGATGAGACGCACGTTATCGCCGTCGACAGCGTGGATGCGCTCAACGACGTTGGCCATGGAGTAAATCTCGTGCGCAAAGGTGTATCGGGAAAGACACACAATCAGCTCTTCGAGTTTGATATGAAGATCAACAATCCGGCACTTACCGGTCAGGTTCTTGTCTGCTGTGCCCGCGCCGCTATGCGTCAGGCTCCCGGTTGCTATACGATGATTGAGATTCCCGTAATCGACCTTCTCCCCGGTGATCGCGACGAACACATCGCTCACCTCGTCTAAGGTATAATTAAATATTAATGACTGCGCTGTGGAACATATCTTCTCGGCGCAGTCATTGTTTATTGTTTATTCAGTATCAGCGTGCGGATTTTTGGACTTTTTGTAGATTCCGTTTATCAAAATCCGTGAAGCCCCATTTCATAAGGTCCATCGACTCATTGAGGTCGTCGAGATAAAGCAATCTGTCTGACGGCTTGAAATTCTTGTCGAGAAGCGACTGCGATGCATTGAAATATCTTGAAGAAATTCCGGCGAGCTGCAGCAGGGTGTGGGAATAACTTTTGCTTGAGCTTATCATTTTCCCGCGATTTGCTGTCGCACCGGCAATATAGTCCGGATGAGCGGCCCGGTAAGAGGGATTCATAAAAATGATGAACGGGACGTGCAGCTGCCAGTAAGTGGGTACGGGCGAGGCGTGTAGGAATTTTTTCCGGGAATCATCAAATATATCCTCACCGTGATCAGATGTATAAATCAATGCAGCATTATAATCAGCCGATTTAATTTTAGAGATCATTTCCGACAGCACATGATCCGTATAAACGACCGTATTATCGTAAGCGTTTCGCAGATTCCGTAGGTTTTCATAATTTGCCTGCGCACATTTGTCAGGTGTGAAAATCGAGTAATTCGCAGGATAACGGTCGGAATAATTATAATGGGAACCGTATAGATGCACCACGATTAGTTTCTTTGCGACGCCTTTATCCGCAATCACGGCATCCATCAGAGGCAGAATCGTTTCATCAAGATCCGGCTGATCGTCGGTCCCGCCAGCGTAATACACTACGTCGGCTTCATTCATATACCTTTCTATCAATGAGCCATTTGGCTTCTGCATTGACACAACGTATGTCTTGAATCCCGCTTCCTTAAAGGCCGTTATGATGCTTTTGTGACGGTAGATTTCATCATCGAAATTCTCGGAGGAAAGCGTATTGAGAAGCATCGGAACGGATTTATGCGTTGTGTTGCTTTCTGAGAATACTTTGCCGAATGATATAATCGAATCTCCGTAATTGCTCAAACGTGGATTTGTATTGCGGCTGTAGCCAAGTATCCCCCAGTTGTCAGCTCTTGACGTTTCGCCTATGACAGCGATGTACAGCTGATTCTCTTTATCGTTGGAAGAGGCGCCGTAGCTGAAGTCGTTTGATGTCTCCGGATAGGAGGAAAGACGATGTTCGCGCACTATCATCTCTTTGAAATCATATAATGCGTTGAATGGGAATACATCTGATGAAATCCTGTAGGATGGTAATGAAACGGCGCAATAGATATAACCCGCCGTGCCGAGAGCCGTAACAGCCAGACCGATTTTGCGCGCGAGCCGCAATATTTTCTCATCGGCTTCCCACTGACGTTTCCATCCTATAATCGACATTATAAAAGTCGGGAGATACAGCACTACGACAAACGTAACGGAGATAGATATGCCTGACAGCAATTCGTGTGCTTCCATTATGTTGGTCGTCGATACATTAAGAAACATATCCACGCCTATCGGATAGCCGTTGTTATAAAGATATGAGACCACTATCTGAAAAGCCCCGAGAAACATCAGGGGAAACAGCAATGCCGATGTCCGGGACGTTTTGCGCGAGACAGCCATCAGCAATGCGTATAACCCTAATGGGAGCACGAGTGCGGCGATCCACTCCACAAAAGATATATTGTTTAAGCAACAGACATAGAGATTCGGTACCGCAAGCGAGAGCGGTACAATCAGCAATAAAAGATTGGCGAAAGTATGTTCCTTAAAATGCTTCATTTATCAATTGACGCTTTCTACGCCTGCGTGTCCGTTCAAGTTTCGCCTATGGGACAATTGTATAACGTTTAAACGGGAATTCTGTTGTATAAAATGTATATTGAGCGAGAAAAGCGGTGGAGGGGAAAAGGTGTGTATGCAGATCTGTCAAAAAGAACTGCACCACAACTGATTTGGGTGCAGTTCTTCTGGGGGATCAATATCTTGGCATAAAGCTATAATCAACAATGGCACAAATCAGTCGGTGAGTTTGCGGTAGCGGATACGGTGGGGCGTGTCGTTGCCGTCGCGTTTCTTGCGGAATTCCTCATAATCGGAATAGCTTCCCTCGAAATACGTCACTTTGCTGTCGCCCTCGAAGGCGAGGATATGCGTGGCGATACGGTCGAGGAACCAGCGGTCGTGGCTGACAACAACCGCACAGCCGGCAAAATTCTCCAAACCCTCTTCAAGGGCGCGGAGGGTATTGACGTCGATGTCGTTGGTAGGTTCGTCAAGCAGAAGCACGTTGCCTTCCTCCTTCAGTGCCATAGCGAGATGGAGACGATTTCGTTCGCCACCGGAGAGGACGCCGATTTTTTTCTCCTGATCGGCGCCGGTGAAATTGAATTTCGAGAGATACGCGCGTGCGTTCATATCGCGGCCACCCATACGGAAAGATTCCGTACCCTGCGAGATAACCTCATAGACGGTTTTCTCGGGAGAAAGATCCTTATGGTTCTGATCTACGTATGCAATCTTTACCGTTTCTCCCACTTCAAATTCGCCACTGTCGGGTTTTTCCTGATCCATAATGAGACGGAAAAGAGTGGTTTTGCCGGCACCGTTGGGGCCGATCACACCCACTATGCCGTTGGGCGGAAGCATAAATTCAAGGTCGGAGAAAAGCACTTTGTCACCGTAAGCTTTAGCAAGCTTGTGTGCCTCAATCACCTTATTGCCAAGACGGGGTCCGTTTGGAATATAAATTTCAAGTTTCTCTTCGCGTTGTTTCTGGTCTTCATTCAGAAGGCGGTCGTAAGATGCCAGACGCGCTTTCCCTTTAGCCTGACGAGCTTTGGGCGCCATACGCACCCATTCCAACTCGCGCTCCAGAGTCTTGCGACGCTTGCTCGCCTGCTTCTCCTCCTGAGCCATTCGCTTTGTCTTCTGATCAAGCCACGACGAATAATTTCCCTTCCATGGGATTCCTTCTCCGCGGTCAAGCTCAAGAATCCATCCGGCCACATGGTCGAGGAAGTAACGGTCGTGTGTCACGGCGATTACAGTGCCGGGATATTGCTGCAGATGCTGTTCGAGCCAGTCGATCGACTCGGCGTCGAGGTGGTTGGTCGGCTCATCCAGCAGGAGAATGTCAGGCTGCTGAAGGAGGAGACGGCATAGCGCCACGCGGCGTTTCTCGCCTCCCGACAGCGTCTCGATGAGCTGATCGTCAGGCGGACAGCGCAGCGCGTCCATAGCACGCTCAAGCTTATTGTCGATGTTCCACGCGTCGGCCGCGTCGAGCTTATCCTGAAGCTCAGCCTGACGTGCCATCAGCGCATCCATCTTATCCGGATTCTCCAGAACTTCCGGATCGCCAAATGCCTCATTCACCTCATCATACTCCTTGAGAAGCTGCATAATGGGCTGCACGCCCTCGCGCACAACTTCAAGGACAGTTTTTTTCGGGTCGAGCTTAGGCTCCTGTTCGAGATAACCTACTGAATAGCCGGGAGAAAACACAACTTCTCCCTGATACTCCTTGTCTATTCCGGCGATGATTTTGAGAAGTGTCGATTTCCCGGATCCGTTCAATCCGATGATGCCTATTTTCGCACCATAGAAAAACGACAGATAGATATTTTTCAGAATCTGTCGTTGCGGTGGGATGATTTTGCTGACACCCACCATAGAGAAAATTATTTTCTTATCGTCTGCCATAATAGCTGAATTTTCATAAAATAAAATACCCTTGTCCCGATTTATGGCTGCAAAATTACAAAATCTTTTCCAATCGCCCAATGCTTGAGTTCATTATCCGTGCAGGCAATACCCTTGGTTTATAACTAATGGGTAATGGAACGTTAATTGATAATTTGCCATTCACCACCTTTGTCGGGCCCGATGCGCCGGAGAATCCCTTCAGCTTTAAGATTGGCGAGGTGTCGTTGAATTCCTTTGACCGAGATGCCGATTTCAGCGGCGAGAGTTGTCGCGCTTAGTTTTGGATTCTTACTAAGAAGCTCAATCACCATATCCCGTGTTTTCTTGGGTTTCGATGAAATGGGAGATGACGAAAATATCGGTTCGGCTTCCCGGACGGATTCTGTGTAAGCGGCTATGTCGTGCGAAAGATGGGCTATCATTGTTTCAGTCATGAATTTACGGAATATAGTAAGGTCCCCAACTTCGCGGGTAGCGACCAGAGCCTTTATGTATTCCTCCTTATCGTCGCTGAATATGCGCGAGGGTATAAGTCCGTATTCAAATTGCAGCCAGTTCATCAGTAATCGAGCCATTCGTCCGTTGCCGTCAGCCCACGGATGGATGGTCACAAGATTATAGTGTGCGTCAAAACTCATTTCATAAAGCTGTTGCACCGACATAGCTCCGGCCATTTGCCGTGAAGTGTTCAGTGCCTCGCAAAACTCTTTCAGTTTCTGCGGAACTTTATTGTACGCCATATAAGATCTTCCACCGATACCGGCTGTCACATTTAAAAGACGGATATCGCCATTTGCCGACGAGAAATCTCCCAGTGCGGTATGATATTCTGAACCGGTGTTTTTCATCGTCAAAGCCGATAGTTCTTTCAACCGGTCGATTGTTATATCGGCATGGGCGCGTGCATAATCAAGCACCCGCTCATACGCAGCCTTCAGGTCAAGGTTCATATTCTGCTCGACAAGGCTTTTCCCTTTAATGGCAATCCCGTTGTCAAACATTATTTGGTTTTCAAGTTCAGTAATCGTAGAGCCTTCAATCGCAGTGGAATGTGTAATTATGGAATACAGATAAAACTTGTCATAGTCCAATTGTTGGTCTATTCCAAGCTCACGGTATCTTCGTACTAACTTTTCCAATTCAGTTTTCATACTACAAAATTAGTATTTTCTTACCACATATCCACATTTTCTACCTACATAATTTCTCAAAAAACCAAATTGAGGTACAAAAAATTGCGATTATAATCCTTTGTGGGTACAAATTTTTGCGATTATAACTGCGATTTTTACAAAAAACTGAGTTTAGAACCGTCGTCGTGTCAATTCGCATCGTGGTGTGCAGTTCCGGCAGTGGGCTACGCAGGTCTCTTGATAGTAACCCATTTCGTCTGCCATATCAAATAATTTTTTTGCAAAGATAATAATTATATACGATTAGAGCCTCCCGATTGGGAGGCTCTGCGGTATTTGGGTTGTGACCCTGAAGTGATCCGAGCGGGCTTTGTGAGAGTGGTATTATCTTATTGATTATCAATTTGTTGCCTGACATAATTGAGAAGCAATGTACCACGGTTTGTACCACATTTTCCGCTCTATTTTGGAGGGCAAAATTGCCCTGATTTATCA
>JAGAUF010000105.1 GCA_017620885.1 Muribaculaceae bacterium
CCGTACGACAACGCGAAAGGGAAGCTGAAACGTTCGCACGCGCCCTCCTCGTGCCCGCCAAGGCTCTTCCCCAGCACACGCTCAACGCCGACACACACCGACTCCTCGCGCGCCATTTCGGAATCACCTCGCGCGCCCTCCAATCCATCCCCCGGAGGGGATAATCACGGGGGGGCGCCACACACACACATCCGCACCTCCGAGTTCTCCGAGTTCTCCGAGTCAAAGATCCTTAAGGTCCTTAAAATCCTGAAAATCCTTAAAGACCCTACCAATCTCGCGTATTGATTGCGCCTGAAAATCCCCCGTCGGGGTTGCACAAAAAATCGCGACATTGATTTGTTCGGCCCCTATGGGGACGATTATTATTTTACCATTTTTCCGTGGGTGGCGCGCTTCGCGCTGACCCACGGCTACATTCTACGCCCCCCACGGGGGCGCGTAAGGACCCTGCGGATACAGCGAGGGTGCATCAGATGTCCCATCTGACGCACCCTCTTCCTAACTAATGAAAATTACTTCTTCTATATCTTTTATTTCGTCAAGACGACTTTCTTGCCGTTGATGATGTAGAGACCGGGCTCAAGTGCCTCAACAGCCTCAACATTTGCATTGTCGAGCACGAGGATACCAGCTGCGTTGTAAACCGTTACAGTCTCAGCGCCGACAACAATCTCCTCGATGCTGTCCTGCGTGCCGTCTACCTTGTATGTAGCCTCGATAGCTTTGTTGGCAAACGTGTCGCAGTCGAGTGCGCCCTCGGGGATAACGAGCGTGAAAGCACCCTTCTGGACGATGGCGGGATTGATAACAACAGTGATTGAAGAGCCGGTGTATTCCTCTTCCTCAGCGAGGGGTGAGATGCCACCGCCGTCGAGCGTCAGCTCAACGTCTACCTTGTTGCCCTTCTCGTCCTTGATATACATCTTCTCGGCTGCCTCAGTGTTCTCTACAACGTAGTTGGCCTGCGGGAAGCGGATCTCGATGTTTTCGAGCTTGCTTACCTCAACTGCCTGATCCGTCACGATCTCGTAAACGGTCGGGTCGAGAATCACCTTGTAGTGGAATTCGTAAGGAGCTGAATTGAGGAAGTCGCCAGTCTTGGAAGAAGCGGAATAGAGGTTGCTGCCCAGACGGAGAAGATAATTGCCGGGAGCAGCCTTGAAATCCTCGTAACCGACTCCGGGCACGAGTTCAAACACTCCTGTCTTGGCTGTATCGTCATTTCTCTTGGCCGTGTAACGTGCGGCAGGAATAGTGCTGACCACGCCATCCTCGTCAACGGGATAGAGATAGTTGGCCACCTTGTCGTCAATCAGCAGGAAGTTGTATGATTCAAGATTCGGGATGGTGACGGTGATTTTGTCAAGGTCAAGAACCGTGGCGTTGTCAGCCGGCACTACTCCGGGAACGGGAAGTTCAGGAACTATGAACACGAAAATCTGAGCCTGGCTCTTGATGGTACGAACGCCTTCTGTCTTTGAGTAATCAGGGCCGAACCACGTCTCGGTGAAAGTATATTGCGGAACCTCAAGGTTGTAGATACCCGGAGTGATGACCGGTTCACCGTCTAACTTGATGAGGAATGCGTTCTGGTCAGCGCCCTCTGCATCCGGCTCAATGGGAGTCACGGTTACGGGGATATTGCTGGCACTGCCCTGCTTGTAGAGGGAGATGCCGCCATTATAGGTTGTAGCGAACGAGCTGGCGCAGATAAGCATGAATTCGTCGAGTTTCTCCACAACGCCTGCACCGGGCGTCACTATGAAGTCGCGTGTCACCTCATAGTTGAGTTCAATCTTGGGCGTAGGCTCACCGTTTAACAGCCATACACCTTCGGGCACTACGATATGATAGGTCGCGCGTCCTGTATAGCTTCCCTTGAAATCGAATCCGCCGGTAGGGAATCCCATTGCGTCGACATAAGCCTTGAGGCCGGAAATTCTCTCTGCCGGAGTCTTCGCACCGTCAACGTAGATTTCTATAAAGTTGTCGGCAGACTGATTGAGGTTCAATTCAGGTACAGAGGTGAAAGTGATACCGATGTAGCCGGCGCCGAGGGGCGAGCCGACTGTCTGGCTACCGTCAAGGTTGATGATTCCCTGAGCGGGAGAAACAGAAGTTACGCACGCCGGGAGGGGGCACGGTTCTACAGGTTGCTGTGGAACATAGCTTTTTGCAGATGCGGTATTGACGCCACAGAACACTGCGATGGCGGCAATCGCACCGAAAATAGTAGATTTACGCATATTATTAGAATTTTAAGTTAAATTTCCTTCTCGAAAAAAAGTATCAATTCAGGTTGAATAATGACTCGGATGAGACTGTTGTAAACAGCTCCTTATATCCACGCACAAAATTAATAAACTTAATCGTAGGAACAAAATATGTTAATATTTTTTAACACCGAACAACGTCGAACTACAGCGAGGGTGCGTTATTAGAATTTTAAGTCAATATTGCTCCTCCGCATTGGGAAAGTCGCCGGTCTTGACGTCTTCGATGTAACGTCCCACAGCCTCTGTCATGATGTCGGCTACATTAGCGTAGCGACGCAGGAATCGAGGCGAGAATCCCCGGTTGATGCCCATCATATCGTGCATTACGAGCACCTGCCCGTCGCAGGCGCCGCCGGCGCCGATACCGATGGTCGGAATAGTGAGTTCGCGCGACACGCGCTCTGCGAGCTTGGCCGGAATCTTCTCCAGAACAATTGCGAAACAGCCGATTTCCTCAAGAAGATGAGCGTCCTGAACGAGTTTCTCGGCTTCGGCCTCTTCACGTGCGCGCACATTATATGTACCGAACTTATTGATGCTCTGGGGCGTCAGACCGAGATGACCCATAACGGGAATACCTGCACAGAGGATGCGCTCCACTGATTCACGTATCTCGGCGCCGCCCTCCATCTTGACAGCCTCGGCGTGCGTCTCCTTCATGATGCGGACGGCTGATGCGAGAGCTTCCTTCGAGTTTCCTTGATATGAGCCGAAGGGGAGGTCGACCACTACCAATGCGCGCTTCACACCCTTCATGACGGATTTGCCATGATATACCATCTGGTCGAGCGTGATAGGAAGCGTCGTGGCGTTGCCCGCCATAACATTGGAGGCCGAGTCGCCGACGAGGATACAGTCGATGCCTGCCTCGTCCAGTATCTTGGCACTTGAATAATCGTAAGCCGTAAGCATTGAGATTTTCTCTCCGCGCTGCTTCATCTCCACGAGGCGGCGCGTCGTCACCTTGCGGGTATTATCGGGGATATGAATAGACATTTTCCTATTATTTTACCGGCGGCCGTCATAGCATACCGCCGAAATTAACCGGATGCAAAATTAGGGCTTTATTTCCATTCCGACAAATAATAACAATAAAAATCGAGCAGCAAAAGTAGCAAAAGAGGGCGCGCGAATGCGTGCCCTCTTTATAGGGATAATCGTTATTTTCTTATCTCGGATTATTTACGGATAAGTACCTTCTTGCCATTGATGATGTAGAGACCCGGTGCAAGGGCGTTTACATCGTCGGCATTGCCGTTGCGGACAACTACGATACCTGTCGCGGTATAGACGTTGAACTCGGTGTCATTGCCATAGACGGTGTCCACGGAGTTGGGGAGAACTTTGTAGTCATAGTCGAATACGGGGTTGCCCTGCTCTCCGATGAAGAAGGAGTTTGCCATCACGTTCAGACGATAGTCACCTTTCTCGAGAGCCGGAAGATCCGTGCCCTGAACCTTAAGCACTACCTGACCTTCTTCGTTGATGGAAGCGGTGTAAGTGCGTACGGAGATACCTGCCACGCCGTCGGTGACGGGCGAGAGGGTAATGAGATAAGTATCGTCCTCGCCGAGTTTCGTAGCTTTCGCGCCGTCGGCAGGCGTAAGGATGATTTCGTCAAGCTGCTCGGGAGAAACCTGACCCTCTGCGGGATTGGCAGCGGGCTTCGGCATTTCGGCCGCCGAGCCGTCGGCAACGGTAAATTTCCAAGAGATCTCCTTAGCGTAAACCTCGCCGTCGATCTTCAGACCGTTTGCGGGAACAAGAGCTGTCCATTCGCCGGCGGTGATTTCCTGAGTGACGATCATATAGTTTGCCTTGTTCTCGGCAACTACGCCTACGATATCGTAGGATACCTGACCCTTCGTGAGCTTGAGGGGGAGAAGCACTTCGATGGACGATGCGCCTTCCGGGGTTACGAAGATGTCCGTAAGAGGAGCGTTTACAGTAGCGCCGTCGGCGGGATCGGTCACAAACGTATAAACCTTCGGAGCCTCGACGCCTACATAGTAGCGAGCCACCTGTTCCTTGCTCTGGCGTGCGCGTCCTTCCAAGGTGACGCGATACTGCTCTGCCGGGATGACGAAGTCATAAACGCCTTCGGGGATTTCAACGCCGTCGGCGGCAGTAACGGTGAATGTGCCGGAATTCGTTCCGCTGGGCACTGAGATACGATAGGAAGCGATGGGCTCGGCAGAGCGTACGCCGTCAACAACGGGATAGAGACGGGCGTATTTCATCGGGTTGGTGGTGACAGTCTCGGTAGTCGTGATATTGATTACCTGAAGCTGCTCGGATGTAACCTGAGCGCCGTCGGCGGGATCAAGCACGAGGGGTGCGGGAGTCGGCTCCTTGATCGTGTAGACTTTGGCGATATCGATAGCCGTATTTTCCACATCAGTGCCATTGATGGTAAGTGTGAAGATACCTGCGTCGGCTTTAAGCGCATAGTAAGAGAACTCGGAGGGAGCCTGATCGCGGATGTCGCGGGTCGGGGTGAACGTCACCTTGTTGATGCCGTCGGTAGTCACCTTGCATACGCCGATCTGGTTGTTGGTGAGATATACCTGACCGACTGCCGAGGGTGAAAGTACAATCTTCGTGCAGTTTTCGTAAGTGAGCGTCACAGTGGGGAACACATCGTATGCGCCTGCCTCGGGCGAGTAAGTGTATACCTGCTGGAGGTTGGGGTCGATACCGCCTGTAAGTTCCCAAGTAAAGGAGGCTTCCTTATTAGGAACGCCGGTTGCACTGACGAAGAATCCTTCGGGGAGCGTGAGAGTATATTTGCCGTTTACGTTGATGCCCTTGCCGAATTTATTCTTGTCGAGGACAGCATTGCGGATGTTGAATTTATATTTGCCCTGCTGCAACTGAATCTGCTGGTCCGCGTCGTTGGAGCTGAATTCAGCTACAACTTCCTGCGTTTCGTCATATACGAGTTTAGCCTTCAGATCCGACTTGCCGGCCAATTCAAGATTCATCCAAGCAAACTGGAGGGTAATCAGAGCGCCTGCGCTGCTGATGACACCGCCCGTCTGGGTGAGGTCGACTTTACCCACCTTCGGATCCCAGTCGTAAGCATATTCCACCGGAGCGGGCACGATGGTCCATGACTTGGTGTAGGGGCCTACCACCTTGCCGTCGACAGTGAAGTAACCGCCGGGGACGTTGAGTGTGTATGTGCCGGGGATGACGGCTTCATTCTCGGTCGGGATACCGGCGAACATCATATAAACGGAAGTCGAGCCTTCGTCGTCCTGTGTCTGCACTGACGCCTCGTAGTCCTTGCCGTTGAAATTCATTGTGATTTTGCCGACAGCGCTGTTCTGAGCGACGGTGCCTTTGATGTCGAGAGCTACTGTAACTGTACCGCCCTCCCAGTATTCTGCCGGGAGCATATCGGTGTCGTTGGGGTAGATGCTGTTGAGCACGCTTTCCATCGTCACGATACCCTCGGGAATGGTGTATTTGACGACGTATTCGGGAGAATTTCCTGTGCCGGACGAACCGGTACAGAAGAAACCTTTTTCAAAAGTAATAGTGTACTCGCCGGGAGCGGTCTGCTTCTTGAAAGTAAACTCCATCATACCGTTGAAGCCGTCTTCTGTGATGAAGTTGGCGAACATACCGTCGTTTTTCTCAATTTCAGTCGTCACGCCATTGTAAGTGCGCGTCATAACGGCATATCCTGTATCAATTGACGTAATTTGCGGCTTCGTGTCGATGATAACTTTGCTGATCGATTCGAGGATTGAACCGTTTTTGGGAGTGAAGGTCACGTTTTCGTCGCCGGGCTGGGGATCGTCGGCCTTGATGGTGAAACCGTAATCGAAGGCGGGAACTGCCTTGCCGTCAGCGAGAAGCTCGCCGTCGGGGAAATGGAACGAAAGGCTCGTACCGGTAAGATACATATTGGCATCACGTCCGAAAGTGAAGGTGACGGTATTTCCGGAAACTGACTGATTGAGAATACCGTTGGCTTCTGCCTGTACGCCGTCGCTGTAAGCCACGATGTTCGACTCGTTGGGATTTGCCAGAGCAATCGAAGTGGCATTGCCGAAAGTCAGGGAGAACGATTCGGGGAAGGATGGAGTCGTTCCGCCGTTCTCCGGGCGGGATGCGGTAAATTTGAGGGCGGCGGGATCGGCGCCTACTGTCACCGAATAAGTGAGCGAGATGTCCTGTCCGTCGGCCTTGAGAGCGCCGGGAGCGAGAGTGAACGTGAACACGTCTCCGTCGCTGACGCTCTGATTGCGCAGACTCGTCTGAAAGACAACCGTATTACCGCTGATACGGTAATTGCCGACAACAGAGCCGGGGTTGAGCGACTTGCCGGCAAGCGACATAGAAGTGAAGAAATCGTCATACGTTTCGATAGCATCACTTTCTGTCACTCTTGTTGCATTTCCGAAAGTCAGCGTAACTGCGTCGGGCAATTCGGAAACGAACCCTCCGTTAGCGGGGTCGGAGGCTGTGAGCGCGGTCACAGCTCCGCTATTCTGGGCGGCGGCGGTG
Source organism: Muribaculaceae bacterium (assembly GCA_017620885.1). Taxonomy (GTDB): domain Bacteria; phylum Bacteroidota; class Bacteroidia; order Bacteroidales; family Muribaculaceae; genus Lepagella. Next base: position 6,798 of record JAGAUF010000105.1, read on the forward strand.
AGGCCGAAGCCGAGAATAACAGCTAAACAAAGTAGTAATTTTTTCATGCTGTTAATGATTTAGTTAATATAATTGCTTAAATTTCAGTCAGATATCAATTTTGAAGGCTTTCGCGACAAAGAAAAGAGGCGTCGGAGCGTGACCTAAAAAATTAATGGTGTGATTCTATGGCGCAAAGGTAATAAAAATATTTTAATACAAAAAGATTTATGTAAAAAAATTTTTTAGATTGATTTAAAGTCCTATTCCCTGACTAATCAGACAGGTCGGACTATTAAATGAGAGGGGCGCGTCGGCCGACGCGCCCCTCCGGGGAATTATCCGTTTATACGATATTATTTGCGGATGAGAACTTTCTTGCCGTTGATGATGTAGAGACCCGGAGCAAGGGCGTTTACATCGTCGGCATTGCCGTTGCGTACAACTACGATACCTGTCGCGGTATAGATGTCGAACGCCGACGCGTCGCCGTAGACTGCGTCGATAGCGTTGGTTTTCAGCGTGAAGGTGTAAGTAAACTCAGGATTCTTCACGTCGCCGACGGAGAATGTGCCTTCGGGAATTACGAGCGAGTATTCGCCTGCGCCGAGTTCATCGCCTGCCATAGCCGTGAGGATAACCTCGCCGTTTTCACCGAGCGACGGCGTGTAATAGTGCACGTCGGGAGTATTGACATTGATGCGCGTGAACGATACCGCCACGTCTGCATCAACTGCGGTAGCTTTCAGGTCGTCGGCAAGGGTAAGCGTGAATTTAGCTGCCTCGTCAATAGAAATTTCGCCTTCGGCGGGAGTGATGGCCGGCTTGTTGATAACGATTGCCGGAGCTTTCGAGATGGTGTAGTTGAAGGTCATCATCTCGTTGGCCTCACCGTTCACGGTGTAAGCGCCGCCATATATGGTGAAGGTCACATCGCCTTCGGCGAGCTCTTCGCTGTTCTGGCGGGTGAACTTGACAATGTTGGCGGATTCGCCCAATTGGGTAGTGTACATAGTCATAGACATACCCGCGCTGAGCGTTACGAAGGGATCTTCAGCGACAACGATTGTTGTTCCGGCGGGATACGTGATGGTGATCACGTCAAGATCAGTGGGAGCAACCTTGCCCTCAGCGGGGTTGATGACGGGTTTCTCAGACTCGGGAACAGCGATGGTAAATTTCCATGAAATTTCCTTAGCGTATGCAGTTCCGTCTACGGTAAGAGTGTTGGCAGGGATTGTAACGGTGTAAGTGCCGTTTTCAAGACCGGCAATATAGAAATAAGTGAGCTTGTTGCCGCTGGGGAGAACACCGAAGGGAGCGAAGTCAGTTCCGGCCTCGTTCTTGACAGTCACGCCGGTAGTCACGCCCGTAACAGTAGTGGCAGCGGGGAATTCGATAGAGAATTCGTCGATGTTTTTGGTAACGGTCTCGTTGTTGTCGGGAGTCGTGCCGTATTCACCGGTGATAACTCTCTTGACAGTCCATGTCTTGGTGTAAGCCGCGTTGGGAGTTCCGTTTACGATGAAGAATCCTTCGGGGACAGTCATCTCGTAAGTGCCTGCTGCGGCTGTGAACGTCTCGTCCTGAAGGAATACCAACATAACGTTTGTAAGAGGAGTCGTCTCTGACTCGTCGGCGAGAGGCGAGGATTCGTCAACCTGTACCATTACCATTTCGCTTGAAATGGCGAGCTCGTTGCCTACTGCCGCACCGTTACGTTTCATAACGGCTTTGGCATCGCACGCATTGTTTTTCTCAACTTTTGCGGAAAGCTGCATCATCACGTCGATACCGCTTTCATTCCATCTTTCCTCGGGGGTGTATTCCGTACCCGGTTCGATATTGACGATAAGCGGAGCGATATTTACCGGCTGTACGGGGGCATCGCCTACTCTCCATGAGGTTTTGTATTCTTTGTTGGGCTGGCCGCCGAGATTGAAGAAACCGGCGGGGATGGTCATTTCATAGAGACCGTTGGCAAGTGTAGCGTCACCTTCGGGCATAGCGAACGCCATACGGATCTGGCTGACAATTTCTTCGTCAGTGCTTCCTTCTGCAAGAGGAGCGACATCGCTGCCGTCCATAACCTGTAAAAATTGTGAATCCACCTTGATTGCGTTGCCGAAAGGCGCGCCGTCGAGCGTCATTACGATGGCGTCGGTGCAGGCGGTATTGAGAGAAACTGCACCGCTCATCTCATACTGTACGGTTACAGCACCGCCTTCCCAATATTCGGCCGCGGAGATTTCCTCGCCGGGATATGCAGAAATGATTTTGGAAGCGAAATCGACGGGTTCGACAACCGGAGCGCCGGCCTCGATTGTGAAGAAATAAGTCACTTCGGGAGAGTTGCCGGGATTTTCCCAGTCGTTCATAATCTCGTCGGCGGTCTTGACATTGTTGAGCCAGAACTTGCCTGCGGGGATTACGAATTTGTATTCGCCGGGAGTGGAGAAGGGTTTGGGATCGACGCCGACAGTCATAAAGCTGAACGACACTTTCCCAGTCTCAGCATTGTAGTCAGGCCAATAGTTCTCAACGGTGGTCCAATCCTCGCCGTTCTTTTTGTAAAGGGTGTTCAGATCAAAGCATCCGTTGGAGATACCGTTGCAGGGCACGTTCCAGTTCACTTCAAGAGTGGAAATCTCTTTCAGCGTCTGGCCTGACTCAGGCACGAACGATACAATGAAGTCTCCGCCGGGCGTCGCAGCCTTCTCGTAGGTCACCTCCATATAAGCGATTTGCGGCTTTCCAGTTGAAGCTGTAAATTTTACAGCCGAAGCGGAACCGGTCCACGTAGCAGTACCAATCTTTGTGGTGGAATTTGAATCCATAACGACCTCGCCGGAGTCAGCGGAGACTGAAGCGGAGGTACTGAGGTTGCCGGAAGGACCGTAGGCCACGATTTTAGACATAGTGGCACCTTCGGGAGCGGTGATGGTGAACCAACCCTGTGCGGATGAGAATATACGCACCTGCCATTCAGTGGTGATTTCACCGAACGTGCCTTTATACTTCCAGAGCTTCGGCTTCTGGGAATCCTGAACACCTTCCTTATCAAAGCCACACACAAACGAGAAATCGCCAACTTTAAAGGATTCTACCGGAGCATAATTACCGGAAGAAGCATCTTTAGTACCTTTAATATCGGCAGCATCGTTGAAGTTCAGCACAGCTGTTTCGGCGCTCGCGGCGAACGAGAATCCGAGAAGCACGGCCAAACCAAGTAGAATTTTCTTCATGCTTTTTGATGATTTAGTTAATGAATATATTGTTTAATTATTTGACTATTATGACTTTACGCCTCGCAACTGACGTCAGCATTGAGATCATATTACGGGCATTGACGATAATGGTACTATCCGGATGCAAATTTAACACATTAATTTATATGGCGCAAATATTCGGAGATAATTTTTTGAGTTTTTCGATTGATTGTGCCGGCAAAAAATCGCAATATTGATTTGTTCGGCCCCTACGGGGGCGAGAATTTATTTTATTGATTAACCGTGGGTGGCGCTCGCTAACGCTCGCTGACCCACAGCTACATTCTACGACCCCGACGGGGTCGCGCCAACCCCTAAGGACGTTAAGGATTTTAAGGACGATAGAAGCCGCGCTGTTTGCGGCGACGAATCCCCGGACGAGGTCGCGCCTCCCCCATCTTTATTTTGCCGGATTTAGCGGATGGCGCGGTGGGGATTTTCGAGATAATCCTGATATGCGAGGCGGATGCCGTCGCGCAACTCGGTTTTGTATTTCCATCCGAGCGCGGTAGCCTTCGAGACGTCGAGGAGTTTGCGCGGAGTACCGTTAGGACGCGTTGTGTCCCAGCGGATTTCGCCGTCATAGCCAATAATCTCAGCGACGAGTTCCGTCAGAGCCTTAATCGTTATCTCTTTGCCTGTTCCGGCGTTGACGGTCTCATTCCCGGAATAATTGTTCATCAGGAACAGACAGAGATCAGCGAGATCGTCCACATAAAGGAATTCGCGGAGTGGGGAGCCGTCGCCCCAACAGGTTACATAAGGCGCGCCGGATATTTTGGCGTTGTGGAAACGGTCGATGAGTGCCGGAAGGACGTGGGAGTGTTCGGGATGATAGTTATCGTTGGGGCCGTATAGGTTCGTGGGCATTACGGAAATATAGTCCGTGCCGTACTGGCGGTTGAGGTATTCACAGTATTTGAGCCCTGAAATTTTTGCGAGGGCGTATGCCTCGTTGGTGGGTTCGAGCGAAGAGGTGAGAAGGCATGATTCAGGCATCGGCTGGGGAGCGAGCCGGGGATAGATGCAGGAAGAGCCGAGGAAAAGGAGTTTGCAGCAACCGTTTTTCCAAGCGGCGTGTATGACGTTCATTTCGAGCATCATATTATCATACATAAAATCTGCCAAAGCGTCGCGGTTTGCCACGATACCTCCTACTTTGGCGGCTGCGAGGAAGACATATTCCGGTTTTTCGGCGGCAAAGAACTCTTCTACTTTATCCTGCCGGGTCAAGTCGAGCTCGGCATGCGTTCGCGTAATGATATTGTTGTATCCTGCGTTTTTCAAGGCACGGACAATGGCTGAACCGACCATACCGCGATGACCGGCCACATAAATTTTAGCATCTTTCTTCATCATAAAAAACCGGGATTATTTTACGATACCTTTTTCGAGATATTCTACGAGGTTACGTTTTATATGCTCGTCGGCGCGTTCGATGGCCACTTTCTCCATATCGGAGTCGACCATAAGACGGACAAGCTGCTCAAAGCTTGTTTTCTGCGGATTCCAGCCGAGTTCCCGCCGTGCTTTCGATGGGTCACCCCAAAGGTTTACGACATCTGTCGGGCGGTAGAAATCGGGCGACACTTCTACAAGCACTTTGCCTGTCTTGACGTCGATGCCTTTCTCGTCGGCGCCCTCCCCTTCCCAACGCAGTTCTATGCCGGCATATCGGAAGGCAAGCGTGGCGAAATCGCGCACAGAGTGCTGTTCGCCGGTAGCGATGACGAAATCTTCGGGCTTCTCGTTCTGGAGGATGAGCCACATACACTCCACATAGTCGCGCGCATAACCCCAGTCACGCATCGAAGAGAGATTGCCGAGATAAAGCTTGTCCTGCTTTCCTTGCGCGATGCGTGCGGCGGCGAGGGTAATTTTACGGGTGACGAAAGTCTCGCCACGGCGTTCGCTTTCGTGATTGAAGAGGATGCCGGAGCAACAGAACATATTGTAAGCCTCGCGATATTCTCGCACAATCCAGAATCCGTAGAGCTTTGCTACGGCGTAAGGAGAATAGGGATGAAACGGTGTTTCCTCGTTCTGCGGCACTTGTTCCACTTTGCCGTAAAGTTCGGATGTCGAGGCCTGATAAATTCGGCATTTGTCGGCGAGGCCGCACTGCCGGACGGCTTCAAGTATGCGGAGAACGCCGGTCGCATCCACCTGAGCGGTATATTCCGGGCAGTCAAACGATACCTGAACGTGGCTCTGTGCGGCGAGGTTATATATCTCGTCGGGGCGCACTTTTGCGATGACCTGCATAATCGAAAGTGAGTCAGAGAGGTCGGCGTAATGGAGATGAAAAGCCGGGTTGTCTTCGAGATGGGCTATTCGTTCGCGGAAATCCACGGAAGAGCGCCGGATTGTACCGTGCACCTGATACCCTTTCTCAAGGAGGAATTCGGACAGATAAGAGCCGTCCTGACCGGTCACACCGGTGATTAAAGCAGTCTTTGCCATATATTTGTCTTTCTTCTTTTTACTTTACCTACCGGCGAGGCTCCATAAACGTGGAGCGCCGGGACGATGAATTATTCAGAACTCCGGCTCGGGGAGGGCGATAAGACGATCGACCGCCTTAGCCGAAGTCTTTCCGTCTAATTGACGAGCGAGAGCGCTGTTTCTATGCATATCGGACCCGAATACAGTAACGTACCCCTCCTTGAGGAGCCATTCGGCCTTCTTCTTTGCCGTATCGCCATAGAATCCGGTGAGCGAGCCATAGTTTATCTGGAACTTGACGCCACGGTCAATCAAGGATTTGTAATCATCCTTATCCATATAGATATAACGCTCGGGGTGGGCCAAAAGTATATATAATCCGGCCGAATTGATTTCAGCGAGGAGTGAGTCGAAATTGGAGGGGGGATTGAAATATGAGGTCTCGACGAGGAGATGGTCCTGTCCCTTTCCGATAGGGAGCAGGATTCCGCTCTTCAGACGCTTTTCAAAGAGCGAATCGAGCATATTTTCGGCTGCGAGATGCAGTTTGATCGGGCCGGTGTAAGCCTCACTGAGGGATGCGAAGACGTCGCGAAGATGTTCGGGTGTGTTGGGGACATCCTCCATAATATGAGGCGTGAGCCAAAGTTCTCGCAGGCCGGCTTCTTCGAATGTTTTGAGGGCTCTGAGGGAATCTTCTATTTTACGGATACCGTCGTCCACACCGGGGAGGACGTGCGAGTGGAAATCTGTGCGCCCGTTGAGAAATCCGGTGCTGCGTAGAATTTTAGTTTGGGAAAAAATTGACATATAGTATAAAAATCAAGATGAGTGGTGAATGATGATTATGCCGTGACGACTTGCGTAGCTGTGAAAGAGAGAAGAGGGAGCGCCGAATCGGGAAGATTCCGGCACGCCCTCTGTATTGTTAGAGACTGCGAGCTCATAGAGCTATTAATCTTCGTTGAAATAGCTGTGATAGTAGTGGGAGCCGTAATATCCCTTACCGTAGTAGCCCTTGCCGTAGTAAGAACCGCTTTCATCAGTGATGCAGTTGAGTATGGTACAGAAATGTACCTGACTGTTTTCTCTGATGAGCGCCGAGAGATCGGGCACAAGAGCCTTTTCAAAGAGGCCGGCACGCACAATGAAGAGAACTCTGTCGGCATAGCGAGTGAAGAGCTTAGCATCGACAACCATATTGACCGGCGGACAGTCGATAAATACGCAGTCGTATTCCTTCTTCGCTTCGTCGAGGAGCACGGCGATGCGGTCGGATTCAAGAAGCTCGGCGGGGTTTGGAGGCACTTTTCCGACAGGGATGACATCGAGGCCGGGATGCTCGTCTATAGTGCGGATATAATCTCTCCAGTTGTCGCTTTCGCCACGAAGATAGTTGGCGAGGCCAGAGGAAGGGGTATTGACGACTTTTGACACTGAAGCGTGGCGCATATCGCCGTCTATGAGAAGCACTCTCTGCTTTTTGAGAGCCATCGACGCCGTGAGATTGACAGATATGAAGCTCTTGCCCGAACCGGCGTTGAATGATGTGGTCATAAGGACGGGCGCCAGTCCGTCTTTGGCATCCGCCATAAACTCGACGTTGCTTCTCACGACGCGGAAAGCCTCGTTGATGATATTTCTGTGACCCTCCTTGACAACGATTGAAATACTGTCTTCTTCCTCATTCTTCTTCTTTCGACTTGAGAATTGCTTGGTAATTCTTTTGACTTTAGAAGCCTTCTTATACAACGGCACTTCGCCGGCGAAGGGTGCGGGCACACTCTCGATGTCCTTGCGGGAGTGTACCTTCGTGTCCATATTCTGACGGATGAATATAACTATCCCGGGAATTAGGAGTCCGAAGATGAATGATACGGCGAGGATGATCAATGTCTTCGGAGCTATCGGCGTCATTGGACCCATAGGAGGCGTGATGACACGAGTATTATAAGCTGTGAAGGCCTGCGAGAGTTCGTTCTCTTCGAGTTTCTGAAGGAGGAACATATAGAGAGCCTCTTTCACCTTCTGCTGACGTTCGGCTGAGAGGAGGTATTTTGCCTGCGTAGGCGCCGAAGCGATCTGCGAACGAGAATCCTGAAGTGAGGATTCCGTGTTGCGCAGAGATGTGGAGAGGGATACGATCTGTCCGTTAACCGCGGTGATAATCGACTTTCTCAATCCGGCGAGAGTCTTGTCGTATTCCATCACGAGGGGGTTATTGGCAGAAGAGCTTGATTCCCAGTTGTTGCGGTCGAGCAAGATCGTGTTGTATTTTGTTATCAGTGTCTCGATATTGAGGTCACCGATACCGGTGTTAGCGGGAATGATTTCGTTATTGTTGGCGGAGTTTCCGAGGTAGTCCTTGACGTATCTGGCCATCGCGAGACGGTTGCTGAGGTCAAGAACCTGTTGGTCGGAATTTACGGCCTGCTGGAGATATACCTCGGAGGCACGCTCTACGTCGGGGATAAGATTGTCGGATTTATAATCAGATATATCGGAATCGACGGAGCCGAGTTCCTGCTCAATGACGGCGAGACGGTCGTGGATGAAGCGCGTCGTAGCGACAGCAATCTGATTCTTGTCTTCCATCCAGTCCTCGTTATATACGTCGATGAGCATATTGAGGACGGCGGTGGCACGGCGGTAGGAAACGTCGTTGAATGTCAATTCTATTACGTCGGCGTATTTGCTGGGCTGCGATCCTTTGAGCTTTGCATAGAAGGCATCGGAAGTGGCAGTTAAAGGATTGTGGGTCACTTTTATAGTAATCGGTTCCGAGATTCGTCCGGTGAATTTTCCGTTGGGACGTACGATAAGGCGTCCGATGGGAGAACGGTAAGTTTTAAAGCTCGGACGCAGTGTGCGCACATTGTTATAGCGTGTTTCCTTACCATCGACTGTCTTGCTGAAATCGGAAAGACGCGCGTTGCCGTCGGGGGACAGTTCTATGACAAACGACGCTTTCACATCATCGGGGATGTCAGGCATCTCCACCTCTATCGGGCAGTCGTCGCCATAAAGCGTCACAGGGTGAAAACGCCCTTCCTGCTCGTAATTTATATATAGTTTCAGACGTTCAACCACCTCGTTCATCAGAGCCGGGGAGGTGAAGACGAAGAGCTCATTATCGACATCGGTAGAAGAGGTCATAAGCCCCAGACTTGAGAAGGCCTCGGAGATGTCGGCCGACGAGCCCGATTTCTGATCTTGGACAATTACGGAAGCCGTACGAGTGTATACCGGCTGCTGACGAAGCGCATAGAACGCACCGCAGGCACAACACACTACAATTGAAACGAGAAACCATGGCCATGCTTTGACGCAATGGCGCAAAAATGCTTTTACATCAAACGTGGATACCTCCGGTTCGATGACTTCGGCGACGGTATTCACGCTCGGATAATTCTGCGAATTAGATTCCATATATCAGGATTCTGTGGGTATTTACTTGAATATTAGAACTGCAATTGAGGTGAGAAGGGAAGCGACCGACACCCAGAACGGAGCCGAGAGGACATTATTGCCATTGACTGTCGTCTGGCGTTTCTTGACGTTGTTGGGCTCGACGTATACTATGTCTTCCTGCTGAAGATAATAAGCCGGAGAATTCATAAACTGCGAGCCTTTAGTAAGGTCGATGCGATATGTATTGCGTTTTCCGTTTTCCTCACGAATCACGAGGACGTTCTGGCGCTGTCCCTGAATATCAAGGTCGCCGGCCATAGCGAGGGCATCGAGGATTGTGAGGTGGTCGCGGTTGTAGTTGTAGCGTCCGGGACTCCGCACCTCACCGAGGACGCTGATACCGGTGTTGAGGAATTCGACTATAACGACAGGATTCTGAAGCAGTCCGCGTCCTTCGAGCTGTCCTTTGATGAATCCGGCCAGCTCCGAGCGAGTCATTCCGGCAATCTGAAGAGTGCCGAGCACGGGGAAGTCGATCGTACCCTCCGGCGAAACGGTGTAGGAAGTCTGCGACTCCTGCGATGTCATGCTTCCGGCCACATTGTTGTTTTCACGTCTTGTGGTGGAATTGCCGACACGCGTCTGATTTACGGTAAGATTAAACAGGCGTCCGAGTTCGGGATCGGTAGAAGAAACAAGGATACTGATTTTATCTTCAGGACGCACTTTTATGGCGTTCTGCGCGTTGGTAATATTCGTTACATTGGTATCCACATCTTGGAAATAAGCCACGTCCTGCGGTGCCTTGCAAGATGGAAGAATCATAGACAGAAGGATACCGCCAATCAATAATATTCGGGTTGATAATTTATTTTTTTTCATAGAACCGTCGAGCTTAAAAATTGCCTTAAGCTGTTTCTCAATAAAATTCCAAATACAGCAAAAACAGAAAACCTATTGAATGGCAATCCATTTTTGCAAAAACGCAGTTTTAGATTATCCGTCAATTACTTGTAACTCAATCGGATAATCAAACCGCATAACCCACTTAAGCGCTATCGGCATTAGCTGACAGGGCAAAATTGAGTTAAATTCGTGCAAAGTTAGCTATTTTTTCAATAATATACAAGCAGTAACTGCCAAAGTCGCGAAAAAATCGAGTAAATGGCGAAAATGAATTCTAAAATTACAAGGCTGAATAGAAAGAAAGGCAACTAAAAAAGCGGGCTCATATCACTATGAACCCACCTTTTCCGGTCATTCCGACAGTCCTACGGAATAAAACCGGTTGTCCTAATCCTAATAAATTAATCTAAAAATTCCAATCATATTCAAGAGGACAGCTTATAACCTCTTGAACCATTCCATTCACTCGCGAAATTAATACATTTTTCTTGTCAGCGCAAATTTTTTAGCACAAATTTTTGAAATAACTAATAAAAAAATATTCCTACCCCCCCCCCCCGCTGGTCTTTTGGGAACATTTTCTGGTCAAATTGACGCATCTCTATCCACTTCCACAAATTCCTGTGCATATATTTTACATAATCAAAGAAACGTCACAGCAAGCTACAAGGACAACAGCGAACTGATGGCGTCTACGTCCGAGTGCGTGCGGTCGACAACTTCGGGCACTATTGAGACGATTCCGTGGGCGAGGCAATATTCGTCGGTATCGACGGCCTCCGGCTCCTCATTGATGAAACGTCCGCAAAGCCAGTAAAACGGATTGCCGAAGGGGTCGGTGTATTCCTGATATTCGTCGCTCCATTTCCCGCGCGCGGCACGCACTACACGCATGCCGGAAGGGATGCAGTCTTTTGGAATATTGACGTTGAGGCAGACGCCTTCAGGCAAACCTTTTTCAATTACCTTTTTCACAATGCTTTCAATAAACGGTCGGCAGGGGAGGAAATCGGCGTCCATGGAATGGCTGGTGAGGGAGAAGCCGACGGAGGGTATTCCGAATACCGTTCCCTCGAAAACAGCACCCATCGTGCCGGAATACAGTACATTGACGGCGGCATTTGAGCCGTGATTGATGCCGGAGACGACCAAGTCGGGTATGCGGGGCAGGACTGTGTGCATGGCGAGCTTAACGCAATCCACCGGGGTGCCATTACATTTATAAAGTACGGATCCGTCTCGCTTGTAGTCGTCGACGCGCGTAATGCGCATAGCCGTGCTGACGGTGAGAGCCATCGACTGTGCCGACCGAGGACCGTCGGGGCAGACAGCAATAACTTCGCCAAAGGGTTCGAGCCATTCGATGAGCCGGCGCACACCGGGGGCGAGATAGCCGTCGTCGTTAGTTACAAGTATAAGTTTTTTCATTTTCGTGTTCATTTTCAATTAATTTATGCTCGTATCTCACAATGCGGTTGCGGCCGCAAGAGAAAGAATCCACCGGCAAACAATTATCCGGGACGCCGGGGGCAGGGAGTCCGTGGCCGATTCTGAAAGGTGCAGTCTCGACACGAATTTCATCATATAGACCCTCTTCGATAAAGGAGTGAAGCATCCTCGCACCACCTTCCACTATCAACGAGGTTATGCCGTGCTTTTCATAAAGCGTTCGGAGCATATCGCTGAGCGGAGCGTCATCTTTCAGAATTAAAACATCCAGGTCGGCGAATATGTTGAAATCAGCGGGAATTCTGCCATGCCGGTCAGGGATTATGCGGAGAGGATTACGGCCGGGATAAAAGCGCAGCCTAAGATGCGGATTGTCGACCAGAACGGTATTCGTGCCGACCATTATGGCATCGGCCATCGAGCGGTCGCAATGCATCCACAGCATCGAGAGAGGTGTGGAGATTCTAATGGGACGTGAACCTCCCCCTGCCTTTGACGCAGCGATAAAACCGTCGGCGGTCTGAGCCCATTTCAGTTCCACAAAGGGGCGGCGGTGGGTGTGGGCGGTAATGAAACGACGGTTGAGTCGGTCACATTCCTCACGCATGAGTCCCACGGTGACGTCGCGCCCTGCGTCGCGCAATTTCTTCACACCGCGTCCGCTCACTTCCGGGAATGGGTCGGGCGAGCCTATTACGATTCGCGGGATGCCTTCGCGGATTAGCAAGTCGGCGCAAGGAGGCGTCTTGCCGTAGTGGGAACAGGGTTCAAGAGTTACATATATCGTAGCGGAGTGGAGCAAATGACGGTCGGTGTCTTTGACCGAATTGACGGCATTAACCTCCGCATGCGGACCGCCGAAGCGACGGTGAAAGCCCTCCCCTATTATCCTGCCGTCGGCCACTATTACAGCCCCGACCATCGGATTGGGCGATACATGGCCGGCACCACAAGCGGCCAGCTGAAGCGCCCTGCGCATATATTTTTCGTCCGTACTCTCTTCCATTTCCGTAATCTTCGGGATTGTGACAGTCTGAAATGCGCCACACTGCCGGGGCAATGAAGCGCATCTCATACTATATTAATATTAATTAATTCTTCTTATTTCTTCCCTTTCTTCACGGCTTTCTTGGGCTCAAAGCCACGGAGACGGAGAAGAGCATGCACGTCGGGATCGGCGCCGCGGAATTTCTTATACAGCACCATAGCGTCTTCGGTGTCGCCGCTCTCAAGGATATACTTTTTGAACTTGTCGGCGGTCTTCTTGTCGAAGATTCCCTTTTCTTCAAAAAGTTCCCAAGCGTCGGCTTCAAGCACCTGCGACCAGAGATATGTGTAATATCCTGAAGCATAGCCGTCGTCGCCGAAGATGTGCTTGAAATAGAGAGAACGATAACGGAAAGTGATTTCCTCGGGCATACCGATTTTCTCAGCTACCTCTGCCTCGAATGCGGGCACATTGACGTTGGTGCCGTCGTTCTTGCCCCAATAGAGGTCAAGGAGTGCGGCGCCGGCCAGCTCGGTAGCAGTGAAGCCCTGATTGAAGGCACCGGCATCTTCCATCTTCTTGATGAGAGAATCGGGAATGATTTCACCGGTCTTGTAATGGCGAGCGTAAGTCTTCATCACTTCGGGAGCGGTAGCCCAGTGTTCGTGCATCTGAGAGCACAGCTCGACGTAGTCACGGTCTACGTTGGTACCTGCAAGCGAGCGATATGGAGCCTGAGAAAGGATTGCCTGAAGTGCGTGGCCGAACTCATGGAAAGTGGTCTGAAGCTCGTCGATAGTCATGAGCGACGGGGTGTCGGCCGTAGGAGGAGTGAAATTGCCCACGTTATATACGATAGGACGTTTCATTTTGCCGTCGCCATAGAGACCGGCCGACTGCATCTGCTCCATCCATGCGCCCTGACGCTTCGTAGCGCGGGGATAATAATCGTTGAAGAAGAGTGCGATGTGTTCGCCTGTCTTGGCGTCCTGCACGTCGTACACCTTCACGTCGTCCTGATACTTAGGTGCATTGGGCATTTCCACCATCTTGATGCCATAGAGTCGTTCCACGGTGTTGAAAAGACCTTTGAGCACATTGTCCACGGTAAGATATTCGCGCACTTTGTTCTCGTCGAAATCATATTTGTCTTTCTTCACCTTCTCGGCATAGTAGTAGTAATCCCATGGAGCAATCTTGAAGTTGCCTCCGTGAGCATCTACATAATCCTGCATCTCTTTCACTTCTTCGTGACTGCGCTTCACGGCCGGCTCAAACACCTGAAGAAGAACATTCTCAGCTGCTTCGGGCGTCTTGGCCATTACGCGCGATGTCATCATCTGAGCGAAATTGTCGAAGCCCATCACCTTAGCTTTCTGAGCGCGGAGCTTCACAATCTTCTCAATTACGGGGTTATTGTTGTATTCGCCGAAAGATGCCAGCGAAGTGTAACCACGATACATTGCCTCGCGGAGGCCGCGGCTGTCAGCTGACTGAAGCACCGGGAGACGGCTCGGAGCATGGAGCGTGAATACCCACAGACCGTCGAGGCCACGCGACTTAGCTTCTTCAGCTGCCTGCGCTACTGATGTGGCGGGGAGGCCGGCGAGATCTTCCTTGTCGTAAACTACAATCTTGAACTCGTTGGTGGCGCGAAGCAAGTTTTTGTTAAACTGAATGAAGAGCTTCGAAAGTTCATCGTTGATTTTCACCAGTTCCTCTTTCTTTTCAGCCGGGAGTGCGGCTCCCTGCTCTACAAACTGACGATAGTACTTCTCGACGAGACGAATCTGCACTTTGTTGAGACCCATCTTGTTACGACGGTCGTACACCTGCTGTATGCGCTGGAAAAGCTGATCGTTGAGGCTCAGCTGATTGGCGGCTTTATTGAGCAGCGGGATAGCTTCTTCGGCCATCGTTGCGAACTCGTCGGTGCTGAGGGCGCCGTCATAGAAATAGAAGGCGGCAACCACGCGGTCGAGAATCGGACTGAGGTTTTCGAGCGGAAGAATCGTATTGTCGAAATCGGGCACAGCGCGGTTTCTTACGATATTAAATATGTTCTGCTCCTGCTCGGCGATACCGGCCTTGATAGCCGGGATGAAATCTGACGTCTTAATCTTATCAAACGGCGGAATCTCATACTCCGTCGTATAGGGCGTCAAGAAGGGATTGTTCTCTTCTGCCATAACGCTTGCGGTGGGCCCGGCAATCATAAGGGCTACTGCCGCGGCCGTTAAAATTTTCTTTGTCATTATGTTGTTATTTTTATTTCTGTGATAAAACAGGCGATTCCTTGGCTTCCTCGCCATGTTTCTTCTTATTCTTTTTCATCTTCACGTGCATTGTGTCGAAGCCTTTGCCGTAAACGCCATTGGCACTCGTCTGAGTGATAAAGGCATTCTCATCAACGCTCTTCACGATACGGAAAATTGTGACGGATTCTATCTTTCGGCACCAGCACATCAGCATTTTCACTTCGGCCTTCGTATACCATCCCGTTCCGTCGAGCACTGTAACGCCGCGATGAGCCTCCTCATTGATGCGTGTGGCAATCTCTTTCCATTTCGACGAGAAGATGATAAACTGCGCGGCCTGCCGGTTGGTATTGACGAGCATATCCGTCATATATGCGATGATGAAAGTGACAATCCATCCGTAAACCATTGTCGGCACTCGTGCTAAAAGGCGTTCCTGAATCGTTCCCTCGAAGGGAAGGAATATCGAACAGGCCACAATACTCATATCGACGAAAATGATAGTACGTCCGATGCTGACATTGCTCACTTTAGAAACCATTGCCGCAACAATATCCGTACCTCCCGACGAACCGTTATGGATAAACACTGTTCCCACACCGATACCGCACATAATACCGCCGAGGATTGCACTCGTGAAGCGGTCAGGCAGGATAGGCGCCGGCAGCCCCATAAAGAAGCCTTCCAGCATACCGATGAAGAGGGAGATGAAGGTAGCGCCGAATATTGTGCGCATCACGAAAGTCTTGCCTACGACACGGAAAGCCATCGCAAGAAGAATCAAGTTGGTGGCATACTGCGTGACAGCCACAGGAATTATTTCCCCTGAAGCGAAATACACCAACGTGCCGACACCGGACACACCACCGATCACGACTTTGTGCGGTAGGATAAAAGCAGTAAAACCGACGGCATAAAGCATAAGGCCCACAATAATCATTATGTAGTCCTTCGCATTGCTCATCAGACTGTCATACTTCGGTTTTGTCATTGATTTTAAGTTTTATCGTTAATCGAAGCTTCTATGATTGAACTATTTTTCGGACTGCAAAATTACAAATTATTCCGCATCCTTATATCATCAATTAGAGATTTTTTTCACCAATCCCTCAAAAGTCGTAACCTACCGTGAAGCTCCACGCCTTGTTACGACCGCCCAACGCACCATCTTTCCACGTGTTCATAGCTCCTGCCCAGTAGTGGATACCGACATAATAGTGTTCCTTGATATTGAGGCCGGAGCCCATCTTGACGCCAACATCGACGCTGCGAGGTTCGACTTTCACACCGGACTGATAATCTTCCGGAAACCATACAGTATTGTCGAAATCATTCTTCATCGTCAGCTGCACGTAAGGACCGAGATCCACGCTCCATCTTACATCGTCGCTGATATTGAACCGGACAGAACAGATTACCGGGATGCTCAAAGAATAGCTCCGGTAATTGCCCACTTGAACGAGCTTATTGCCGTCTACGGTGGCAAATTCGCCCGGAACGGTATTTATATAAGTATGATTGCCGCTTCGCGTCTGGAAGAAGACTCCGGGCTGGAGGGCGATATAATCACGTATATTTATATCGGCAACAACACCGAGATCAAACCCGGTTCCCCATGAGTTTTTGTTCCAGAGATTATATACATCCTTCCCTATATTACGGTTGGAAGTATTGACCCCGACACGTAGTCCGAGGGAAAATACATCTGAAGATGCCGGCACGGAAGTATCGAAAAAATCGCGTGCGGATGCTGTCGGCGACGCCGCAATCAAGAGAAGAGAAGGGAGGATGACACGTTTGATGCGCTTGAGATTGAAGTTCATATTGCTGTTAATATATTTCGTGACAAAGGTACGCGATTTTTTCCAATTACACAAGTCCTTACGATTCTTTTTATTCTTTTCTTCCGGAATCATCCATACAGCACAATCACTCTTCAAGGATCATTTATTTCGCGACAACCTCTTAAAGCTTTATCAACCGTCTCCGACTATCAGCGTTATCTATTTGAATTTGTGACCGTTACAAAATAAACTACTAACAAAATCAAATAATTAACTAAATTTAACACCCTTTATTTGGGAATCTAAAAAAGATTTTTAGTAACTTTGGGCGTCGGAAGTAATATTCTCTCCTGCTTTCACACTATCATAAACCACAAAATTACAACCCTTTAAAATCTCACCAAAATGATTATTGGAATTCCCAAAGAGATTAAGAACAACGAAAACCGCGTCGGCTGCACGCCCGCAGGTGTCAAAGAACTCACGAAAAACGGACATCAGGTCTATGTACAGCATACTGCCGGCGACGGCAGCGGTTTCCCCGATGATCAGTATGTGGCAGCAGGAGCAACCATTCTTCCCACTATTGAAGACGTTTACGCTAAAGCAGAGATGATCATCAAGGTGAAAGAGCCCATCGAACCCGAATACGCACTCATCCGCAAAGGGCAAATCGTATTCACCTACTTCCATTTCGCTTGCGATCTTCCGCTGACTGAAGCCATGATAAAGAGTGGAGCCGTCTGCATAGCCTACGAGACTGTACGCGGACGCAGCGGCAATCTGCCTCTTCTTATCCCTATGAGCGAAGTGGCCGGCAGAATGTCAGTACAGGAAGGCGCGCGCTTCCTTGAGAAGCCGATGGGTGGCAGAGGCCTTCTGCTCGGAGGCGTCCCGGGAATCAAACCGGCCAAAGTTGTAGTTCTCGGTGCCGGTGTTGTAGGACGCAGCGCCGCTCTCATGGCTGCCGGACTCAACGCCGATGTCGTTATAACCGACATCAACCTTGACACTCTCCGCCACTGCTCGGAAGTAATGCCGAAGAACGTCCGCTCCCTCTATTCCTCACAACACAACATCGAGGAAGAGCTCCCCACTGCTGACCTCATCATCGGTTCCGTACTCATCCCGGGAGCAAAAGCACCGCACCTCATCACGCGCGATATGCTCAAACTGCTCAAACCCGGTTCCGTAATCGTAGACGTAGCCATCGACCAAGGCGGCTGCTTCGAGACGTCGCACCCGACGACTCACTCCGAACCCGTCTACACCGTCGACGGCATCATCCACTACTGTGTAGCCAACATACCCGGAGCTGTCCCCTTCACCTCAACGCTCGCGCTGACCAACGCCACACTCCCCTACGCCATCCGCATCGCAAATATGGGATGGAAGGAAGCCTGCAAAGCCGACAAGGGTCTCGCTGAAGGCGTCAATGTTGTCGACGGCAAGATTACATTCAAGGCTGTCGCCGAAGCATTTGATATGGAATACACTCCACTTGCTCTTTAATACTTCATAGCGCTTATATCGCCCCGGAACCGCTTTGGCATCGGGGCTTTTTTTCGTCCGCCATCCCTCCGTCGCAAAACATTCCGCTCTCCGCTAACGTTATAAAAAGCGGGGTGAAGCCCCCTATAATGTATAATTAAAAAAAATCATCTGCTATGGCACATATCACACTCGGCGGCAATCCCATCGAAACAGTCGGAAATCTCCCCGCCGCCGGCATCCAAGCACCCGAATTTCGTCTTGTAAAGGGCGATCTCTCCGAGCTTACTCTCGACGACCTTAAAGGTAAAAAGGTTATCTTGAACATTTTCCCGAGCCTCGACACAGAGGTCTG
Source organism: Muribaculaceae bacterium (assembly GCA_017620885.1). GTDB lineage: Bacteria > Bacteroidota > Bacteroidia > Bacteroidales > Muribaculaceae > Lepagella. The sequence goes on from JAGAUF010000105.1 coordinate 25,133, forward strand.
CGCCGCATCGGTACGCAGATTCAACGTCGAAGGCGCTAAGCGTCCCGACACCGTCGTCGTATGCGTATCAATGGACCTCCCCTTTGCTATGGGGCGTTTCTGCACAGCCAATGGAATTGAAAATGTCATCCCGGCATCAGCTTTCCGCTCCGATTTCGATGAATTTTACGGCGTCAGAATAGAAAACGGCCCTCTCAAAGGTCTTCTCGCCCGCTCCATCGTCACTATCGACGGTGAAGGGAAAGTACTCTATTCTCAGCTTGTTGACGAAATCACCACAGAACCTGACTATAAGGCTGCTCTCGATTCAATCGATTGATCGCACGATATTGGTTGAGACATCATCTGTCACTGCACCAACCATTACGGGCGCCCCGGAAAGAACCGGCGCGCCCGCTATTTTTCTTATTGTCGAAAATCAAAGTTTCTCTTTCATTCGCTTGTAAACGAATACCTTACCGCGCGACATTTGCTTCTCATTGGCCTCCGGCTTATCAAGGGAGGGAAACGATAGATTGGGATTTGTGCCCAGCCACTCCACTATCTCGTCGACCCATTGAATGATACCGGCCCGCGTAGGATGAGGATTTGATTTGCTCTGGCGAGGAAGCGTAAGCTCGGAACTATTGAAGAATCGACTTCCGAGTTTATGGCTCATCCAGTCATTAAACTGATTGCCGAGATTTTTCCCGGGCCACGACGGTGGGCCGACCCAAACCATTTCACGGTCGCCTATCGCACGCTTGATTTGCGTCAGAGACGCGCCGAAAGCCTGTTCCGGGTTGCGCTGGAACATATCGTTCATTCCCAAACAGACAAATACCACGTCAGGGTCCTGCTCTTCTACTATACTCTTCAGGCGAGGGGTGTCAGCCCATTTCTTGATTGTAGAACCGTCCCATGTGTATGTCGCCACACTGAAGCCATTCTTGTCTCCATACGCTCCGAAACGCTCTCCCATCCAGCCCGTCATGGAATCACCGATAAAAAGCACTTTCTTCACCGGCGTCTTGCCCATCACCGCAAACGGCAAGAGCATAAGCAGCATTGCAATTGATAAAACTGATGATAATTTTCTCATTTTGCTATTATTTCATTAGAACAAGACCGCGTCGGCGCAATACATTTTCTGCTCTCAGACGCCTCTCTCGCCCCTTATTGAACTGCAAAGATAACACCTCTCTTTGAAAAAAGGATATTTTAATCCCAACTTTTTCAATTATTTCAGCGTTTTTTAGTAAATTTGCCCTCTGATTTTGTCAAAACAGAGAAATCACCTCTAACATTTTATTACTATGTCTACTGATATTCAAAATACAACCCCCACGGGAAACAATAAAAAAATCGTGGTGAGCGGCATCCGCGCCACCGGCAATCTGCATCTCGGCAACTATTACGGAGCCTTGTCGAAATTCGTGCGTATGCAAGACGATTACGACTGCCGTTTCTTCATTGCCGACCTCCACGCACTCACCACACATCCCGCCCCGAAGATGCTCCACGAGAATGTCAAGCAAATTCTCGCAGAATACCTCGCTGCCGGACTCGACCCCGACAAAAACATCCTCTACGTACAGAGCGACATCCCGGAAATTTCCGAAATGTATCTCCTTATGAATATGCACGTCGGAATCGGTGAATTGATGCGTACGGCCTCTTTCAAAGATAAGGCACGCAAGGCGCTCGGCATCGCTCCGGCCGACGATTCCGAAGACATTGAGAAACAGATAATTGGCAATCAAACCAACCAACGCGTCAATGCCGGACTGCTCACTTATCCCACTCTTATGGCAGTCGATATCCTCATCCATCACGCCGATTTCGTCCCTGTCGGCAAGGATCAGGAGCAGCATCTTGAGCTGACGCGCCGTTTCGCCCGTCGCTTCAATTCTTTCTATGGCGTGGATTATTTCCACGAGCCCGTCAATTTCAATTTCGGCGGCAATGCCATCAAGGTGCCGGGACTCGACGGATCCGGCAAAATGGGCAAAAGCGAAGGCAACTGCATCTATCTCATCGACGAAGAGAAAGTTCTCCGCAAAAAGGTGATGCGCGCAATGACCGACGAAGGACCGAAAGAACCCAATCAGACGCCCTCACTCCCGATTGCAAATCTCTTCACGCTGATGGAACTCGTCTCCGAACCCGAGACCGTGCAATTCTTTAAAAACGCCTACGCCGACTGCTCTATCCGCTACGGCGATATGAAAAAACAGCTCGCCGAAGACATCCTCAAAGTGACCCTCCCTATCCGTCAGAGAATCCTCGACATCCGCGACAATGACGAATACCTCTCTAAAGTAGTGCGTGAAGGTGCCGAACGCGCCCGCGCTTTTGCCGCAGATACCCTCTCCGACGTCAGATCCATTATGGGAATCCGTAAAATTTAAAACTTTGAATTTAAAAAAATATATCTTTCTGATTGCGATGGCGGCCATAGTCGCCATCTGCTGCATCTCCTGTTCCGGCCACAAATCCGACTCAGGGAAACGGCAAGTACTGACTGTCAGCCAAGCCCCACAAAAATATCTCCTCAAAGGAATCGTAGGTGACCTGTATGACGTCAATGTGCTCATCCCCCCTAACGCCGACGCCGAGACATTCGATCCTTCGATGCAGACCCTTACGTCGGTCGGCGAGAGCAAACTGTTCTTCCCTGTCGGACTCGCAGGCATGGAACCGGCAATAGTAGCACGAATACGTTCCGGTTTCCCCTCGCTGAAAATCGTGGACACGCTCGACGGCGTGCCGCTCATTCGAGGCACACACGCCGAAGGAGACGCTGACCCGCACGTATTCTCCTCGCCACGGACACTCAAAGTTATGGCCCGGAATATGCTGACGGCAATGGAGCAAAACGACCCGCAGAATGTAGCCATCTTCCGTAAAAACTACACGCATCTCGTCGCAGAGCTCGACTCCCTTGACATGGAAGCCTCTCGCTATCTGAAAAACGCCCCTCGCGCTTTCGCTATCTGGCATCCGTCACTGAGCTATTTCGCACGCGATTACAATCTGACGCAACTCACTTTCGAAGCTGAAGGGAAGGAAGCCTCTCCCTCTCAATTCCGTCATCGCCTCGACGACGTAATTGCCTCCGATGCCCGCGTGATGATAATCGAACCGACCCACGGCACGGAACGTCCCGCCACCATAGCACGTCAAAGCCGTCTCCGCACCGCTGAAATCAATCTCAATACCGAAGACTGGCCCTCGCAATTCCGCGCCCTCGTAGCAGCTCTCTCAACAAAATAACCCGCCAAACTATATGACAGCAAATAAATACAATATTTTCACACTTCCCAACGGAATGCGATGCATCCACCACCGCACAGATTCCCTTGTGGCATACATCGGAATCGCAGTCAATGTCGGGTCGCGCGATGAGAATCCTGACAAAGACGGTCTTGCGCATTTCGTGGAACACACCATTTTCAAAGGGACAAAAAACCGCTCTTCATGGCACATTTCCAACCGTATGGAGACTGTGGGTGGAGAGCTCAACGCATATACATCCAAAGAGGAGACCGTTATCTATACAAATGCACCGGCAGGTTACGCGGAACGGGCCATACAGCTTCTCGCCGACCTTGTGGCCTACTCCAATTTCCCGAGCCATGAACTCGAAAACGAACGCGACGTCGTAATCGAGGAAATATACTCATACCGTGATTCCCCCGGCGATCTCGTCTACGACGAATTTGACGACCTTATTTATGCCGGCAGCCGACTCGGACACAATATCCTCGGGACAGAAGAAAGCGTACGAAAAATCCAAAGCGCAGACTGCCGTGCTTTTCTCGACGAGTTTTACGTCCCCTCCAACATCGTACTATATTGCGTCTGTCCCGACAGCGAGAAAGCCATTGAACGCCTCGCGCTGAAGTATTTCGGTGCGCTCCATCACCCCGCGCACAGACCCGAACGACATATTCCACACGTCAATAAGCCGTTTTCCACGGTCAAGAACCAAGACGGCCATCAGGCACATACTATCGTCGGCGTACGGACTTTCGGACGCGACGACGACCGCCGCTTCCCCCTCTTCATTCTCAACAATTATCTCGGTGGGCCCTGCATGAACTCGCGCCTCAACCTTGAACTGCGCGAACGCCGCGGATATGTTTACACCGTCGACAGTTCCGTTGCGCTTCTCAGCGACGCCGGAACATTGTTAATCTATTTCGGCAGCGACAAATCCACCGTCGACAAATGTCTTCGCATAATCCATAAAGAACTCGACCGCCTCGCCCAATCTCCGCTGAGTCCGACCGTATTCGAGCGCATAAAACGTCAATACGCATCACAGCTCCTTGTCAGCTCCGACCAACGCGAATCCGTAGCGATGTCGTTGGGCAAGAGCCTCCTCTATTACAACGAAGTCCACGACATATCTTGGACCTCAGAGCGTATACTTGACGTCTCCGCCGAACAACTCCGCGAAGTAGCGGAAATGCTCGTCTCCCCTTCTCGCCTCACTATACTCTGATTTACCCTATAATTCCCATACACATAAATCACCGTTTTATGAGCCGGCTCAACAATAAATGTTAGACCGGCTCTTAACGTATGAGTATAAGCGAGGCCGCCGTTTCACAACGCCGGCCTCGCCAATGCGAATCATTATGATTGTCGTAAAGTTGAACCGCTTTTAAATTTCCTTTTAGGAAAAAATACGGATTTCTAATCTTTCCGCCTTTGCATTAATACCTGTATAATCTTTTTTACCTTGGCGGGAAACCTTAACTGCTTATATCTATTATCTATTGAGAAGTAATTATTCGTTCCACTTTTCGGTACTGCAAAATTAATATCCGATTTCCCATTTTCCAACTCATATAACATAGTTATAAGGTAAAATATAAGTCATACAAAGTATAATAGATTGAAAGATAGAAAGTTAAATATTTCAAATATAAGTCCAAATATAAGAGACATCAAAGCTTTTACTACCCTATTTATCCCCCTTTTGACGTATGAAACCTTTCAAAATCGCTGCGTCTGAGACGTCCTGCGCACATATCTTCTTAACGTCTTCCTCAAACGTATCACGCGATACCGCCCGATTGCGCATTCGATTGCGATACGTATAAATCGTACTGACGGAATAATGAAGCACCTGCGATATTCGCGTCGACTCCCCTATGCCGAGACGCACAAGTGCATAAATGCGCAATTCCGGCGTCAGCGAGTCTTTCGGCACATCGGGAAATTGCTTATCCTCCTGCAGCAGTCCGTTGATTTCTCTGATAAAATCGGGATAAATCTCCAAAAAGGCAGTATCGAAAATGGCGTAAAACTCGTCATTCTGCGTTTCCTTGAAACGTCCGCTTTTCACCATCTTGAGCAATTCATCGCTCTGCCCTGACGCTATCTTCCGCGACACAAGCCCCGTCAGCGAGTCGAGTTTGTCGGCATAGTTAGCGCAAAGCGCGATAAAGTGACCGAAATAAGATTCCACCGCCCGCACAGTTTCGCATATCCGCGAGTTGATAGCGTGTGTGCGCTTGATATTTCTGTAAAGCATTACAAGCAAAAAGAGCGAAAGAAACAATAGAACGGCAATCACGATTACGGAATAAAAGAGCATGTCGTTAGCTTTAGAGATTCTTTCACGGTAGGCGGAATCAATCACCGGCATCAGCGAGGCTATTGCCACCGAACGCATTCGCGCATTGCCTGCGTTAGCCTCCGACATCGCGAAATTTATAAACCTAAACGCCTCATTCGTATTTCCCTGCGTATAAAGCCACTGCGCAAGCGTCGGCAAAGCAAGCCCCTCACGCACTCCACCTTTTATATCGGCTATCGATGCTTTAGCGAGGTAAGTGGCGTAAAGGTAATTATTCCCCTTGCGCCTGTAAACCTCTGCAAGCTGATAGGCCGCCATAGCATAAAGATTCGACGTCTCCGGGATGATTTTCACCATACCGAGCAAACGGCGTTCAGCATCGTCATATTTGCCGTCGCGCACGAGACGCTCGGCGTGAATAAACTGATAAAACCGATCGGAATGAGGCAACACCATTAGGAGAGAATCGTCGTATGCCACATACTGACGGGTATAATCCCCGTAAATCGGGCTGTCATCGTCCACATACGCCTTCATATAAGAATAATACTGTCGTGCGGCCTTCCAGAACTCTATCTTTTGTGCCGGCGTAAGCGTCATTGATTCCAGAGTATGAAATATCTCATCGGCAGTAGAAAAAAGACCCGCGGAGCTGTGCGCGTTCAGAAGAGCAATCTTCGCCTTCACATCGAAAGCCGCAAAATCAGGACGGGAAGCTATTCTCGGATTATTAAGCAGCGTCACCGCATGGTATGCGTAGAATAAGGCGGAATCGGCGTTAAACGCCCGATATTGGTCGGAAACCTTAACCGTCGATGCAAACCTGCCGACAACGTCAGATGCAGGCATACGGCTCAATACGCGCGTCAGCGAGTCTATTCGGTGCTGCTTGACATTAGTGTAGACCTGAGCATTGAGAATTGTCTCATCGAGAAGTTTTATCTCCTTATTCGGCAATTTCTCTCCGGCGTATGCCTCCGTCACACCCGCCATCATCGCTACCGCCATCACTATAAACAACAATTTTTTTAATCTTCCCATTAATTATTAAATTTCTCTCACTGCAAAATTAATCAAATTTCCCTCCTTATCCAAATACGGGTCTTAATGCCGCTCAGCTATATGCAAAAAATCGGGAGAGATGCCTTTAATTTCTAAGGACATCTCCCCCGAATTAATAATATACAAGAGGGCGTTATACAACGGCCCGCTCTTTATTTGCGCGGCACAAGGCGTATGGCGACACCGCCACCGGGCGCGAGACGTTGTTTCAGTTTCGTCTTGTTAGTCACCGAAATCTTGCGAATCTTATAAGCCTGAGGATTCGTTTTCCAGTCGGCGTCCTTTGCATCCTCATAAATTGTAGCTTCGTATTTCACACCTGCGGGCAGGAACGAGAAATCGATATTGGCGTTGCGCGCCTTATCGTCTGTAATAGCGCCCACATACCAGTCGTCGGAGTGCTTGTCGCGGCGTGCAACTGTAATATACTCATACGGCTCGGCCTCCAGATACTTGGAGTAGCTCCAGTCCACGGGAACATCCTCGATGAATTTGAAAGCGTCGGGGAAGCGTTCATAGTTTTCCGGCAGGTCGCAAGCCATCTGAAGAGGCGACGGCATAGTAAGATAGAGAGCCAGCTGACGCACGAGCGTCGACCCTGCCTGCGATTTCTTACCCTCGCCGTACGTTTCGAGACGTGTCTCGAAGAGACCCGGAGTATAATCCATCGGTCCCCCTTTCAGGCGTGTGAACGGCAAGATGCACGTATGCGACGGAGGATTGCCTCCCATTGACTCAAACTCGCCGCCACGGGCTGACTCCTGCGCCAACCAGTTAGGCCATGTGCGGCAAAGACCGGTAGGACGAGGAGCCTCATGGCTGTCTACCATTATCTGATAGTCGGCGGCTCGCTTGGCCACGTCGAGTACGTGATCAACCATCCATTGCGACGTATGATGCTCCGAACGCGGAATAATCGCTCCGACGTATCCGGTCTTTACTGCATCATAATTATTATCCTTCATATACTGAAAAGCGCGGTCAAGCTGAAGCGCATAATCGGCGGCATTGGCGGCCGTCTCGTGGTGCATGATAATCTTGACGCCCTTCTCCTTCGCATAGTCGCGAAGCTCTTCTACATCGAAATCAGGATAAGGCTTGTCGAAAAGGAATTGACGGTTTTTGCGATATGAAGCCCAGTCCTCCCAACCTTCGTTCCACCCTTCTACCAATACTCCGTCGATGCCATGTTTAGCCGCGAAGTCGATATATTTCTTCACGTTCTCCGTATTGGCCGGGTGATGGCCATTGGATTCAAGTTTGGAATAGTCGGTCACGCCGGGCTTGGCCAGCCAGTCGTTGGAATAGGCCCACGTACGGTTGTTTCCGACAAACATCTCCCACCATACGCCAACAAATTTCTGCGGTTTGATCCAAGATGTGTCTTCGATAGCGCAGGGATCGTTAAGATTGTAGATGAGCTGTGATGCGAGGATGTCGCGTGCGTCGTCGCTGACAATCAGCGTGCGCCACGGAGTATTGAAAGGCAATTGAAGATAAGCGGCCACACCGAGACGGTCGGGCACCAGACGCGTCTTCATATCGTATGCAGCGGTGTCTACGTCGAGGAGCATGGCAGGATAGCCCTTCAGAGCTGCCTCGTGAATATTGACGTAGACCGGCTTATCGCCTGTTGTCTTGATAAGCATCGGTGTCTGAATCGACGTCCCGTCGGCGCGCTGAGCCTCCGAATGACGGCGATAACTCTTCATCGCCTGAGGAAGCTGCGTGAAGGTAGTTTTCGACCACAGATATTCATCAGTATCGTAATCGCCGGGAATACAGTAGAGATTATGATTATCAGCGAAATTGAATTCCGTCACCTCATCGCGCACAGTCTGATAATTATTCTTTGGCTGGACGGGAAATTCGTAACGAAAACCGAGGCCATCGTCAAACAGACGGAAACGGACGGTCATCTCTCGATCAGGATTGGCCGCTTTTAATTTCACGGCAAGTTCACGAAAATGGTCACGCACGTCGCTGTATTCACCCCATACCGGTTGCCACGAGCGGTCTACGGTCGTTGTATCCGTGCCGGCTATTGCGAACCCTTGCGTAAAGTCGGTCTCGTCGGATTTAATTCCGAGAAGGCTCTTCTCCACAAGTTGTTTGCCCTTGTAATCGAGCGTATAGAAGGGCGCACCTGACGTATCTACGTCCACATTCAGACGCAGATTGCCCGACGGGGAAGTAATGACGGTGGCCGAGGCGGTCAGCGTCGCAGCAAGCATTGCAGTAATAATGTATTTTTTCATCTCTGACATACTTGAATGATGAGTCCTTGATAAATTATTTTCCGGGAATTTTATTCGATCAACGGGAGAATATAAGATAGCCGTAGGCGGGAATATCCATCGTCGCACCGAGTTTCTTGGTCGAGCCGGAGATAAGATCCGTCATCTCTTCGCCCGTAAGTGCGATAGGTGTTTTCACGTTTTTTGCTTGTGCTGTAGGATTCACTGCTACAAGCACTGTCTTTTTGCCGTTCTCCCAAGCCATCATCACTGCATCGGTGTTGGCGTAGCTGCGGAATTTACCGCCACGAGCCACAGCTGTCTGCTTGAAGGCATTATTGATTGCCTTATATTCAGACGTCAGCGTTTCCGAGAATTTCAGGTCGCGATGATTGAAGAAGGAGAGTTTGCCGGAAAGACCTTCCACATCCATCGAAGAATATATCATCGGCGTACCTCCGGAGAAGACTGCTATCACGTATGCCGCGCGAGTCCCCTCGGGAGTAGCATACATACGTGCCACGTCGTTTTCTGAAGCCACGTCATGGTTGAAAGCATATCGCATGATAGTTTTCCCTTCAGGCACTTTGGCGTTGCTCTCGGTGATATAATTGATCATATTTGACGTTTTCCCGCCGCCGAAGAGAGTCTTGGCGTTGGAGGGGAAATTCCAGTCGTACACCATATCAAACCCGTCGTCATAAAAAGCCGTCTGTGATGTCTCAGCCAGCATAATGATGTTCGGGTCTATTTTCTTCAATTCCGCGATAACGTCCTTCCAGAACGTGTGGGGTACGCCCTCGGCGTAATCGCAGCGGAAACCGTCTACGTCGGCCGTATTTACCCAATATATCATCGCGTCCTTCATACCCTCGCGGGTCGAGGCCACGTTATAGTCAAGTTGAGCCACGTCACCCCACATCGGAGTGGAGGCTATATTGCCGTTCGCATCTTTCTTATAGCGTTCGGGGTTTGTTTCCGTCCAGACATGATCCCATGCCGTATGATTGGCCACCCAGTCGAGAATGACTTTCATTCCGTTGGCGTGAGCTGTGGAGACGAGGGTTTTCAGGTCGTCGTTCGACCCGAGATGAGAGGAAACTTGTTTATAATCCTTGATACAGTAGGGCGAACCGATGCTGTTTTTCTGTCCGAGTTCGTAGACAGGCATCACCCAAAGCACGTCGCACCCCATCGAGGCGATACGCGGTATGTCGGCGGTCACTTTTTTAAGACAGTCACCTTCGCCATAGAAGCGAGGATTCACCTGATAGACGATATTGCTACGTGCAGCAGTTGCCTCCGCCGGCGTATCAGGCACGGCAGGAGAATCTGGACCGTCATTTTCCGAGCCGCAGGCTACGGCGGCGAATGTCACCGAGAGGATGGAAAGAACAGTCGCAAGTTTTCCGAATTTCATAATGTTTTGATAATAATGCTTTTTACCTTAACAGATTTTTCCCTGCAGATATTCTACTCCGAAAGAGAGCGTCTGAGAGACGATCCTGCCGGGGAGATTTTAGAATCAGGGCGGAAAACGGTCATAAAAGAGTTTCCGTATTTCCGCCCTGATGTTTAAATATTATTTGCGTGTGGTTTTTTTGCGGGGTTTTGCCTTCAGCGTGGCAGATTCGGGATCAGCCGTGATGAAATAGTCACGGTCGAGGGTAATCTGAACAGCGTCATACTGCAGGCCGTTATTGTCGTTGAAGATGAGGTTTTCAGTCTCACCGCTTCCTGTAACGTTGAATACGAGGTATTCTACACCGTCGACAGTTTCAGTCGTAGTAGACGTTGCTCCGGGCCATGCGCCGAAGATTTCGTTATCGCCCCATGCATATACATAGAACGCGCCCCAACCGGTTTTATTGTCTACATAGATCTTGTATTCGTTGGCGGGAGTCGGGGTATCGGGAGTGCCCGGAGTATAAGTCGCGGGATCGATTTCCTTAGCGGAATTAGCCGTCAGCTCAACATATACGTCGCGGTCGAGAGCGAATACCACCACATCGTCTATCTGCTTGCCGTTGCCGTTGTTAAGGATGATATGCTCGGTCAGGCCTTGGTCGCAGTTGGCGGCGCCGAGATCGAAATAAGTATATTCTACGCCGTTGATAGTCTGCTTGCCGGTCGCCGGCATACCGGGCCATGCCCCGTTGAGGTCATTGACATCGCCCCACATATAGAGATAGAGCTCATCCCAGCCGGAGTTGTTGGCTACGAAAATAGCGTAGCCATCGTGCGTCACGACATTTGAGGGATCGAAAGGCACAACACCATCCGGCGTGAGTTCAACATAGATGTCGCTGTCGAGAGTAACGTTGTAGTCGCCGAGCTGCTTGCCGCCGCCATTGTTGTTGAAGATGAGGTTCACATTCTTTCCTTCGTTATCGACGCCGGTGTCGAAGTATTTGTATTTGATGCCGTCCTGTTCCACAGTGCCGGTAGGCGTGATGCCGGGCCAGCCACCGAAGATTTCTGCATCACCCCATGCGTAAAGGGCAAGATCCTCGTAACCGGAATTATCCACTACATAGACAGCATAACCGTCGTGCGTGATTTCACCCGGATCAACAGGAGTGTCGAAATAAGATTTCCAGCGGTAAACCATTACGTTGGCACGCTGACCTACAGCGGGATTCTCTCTGTGAACCACAGGATGATTGTCGAGCGAGCGCTCTTCACCCTGCTCTACGCAATAGAACGTGTAACCGTCGGCGAGCGTCTTGCCGTCGACGAAGTCGGCAGGATTGAGATAAACGCCGAATTTAGCGTCGGTGTCGGCGGCTTTCTCAAGAAGATAGCGGGGATCGCCCACAGCGTCCATACCGCCATTGAATTCGCCGATGATGTATATTTTGTCAGAAGGCATAGTGCGCTGCGGCACGATGACTTCAAGAAGCTGATACCCTTCGCGCAACTCAAAATGCGGAAGCTCAACGTCGAATACGATTTCCTCTTTCGAGCAAGATGCCAATACCGGGAGAAGCATCAAGAGGAAAATCCGGAATATTTTAAACTTATTCATTTTTCTTTTATGCTTTTGGCTCACGTCCGGGGAGTCACGCAGACTACCCCGTCCGTAAAGCTGTATTATTAATAATTAGGATTCTGAACCAGACCCGGATTAACCATCAGAGCGACCTGAGGCAGCGGATACCACTCATAGCGACGGTCGCGCTTGGCGGGAAGCTGACGGTCTGTCTCCGTGGCGCGTCCGAAGAACCACCACTGGCCCTGTGTGAACTTGTCGAAACGGCGGAGGTCGGTACGACGACGGCGACCCTCATCGAGGAATTCAAGTCCCCACTCGGAAAGCATCCAGTCCATATCGAAGGCGGTGAAGCCGGGACCGGGCTGTTCGAGCTGGCTCAAGCCGGCGCCTTGGAAGTAACGCTGACGGATCTGATTCACGAGATCTTTGGCACCACCTGCATTGCCGGCACGCATACGGCACTCGGCGAGCGTATAGTAAACCTCGGCAAGACGGAACTCTACCTGATCGGCATCACGCCAGTCGAGACCTGTGGATTCGGGGAGCATCGGGTAACGGATCAGACGGTAGCCGGAATTCGTCTGTCCCCAACGGGGGCTCATGACGGGTTCAAGTTCACGTCCGAGATTAAGGAACGTACCGACTTGGTCCACATAGATAAGAGGCTTATCCTGAAGGTCAGCGTCGGCGAGCACATCGGCGCCCGTGGAGTAATTCTTCTGCGGTCCCATGGCGAAGATACCCTGCCAGTTGCCGGCAGCGTCGCTGTGGAAAGGCTGCTTACGGATGTCGGCGTCATTCATACGGTCGAAGGGAGCGCCGAGCTTGTCGCCATAATCGAAGATGAAGCTCTTCGGATCAGCTGATCCGGCATTAGGAACGAGCGCACCGGTGTTGTCCTTTGAGGGAACCATGCAGACGCAGTTCCAACCACCCTGATCGCAAGAATAGCCGAACATCTCGTCGTAGTTATACGGCAGATACGGCGTGTTGCGGTTGTTGTTGGTGATTCGGCCCACCTCCATTGCAAACGAGAATACAATTTCCGGGCAGGAGATATTGTTCACATTGTAGATGTCGCGATAATCGCCGGCAATTGAATAGTTACCATAATCGCCACGTATGATTTCCTCGCAGAGAGTTGCGCACTCATTGTACTTATCGACGCCGGTCCAAAGCTGCGAGTTGAGCAGCAGACGCATCTTAAGCATACGGTTCATACCTTGGTTCATACGGTTGCGGGAAGCACCCGAGCCATCCTCAACAATGAGGTCGGCATAACATTCATCGAGTTCATTCACCATGAAATCCCAAATCTTCTGACAACCTTTGTTGAAGTCGGGATCAGCAGAACCCGGGATTTCGCCGTTGGCATCGGTGCAGAGAGGCAGTGCGCCTCCCCAAAGCTCGAAGTTGTTGTAATAAGCCCATGCACGCATCGTCTTAACCTCGGCGATGTACTGTCTGAGGGCTTCGTCCGACATACCAAGCGATGAAGCATTGAGCTTCTCAAGGTCGCCTAACAGAGTGTTGCAGAGACCAATCGTTTCCCATGCATGTTCCCATGCCTGACGGATGATGACGGATTCGGAATTCCATGTCTGCGATGAGAGGACGAACTTGGCAGCTTCATCATAACCCCATGCGCCACCGTTCCATGTACGCCATGCCACTTGGTCAGCGGGGAATTCATTCAGATACCAGAAGTATTCGAGAAAACCGCTCTGCGCGCTCGAATAGATTGAGGCGACGGCTCCCTTGACACTGTTCTCATCCTGATAGTAGGTGGATGCGTCGATGCGGTCGAACGTCTTTTCATCGAGATCGGTACAGGAGGTTGCTCCGACCGATATTGCGGCTACTGCGAAGAGGCCGCCGATATATTTTAATGCTTTCATTTTGTTTCTTTTTGAAAATGTTTCATTACGCATTTCAAGATTGAGCATCGCTTAACGGAAACGGAATGTAACACCCAGCGTGAGCGATGTCGCAGAGGGATATGCACTCGACACATCCACGCCCGGAGTAATGCCCGTAGAAGGCACTGCGGAGGGATCGTGGCCGCTGTAGCCCGTCAGTGTGAAGACGTTCTTTGCCGTCAGATAGATGCGCAGTGAATCGAGAAGACGGTTGTTCTTGAAGGGAACGTTGTAGCCAAGTGTGATGTTCTCAAGCTTGAAGTAGTCACCGTTCTCAAGGAAGTAGGAGGAGATGACACCGCCACCGCTCCATGTGTCTTTGTCGTCGAGATATGCGCTGCGGAGGATATTGTCGGAACCACTGCCCTGAAGACCCATACCGTATTTACGCATATTGAAGATCTTATAATCAAACGCGCCTTGGAACATAACGCTCAAATCCCAGTTTTTCCACGTCAAAGTATTGCTCCACGTAAGGAAATGCTTCGGAGCACCGTTGCCAATCACGCGCTTGTCCTCGGGATTGGCTGCGGCTGCAAGAATCTTCTCGCCGTCTTTCGTATAGACGAGCATATTGTGGTTTTCGTCGGTGCCGGCATATTCATAGCCATAGAACTGACCGATCTTGCCGCCTTCCTCCACGCGGAAGAAATATTCGCTCGTTCCTACGCCCGGCTTCTGATAAAGGTCGAGGTAAGAAGCCTGATAAATGGAATTGGAGAGCTTGGTAAGCTTAGTCGTGCCGTAAGAATAATTGATACCCATATTCCATTTCACGGGAGTTCTATCGAGCACGTCGCCGTTAAGAGAGATTTCAATACCTGTATTCTTGGTCGTACCTACATTGACGAGAATGTTGGGATAAACGTAGGGAGGCTGAGGAGCGGTGTAATTATAGAGAAGGTCGCGCGACTGACGGTCGAAATACTCGATACTACCGTTGAGTCGGTTGAAGAGCTGGAAGTCTACGCCGATGTTGAAGCTGGAAAGTTTCTCCCAACCGAGTTCGGGGTTGGCGTTGTTGGAAGGACGATAACCGGTTATCCAGCTGCCGTCGATCAGATAGGAGCCGTTGGGTGAATATGTGGCGAGCGACTGATAGGCGTCAAAATCGCTTCGGCCCGTAAGACCGTAAGAGAAACGCGGTTTGAGGCTCTGGACAATCTGAACATAATCTTTCAGGAAGGGAGCTTCAGCCATTTCCCAAGCGATAGATGCAGCCGGGAATGAACCCCACTTGCGGTCAGAACCGAATTTCGTGGAGCCTTCGTGACGGATAGAAGCCGATGCGATAATCATGTTTCTCCATGAATAATTCACACGGCCGAAGAAACCAACCAATGTGCTCTGGCTCTTGCCGGCATACATGCTGGCCTTACCTTCAGCCAGCCACGTACCGGATCCGATACCTTCCCAAAGGGGCTTGTCGAAGGTGAAGTTATTGTTCTGCATATACATCTGCTCCCAGTCGGAACGCTCGAAAGAGTAGCCGCCTACGAAGCGGAAATCGTGGTCGTCGTTGCGGTAAGAGTAGTTGGCGATCCATTCCAGACGGTTAGTCCACCATTTCTGATACTGGATGCGGGCACGACCGGCATAACCACCCCAGTAGGATTCACCCGATGTGGAGGGAGTGTAATAGTTGCTCTTCAGGTCGTTGTAGTTGTAAGAGTAAGAGAGTGTGGTGCTGACGGTGTTGTAATCGTTGTGCCAGATGTCATATTTCACGTCGGCGGTGCCGAGGAGATAAGTGCGGTGGCCTTCGGAAGTGTTCACCTTAAGCTGCTGTACGGGGTTCTTGATATCCGTCGGGGATGTAGGCTGGTAATAAGAGCCGTCCTCGTTGAATACGGGGATGGTGGGGTTCATACCTAATGCGGTGTCAAACATACCGTCGTCGCCCCATTTCTCGTTTACGCGACGGGCGTTGAGAGAAGCGGTGAATTTCAGATGATTGTCAAGCGTATTGACAGAAACTGCGGCACGTCCGCCAAATTCTTCACGACCGGAAACGATGTCGAGACCGTTGGCGTTCTTATAATTGACAGAAGCCGTATAATAGCCTCCGTTCTGGAGTGAGCCGTCGATGCTGATATACTGGTTGGTGTCGTAAGCGGCATCGCGCGTGATGAGATCATACCAGTCGGTGCTTGCGCCATAGTCGTTGCCACGGCGTGCGAGACGCCATTCGTAGGGAGAAAGCACTTCAGGCTTCCCTTTGGCGAAGGATACGGCAGCGTATGAATCGTAAGTGATGACGGGACGTCCGGGAGCGCCGGAGCCTTTCTTGGTCGTAATGAGGATAACGCCGTTTGCACCGCGCGTACCATATATAGCGGCTGAGGCGGCGTCCTTAAGGACAGACATCGACTCGATGTCCTGCGGAGCAAGGGTGCGGATGTCGCCGCCGGCCACACCATCGATTACGATAAGAGGACCGTTGCCGGCGCTGAGCGACGTAGCGCCACGCACCTGAAGATCGGCTGAGCCGTTAGGGTTAGCCGATGCCGTGCTCGATACATTAAGACCGGCCACCTTACCTGTAAGCATTTCCATAGGGTTGTTCATCGCACCCTTCTGGAAATCGTCCTTATTTACTTGGACAATAGAGCTGGAGACCTCTCTTTTTGACAGAGAGCCATAACCTACCACCACGACTTCGTCGAGGAGTTCAGAATCCTCTTTCAGCGTTGCATTGATTGTGGTCTTCCCATTGACGGGGACCTCTACGGCTTGGAAGCCGACAAAACTGAAGACGAGCGTTCCTGACGCCGGCACGTTGGCCAGCTGATATTTACCGTCAAGATCGGTTGCGGTGCCGATGGTCTGATGACCCTTGACGGAAACGGTAGCGCCAATCATGACTTCGCCGGTCTGGTCGTAGACAGTACCCGAGACGGTAAGTGTCTGCGCCATCAGAGCCGGAGCAATCACAAGAGCGAGCGCCCACAATACAGAGAGGGCCCAAGCTCGCAAATTTCTTGGTTTCGTTTTCATTTTAGATGACTTTTGATATTAGTGATTCTCGTTTTGTCGTTTTTATTCCGTCACGCATCTCTATTAATAAGAGAAGCAACAAGGGGGCGCACACAAGATCCTTTAACTGCTCCATAAATAAATTTGCATCGCGCCCCCCTGCGCCTTGTTCAAACTAAATTCCTGCGAAACGTTAAAAATAATTTCGTTCCACAAAAATAGGTGAAGATTTTTTCTCCACCTACCGCATCGAAATAATATCTAAAAATATCAAAATATTATTAAACTGAATTTCAGATATTTAAGCAATTACAACATATATGAATTTCTAAAGCATTTTCAATCCGTCGAATGCGTTTTTTGGGTCAAAAATCCCCCAAAACAAAAAAATATCAGTGATTGATTTTAAGAATATCTTCCTCAAACGTATCCGGATTCAGGGCACGTTTTCTGAGCTTGGAGCGATATGTATATACCGTCGTTATCGAGCATCGCAGGAAGTCGGAAATCTTCTCCGTGTCGGAGATGCCTATGCGTATCAGCGCGACGATGCGCAGCTCGGTGTTCAACCGTGCTCCACTTCGTATCACGATGCGACCATCTTCCCGAAGCAGACGATTTACGTTCTCTACGAAATTGGGATATATATTCAGAATCGCCTCGTCGAAATTGACATAGAAATCTCTCAGCGTCTTGTCGGCGATACTGTTGGAGTCAAGGCGTTTCAGAATGGCCTTGACGCTGCCTTGAACGGCAAGATTACGCAGCGAGGTATGGTAATGTTCGAGATTGCTGATGGTGATTGAAGAGAACTCCATAAAGAGGCCGGCATACTCCTCCTTCACACGGTCAGAGTTTTTAAGCTCTGCGTTTGCCACAGCGAGCTCGTCATTGACCCGGCGCAGCTGGCTGGAAACCTCCTTCAATTCTACATTGTTGCGCCGTATGATACGGTTGGCGCGATTGGTGCGACGCATTTGCCGCAAGGTCAGCACAATAAAAATTGTAAGCCCCAAAGCCAGTGCCACCGTAAGAATCAGCAACCATTCGAGACGCGACTGCAGCTGGCTCTGTTTGGCATTGTAAGCATCGTCGATGACGGGAAGCATACGGCTTGACTGCGCTGTGCGCATACGTGCAGCGTAAAAATTGGCGTCTTCAAAACTCTTCTTCAAATATTTATTTGCGCGCACGATATCGCCGTCGTAGAAGAGCACCGTAGAGAGTTCACGAAACGACATATTCTCCTTTACAACGGCGCGTGTGTCGCTGATAGCGCTTAACGTGAGATATCGCTTGAAATTTTCGGAATCATTTTTCCTCTTATACCCGTATGCAATAATAGATGCAATGATCGAATAGCTGCGCGTGCCGGATTGAAACTCTTTCAGATGCGATTTCAGCAATGCTATGGTAGAGTCGATATTGCCGTGAACGATCTGCTCGTTAGCCTCCAGAACGATATAATTGAACGATGAAGGAGACGCCACGGCATTGACCGAGTCCGTATAGAGCGACCGCAATGCATTGGTATTTTTGGAGCGTATCGAATCATTGTTATATTCGCTGATATACTGATAAAGGGTACAGAATACCGAGTAATAATTTTCCATCAGGGAGGAATCCACGCCACTGCGTTTAAGATTATCGAGGATGTCCTGCGCCTCGGCGAAGAGCCCGGCGTGCGACATAACGTCGGCCCGGCGTATATGAAGACGCTGCACCTGCAGTGAATCGCCGAGCAAGTGTGCAAGGCTCATTGCACGGTCGATATAATAGAGGGCGGAGTCGCTCACGTATGATTCATACTCGTCAATCAGCTGACCGGCTAATGTCATACGGTCGGTAGGCGAAGCGGCCCTGACATACTTATCGCGCACGTAGCCGATGCGCTGCTCCTTTTCTGCCTGATAGACGTGACTCTTCTCCAGTTCACTGTCAAGCTGTGCATAGAGCGTCTCAAGTCCGTCGTCTCGCACGTTCCTCTCCGAACAGCCGGCCAATAGCGCCGGAAGAACCGTAACTGCCATCATCACGGCACAAGCGTAGCATACTCTGCGCTTGGCACGCACTTCCACTCTCCGCATTATCTTAAATAATCGCATACTCATTCTTGTGGAATCGGGTTCACACTATTGAAACATTCCCGTCGGCGAGAACATTTCACGTTATTGGAGCAGTAGGATACCTTTTAGGCACTTAACATCAGCAAAATTAATAAATTTTCCATTCCCTACCAATATCTACCCCTAATTTTTCGCATTATTCAACAGTCCAAACTATTCCAATCTTGCAAACATTGGAATAGTTTAATAAAGTTTGCTTATTCGGAGTTCTCGGAGTACTCGGAGTACTCGGAGATCTCGGAGTGCTCGGAGCACTTCTAATCCTGACTATTTTTCGGGGAAGTGAAATTTTAAATGGCTATTTTCGTGTGAAATAGAAAAAAATTTGCTAACTTTGCCGGATAAATCAAAAACCAGAAAAACGATATATTGAAATGAGCACTGAATTCAGAACGGAAAGCGACCTCCTCGGAGCTCGTGAAATTCCGGAATGCGCCCTTTACGGAGTGCAGACTCTTCGCGGAATTGAGAATTTCGGAATTTCCAAATTCCATCTCAATGAATATCCCCTCTTCATCAAAGGTCTCGCCATCACAAAGATGGCAGCTGCAGATGCCAACCATCAGCTTGGTCTGCTCACCGACGAGCAGTTCAAAGGCATCACGCAGGCTTGTCAGGAAATCATCGACGGTCAGCACCACGATCAGTTCCCTATCGACATGATTCAGGGTGGCGCCGGCACGACGACCAATATGAACGCCAATGAGGTGATCGCCAACCGTGCCCTCGAAATCATGGGCCACAAGCGCGGCGAATATAAATATTGCTCCCCTAACGACCACGTAAACTGCGCACAGTCGACCAACGACGCTTATCCTTGCGCAATCCACATCGGTATGTGGTATGAGAACGAACGCCTCATCAAGCACTATCGCGTGCTTATCGACGCTTTCCGCAAGAAAGCTGAGGAATTCAAGAATGTAATCAAGATGGGTCGTACGCAGCTTGAAGACGCTGTCCCCATGACTCTCGGCCAGACGTTCAGCGGTTTCGCCGCTATCCTTGAGGATGAGATCAAGCACCTCAACGAGGCTGCAGCCGACTTCCTCACCGTCAATATGGGCGCTACGGCTATAGGTACAGGTATCTGCGCTGAACCAGGATACGCTGAGAAATGCGTTGCTGCTCTCTGCAAAATCACCGGTCTTCAGTTCAAGCTCGCCGACGACCTCGTAGGCGCAACATCCGATACTTCCTGCCTCGTAGGATACGCTGCCGCTATGAAGCGCGTCTGCGTTAAGATGAACAAGATCTGCAACGACCTCCGTCTGCTTGCTTCCGGTCCCCGCTGCGGTCTCGGCGAATTCAACCTCCCCGCTATGCAGCCCGGTAGCTCTATTATGCCCGGTAAGGTTAATCCCGTTATCCCTGAGGTAATGAACCAGATTTGCTACAAGGTTATGGGTAACGAGGCTTGCGTAACAATGGCCGGCGACGCTGCTCAGATGGAGCTCAACGCTATGGAACCCGTTATGGCACAGTGCGACTTTGAATCCGTAGACCTCCTTATCAACGGCTTCGAGACGCTTCGCACGCGCTGCATCGAGGGAATCACGGCGAATGTAGAGAAATGCCGCTCCAACGTTCTCAACAGCATCGGCGTTGTAACCGCTCTCAACCCCGTTATCGGCTACAAGAACTCGACGAAGATCGCTAAAGAGGCTCTCGAAACGGGACGCAGCGTCTACGACCTCGTCCTTGAGCACGGCATCCTCACGAAGGAAGACCTTGACACGATCCTTCTCCCCGAGAACATGATCAAGCCCGTCAAGCTCGACATCAAGCCCCTCAAGTAATCCTCACATCAGAATTGAAAAAGCCAAGAGGCGCACAGGATTGTTCCTGTGCGCCTCTCTTTTACCGTCTGGCTCCCGTTCTTCCTCCCGGAGAGCAAGTATCAATGGCATCTAATGCCATTGCCATATTAACGCGAGTTCGGGATAACGATAGCTCAATGCGACTGACGTTTAACGATTTTATCGTACCGGTTCTAAATAAGGATAAGATTGTGAAATGCACAGAAGCGCTCCACATATCTTCGCAATCTTTTTCATAGTTTTGTTTTTAATCAATATTATGCAAAGTTATAAAACAAACTGCAACAAAACAAACACCTCGTCAATTATTTTTCATTTTTACTACCGAATGTATTGCCATGAAGTCTCCGGCGCCCGACTGACTTCGGAAGCCGCCGCTCCGTTTCTGCTTCACCTTCAGGATTCTTATCCCTCCTTCCGAAGCATTGTTGTGAGAAGGCACCCGTGGGTCTTTGAGGAAGTGGAACATATAGTCTCTTATCCCGGACTCGCATTATTACATTCCGGTGCTACGATTTGCATTTTCCGACGGGAGGCTCTGTCAGTGTGACACGCACCACTGCGGTGCGCTCCAGACTGCGTTTTACAGCGGAATCGAAATGAGACATATATTTCGGAAGAAAACGCTCGCAAATTATCCTCAGCGCCTCGATTTTTTCAGCGTCATCCGAAAGGATTTCCGCACGACCAAGGGCCACAGCCGACTGATAATGCTCTGTAAAATTCTGTTTCTTCTCCTCGAATTTCGGCGTGCATCTGCTCACAGCTGAAAGGCTGACAATAGGAAAGGCTCTGATGCAGTCAAGTTTTTCACCCTCGACGGCGCAATGGAAATAAAATGAGCGTCCGGCGCGCGCCATCGAAAGCGGAAGTGCGTAAGGGGTACCGTCGGGGCGCACCATACTGAGCATCACAAATGGAGCGCGGTCGAAAACCGCCATAGCCCAATCCTCGTCGCGCCGAGATTCGATTCTTCTCATTTGTCTCATACTTCAGATTTTTGCAAATCAATGAAAATGATAAAGGATTCTACATCTTGGCGACAATCAGCTCCGAGAGGGGGCGTTTCATCAATTCTTCCAATATGTCAAAATCCACCATAATCAATAATTTTAACAAGCTCATAGAGCCGCAATTTCTATGTCAGACAATCCGTCTCTCCCACCGAACATCATTAATCTCTTATCGATGATATTTACGGTACAATTCTTCGTTGCTGACGGTAAATATGACTTTCGGCTCAAGCGGTCCGCAATCGTCAGTATAAAAGTGCGAAATCTCCATACTGCTTCCGGACTCAAGTGTCCTCCCTTTCTTCGTGACGGTTTCAGACATCAGCGGAGGATCCGAATATAAATATTCATACTTGAACTGAACCTTGAAATCGCTGCCGTCGACTGCCGTGGGGTTGTTATTTCTCAACGTTATTCTGCAATCTCCGGAGTTGTTTTCATCCGGTTCGCCCACAGCTTCCCATTCGCCGAATTTCATATTGCGTCTGAATTGCCGCGCAAAACGATCGATTTCTTCTTTTGTCGGCTCCAAAGTCTCCGAGGGAACGGCCGCCGCCGCTTCCTCTTTCACGACGGTGCTGTCGCCGTATTCCGTAGCATCCTCGGCGACCTCTGCGGAGTTTCCGCCAAATACTGCAATTATGATCGCGCCAAGCACAATTGCCGCCGCAATTATTGATGCGACAATAATTGCTTTGGATGAAGAGCCGTTACGGGAAGACTGATTGCCCGGCAGGAAGGGGGGCGGAGGAGGCGTCTGTCCCCGACAATTGCCTGACCGGTATGGCGATTCGCCGTAATGCGGATTCTGATTGTGCGGTGTTCCACAGCGGTGTTGAGTTTCTGAACCGCAATCGTTGGAGTTAAAACCTGCCATAACTTTTGCAATAATAATTTATTGCAAAAGTACTCAAAATTATTCAAAAAGCAAAATCCGGAATCCGCTATTCCGCTGGAGCCGATCTACGGCTTGCTGACAATCAGTTCGGAAAGCGGACGTTTGGGCACGTGATGAACGCCGTCGGCAGTACGGTAATATTTGATATCGGCGTCGGGAGTACCGTCAGTGGGTTCGACAACAACTTTCTCAACGGGACTTCCGATGGCTACGACATAGCGCGGTTCGAGCCCCTCCGGGATAGCGAGGGCATCACGCAGCTTTGCCGGATCAAACGCCTTGATAATACAGCAACCGAGGCCCTCCGTAGTGGCTCCGAGGGTGATAGTCTGAAGCTGCAGACCGTCGTCGCAGAGGCAGTCTTTGCCATAGCGCGTATCGAGACATTGCACGAGGTAGGCCGTAGGACGTTCGCCGGGCTTCGGACCGTCCCAGTCAGGGAGATAGCCGGCCCATTTCAACAGCGGAAAAACTTTTTCGCACTCCTCTTTGCTCATTACGAGACGATAGCGCAAAGGCTGCATATTACGTCCTGAAGCACAATAGCGCGTCAGCTCCACAAGACGCGAAAGTGTAGATTCGTGAACGGGGAATGATTCGTCGAAACGGCGCACACTGCGATCGCGTTTCATCAATTCTTCCAATATATCGAAGTTTACCATCTATTATTTGATTTATTATTCATCTTAATAACAATTATCCGGCGCAAACGTTTATAAGAGCCGGCCCGATAATAAAGCAAACGTCCCGGAATGACCGGGACGTCGATTTTTTATAAATTGCAACCGTTCAGACGGCTTGCATCAGAAAGCGTTTATTCCTTTACGAGGTTGATACCTACTTCGAGAACAGTAGTCTTCTCGATTACTTCGGGAACAGACTTAAGGATGTCGGGGAGGAAAGCGGCAAACATACCCATGCTGGGATCTGCGCTTACCATCTCAACAAGCTGATTGATAAGTTCTTCATTTTCCAAGAGGGGTGAAATCTGCTTGAGCAGGGGAAGAAGAGTCTCCGTGCCGAGGTAAACGGTAAGATTTTTGCCGTCAGCCTTGTAGCTCATAGGCACACCGTCGCTCAACATAGGAGCAAGCTGCGCGATAGCGTTGCCGAAGAGGTTGGAGAAATCGATGTTGAGATCCGCACGGGTCCTCGTTGCGTCAGCAACTGCGATGGCATTGGGATTGAGGAAGAAGAGCATCGAGTTGCTGCCGGTCAGAACGTACTGGGCAAGGTTGGCAGGACTCGTCACGACGGGAGCTTTGGGGTCGGCGATATCTTCCTTGATTTTTGCGATAACATCGCCGGTTTTGGCGAAGCTGACGCCCTGAAGAGCCTCGTTGAGAGCCTGCGGAACGGTGAGCTGATTGTCATTGAGCAGCGGCATAACCATTACGAGCGAGAGAAGCACTTTGGGAGGTACGGGAGAACCTAAGAGGTTGATGCCTGCACCGCTTTCCCAGTTGATATAAATCGGGTTAGCGAGCACACCGCCATAGTTTTCACTGTTAGTGTCTTCGTCGATGGCGAAGGGGAGCGTCTTGTAGTCGCCGACGATGCTCGGGTTCTTCAGAAGCACGTCGGTGAAGTTAAGGATGAGGTTCTCTTTGGTTATCTCACCGTTGTAGTTGAATGTGCAATACTGCGTTTCGTATGAACCGGAGAATGAAGCGTGATCTTCGGTAACGTCCGTCAATCTAACGGGGAGTACGAGTTCTTTTGAACCGGGGATAACGCCGGGACCGGCGAGCTTGTAGCTGTCAAGACCCTCAATACCCATACCTTCAATACCGGGAATCATCTCAAGATCGAACTCGGTTGTTACAGTCAGTGTAGCTACGGTATTGTCAGCGCCGGGAGTATATTTCACAATACCACCGTACATCTGAGCATCGTTTACCATCATTGTGAGACCGGTCTTGTCGGTGAATGTGTTCTCTTCAAACACTCTCTGCTTAGGCTCGTCATCGCTGCAGGATGCGAGCGCGCCGACCATAAGTGCAGCGCAAAGGAGTTTTGTAATCTTCATATTTACACTATTAATTTATGTTTCTGAGCGCAAAATTACTAAACAGACATAAATCCACCAAATAAAAGAGTACAAACTGCCACAAATATCCCTTTTGGGACATTTATTCTTTTTTTTACCACGAAATCATAATGAAGGTCGATGAGGAGCATTGATATATATGCTGTCAGAGGAATCCGACTGCGGCGTACCGTTCCCGGACGTTTCATCTATGAAACCGCGGCCAACTACAAGCGGACGGATGCTGTGGAGAGGTTGGCCTCCGATAAGATTCCGAATCACGCGCACATCTATCTCCGTACCTATTCTGACTCCGTCTTGACACAACGGCTGCTTCTTTTCGAGCGCGATGCTCATTTCGCAAAAGTCATCGAGCCTGCCCGACGCGCTGACGCTCATATTGCCCACCTCCGGCACAGGGACGTCGCGCAACTGACTGAGAAACACCACACAACAACGGCCGTAAGGTTTCTGCTTGGCCAACCACTGTACCCATTTTCGTATTCGTGCTGTATGTGTCCCGATAGGGTCGGAGATGCTTTTGAGGTCGGAATAAGAAGGAAGAGCCGACAGCGTGTCCACCACAATCAGTTCGACTTCGTCGGAAGCGACAAACTCGGCGAGCAGGCGCATTATGAAATCCCCGTCTTCATATCCGGCCATAAGAAGAGAGTCGGTATCGACGCCTAACTGCCTCGCGTATTGGGAATCGAATGACCGTTCTGCATCTACCCAAAGGCAATGTCGCCCTTGCGCCTGCACACCTGCGGTCATCTGCAAGGCCAGCGTCGTCTTGCCGCTGCCCTCGTCGCCGGTGATTTCAAGAAAAGTCCCTCGCTGAAAACCACCTCCGAGAAGCCTGTCCATAAAGTTCAGCCCTACCGACAAGGTATCAGAGCATACGTCGAGCCTCTCCCGGCGCATCTGCAACGCGTGCTTGGGGCTGAGCGGAAGCATGTCAGATAGTAATTATCAATGTCTCAAGGGCGATGACTCCGAGGCCGCAGAGGTAACCGATGAAAGCGAGCCATGTAATGTTTTTCAAATACCACGTAAAAGAGATTTTCTCGATTCCCATGGCAACGACACCGGCAGCCGAGCCAATGATAAGAAGGCTTCCTCCCACACCGGCACAGTAAGTGAGCAGATGCCAGAAAAGTCCGTCCTCCACGAATAAGGACATATAAGAGGGATCGGCCGAAGCACTTATCATAGCGTCTGTAGCCACAGGATACATTTCCATACAAGCTGCCACAAGGGGCACATTATCAACAATCGACGAGAGAACACCGATGATGCCGTCAATCATATAGACATTATGGAACGAATCATTCAGCCAGCCTGCCAAAGCTCCGAGAATACCGGCTTGACTCAGTGCTGAGACTGCCATCAGAATCCCGAGGAAGAAGAGTATGGTCGACATATCGATATTGCGAAGAACCTGCGATACGCGCCCTTCTATTTTACCTTCGAGTTTAAAATGACGCACGAGCAGTTCGGTCAGAAGCCATAGGAAACCCAACGAAAGAAGGATGCCCATATAAGGGGGCAGATGAGTTATAGATTTGAATACAGGGACGAAAAGCAAACCGGCCACGCCACAAATAAGGATAAGGGAAGGGAGGTGACGGTGATCTTTCGAGAGATCATAGCCGATACAAGCGTCGTTTTCATTGAGCGGTTCGACGGCCGCGGCAGGAATCATACGTGAGGCAATCAGCACCGGCACCACTACCGAGATGAGCGAAGGTATCAGCAGATTTACAATCAGACTTACCGACGAAACATAATTCTTCATCCACAACATTATGGTAGTAATATCGCCGATGGGCGACCACGCACCACCCGAATTGGCGGCAATCACGATGACGCACGCGAAAATCCACCTCTCGCGTTGATCCTGAAGCATACGCCGCAGCATCATCACCATAATAATTGTCGTCGTCATATTATCGAGCACACTCGAAAGGAAGAAAGCGAACAGCGCCAGTACCCAGAGCAGCTTACGCTTGTTCCCCGCGTGAATACGATCAACAATAATACGGAATCCCCCATAGCGGTCTATGAGTTCCACGATTGTCATCGCTCCTATAAGGAATACGACAATCTCGCAGGTATCGCCCAATGCTTCCACCAGATCCGACGAAATCGCCGCATCGTGTCCCATCATCGCGTACAGGCTCCAAAGCAATCCGCACATTATCAATGCGAAAGTAGCCTTATTCACGTGTAAAACATGTTCCGACGCTATCAGGATATATCCGATAACGAAAATTACAATAAGTATAGCCGTCATTTTTAGATAATAAGGTTTGTATTGTCTGCCCCGTTCCTTCAAACCGGTTGCAAAATTACTAAATTTCTCCGGTAGTGAGGTTAGAAATTTCCCTTTTTCTTTTATTACTTTTACATCAGGGCCGCATTTGCAGGATATAGCGCTGTGTTTTTACAATTCTGCGTCTAAGAGCAATTAAACTTTCGCCCGATAAGACTGTCTATTATTAAAGAGTATGAATTTTGGATGTGCGGAGAAGGTGCGTCCAAAAGAGTTGTGTATATATTACTCGGGGACAAAAACAGGAAGATATGACAAAATTGAGAAAGATAATACTCTGGGTCGCGATGATGATAATTGCGACAAGCGGTGCATCGGCCGATGTTCCGGCTCCAAAACGTGAGTTCCGTGGCGCATGGCTGCACGTGATCGGACAGACGCAATGGCGCAATAAGACCGTGGAGCAGCAGAAAGCATATATCCGGGAGCAGCTTGACAAGCTGAAAGACGCCGGATGCAATGCCGCGATATTCCAAGTGCGCCCGCACGCCGACGCGCTTTATATATCAGAGCTGGAACCGTGGTCGGAATGGCTGACGGGGAAACGTGGCAAAGCCCCTGATCCGATGTACGACCCTCTGCAATATGCCATAGAGCAGGCGCACGAGCGTGGTATGGAGCTGCACGCTTGGCTTAATCCATATCGAGTCACACCGGGTAATGAGACTCTACCGGCCGACCATCTTTCGAAAAAACATCCAGAAAGATTTTTCAAATTTGACAACAAGGTATTTTTCGACCCGGCATATCAGGAAAACCGCGATTTTATCTGCGAGGTAATCGACGACATCGTGAAGCGTTATGACGTTGATGCAATCCATATAGACGATTATTTCTACCCCTACCCTGCCTCAAATGGCGCGCGATTCAACAATGACGACGCTTCCTATAAGAAATTCGGCAACGGGATGAACCGTGCCGATTGGCGCCGCCACAATGTGGATTTACTTATCGAGCAGATACATAAAACCATTAAAGATCGCAAGCCGTGGGTGCGCTTCGGCGTCAGCCCGTTCGGAATATGGCGCAATCAGAAAAACGATCCGCGCGGATCCGAGTCGTCAGGGCTGCAGAATTATGACGACTTATACGCCGATGTCCTTCTGTGGGCCAAAAAGGGCTGGGTGGATTATCTCTCGCCTCAGCTATACTGGAGCCTCGACACAAAAGCCGCGCCGACAAGGAAACTGCTCCAATGGTGGAATGACAACGCCAACGGTGTAGACATCTATGTGGGCTACGATGTACAACGCACGATGAACTCGGCCGACACAAAGGCCGGCCGCCCCAATGAGCTTCAGACGAAAGTGGAGATGTCGCGCAAGCTACCCAATATCAAGGGTAACGTATGGTGGCACGGTTATTGGGTTACGGGCGACTACAAAGGTGCTGCAAAGGAACTGACCAACAAGCACCAGTCGACGATGGCGCTCGTGCCGGCTTATGGCGACCAACACGTCCGCCCGCAGAAGCCCTCCGGCGTGCGCCTCGTAAAAGAGAAGGACAAGACATTCATCGAATGGGACGAGGTGCGCCACGGAAACAGTGAGAAGTCTACGGATGTGGTGAAATATGTCGTGTATCAATATTTTCCCGACGAGAAAACCGATATTGAGAATCCGGAAACCATCATTTGCGTATCGCCATACACGAAAGTGGAAATCGGCAGCCCCGGCAAAGGGGAACATTATGTGGTCACATCACTCGACCGTATGAACCGCGAAAGCGAGCCTTCGCAATCCGTCACAGTAAAATAACCGATTGAAGATAGAATTCAGATGAAGAAATTTTCTGTTTTAGGCTTTGCGGCAGCTCTGCTCATAGCTGCGGTTATCTTCGAGATCAGCTCGTTCTCGGGGCAGGCTGATGATATATCTGTGGCCAGTCCGGGCAACAATGGGCCCGAAGCCGCGGAACTGATGAAGGTCATAATGCCGAAGAATGTCAAATCGCAGATAAAGGAATACGAGGGATTCACG
This sequence comes from Muribaculaceae bacterium, assembly GCA_017620885.1. Classification (GTDB taxonomy): domain Bacteria; phylum Bacteroidota; class Bacteroidia; order Bacteroidales; family Muribaculaceae; genus Lepagella. The sequence continues at coordinate 54,091 of JAGAUF010000105.1, forward strand.
ACGTCTTTCAACTCCGAGACACGCAACCCGAATTATTCGGCATGGGAACTGCTTGAATCTGAAACGGAGGGCGCGGCACGCCGTTCAAACAAGTTTTGGCAAGATGCGGACCTCTCCGGCTGTCCGGATAAAACAGATTACAGCGGAAGCGGTTATGACCGCGGACACCTCTGCCCCGCCGCCGATCAGAAATGGACTCCGAAGGCAATGCTCGACTGTTTCTCGATGGCAAATATGTGTCCCCAATGGCCCGGTCTGAACTCGGGCGCATGGAACACGCTGGAGCAGAAGTGCCGCTCTTGGGCCAAACGCGATTCGGCACTCATAATAGTGGCAGGCCCGATATTCGAGCGATCCAATAAGAAATATCTTAACAGAAGCGACATTCGCATCCCCGACGCTTTCTTCAAGGTCATTCTTGCGCCTTACCTCAAAGAGCCACGCGCAATAGGGTTTATTTACCCCAATTACACCTCGCCCGGCAATATGAACAATTATGCGATGAGCATTGACGACGTGGAGAAAGAGACCGGCTACGATTTCTTCTCCGCCCTCCCCGACGCACTTGAAAACCGGCTCGAAAGCAATTTCAACCTCAAAGAATGGAACACGGCCGTCTGTGGGCGGCCTTAGTTAGTCAGAATAGGAAAATTTTATGATTCAATCTGATCCGATAGCAGCCATAGCCACGCCCCACGGCACGGGCGCAATAGCAGTCATCCGCGTTTCCGGTACAGGAATTTTCCCTCTTCTCGCCAAAATCTGGAAAGGGAAAAATATCGACAAGATGGAGAGCCACACTGCCCATCTGGGAGAAGTCGTCATCCCCGGCGGCGAGACTCTCGATCAGGCAGTTATGACCATATTCCGCGGCCCCCGATCATTCACGGGCGAAGACTCCGCCGAAATCGCTGTTCACGGCTCCAAATGGATTCAGAACCGTCTTCTATCACTCCTCGTAGAAACCGGCATACGCCCGGCCAATCCCGGAGAATTTTCCCAACGGGCCTTCTTCAACGGACGACTCGACCTTACACAAGCCGAAGCCATTGCCGACATCATCGCTGCTGACTCGCGCGCAGCCCACAGCCTTGCCATTTCGCAGGCAAAAGGACAGTTCTCCAAAAAATTCAACGAATTGAGAGACAAATTGATACATCTTGCTTCGCTCATCGAACTCGAAGTAGATTTTTCTGAAGAAGACGTTGAATTTGTTGATCGTGCCGAGCTTGCAAAAATCACCCGAGAAGTCAAAGACACCGTTGACCGCCTCGCCGACACCTTCGCCGACGGGCAAGCATTCAAAAACGGTATTCCCGTAGCCATCACAGGCGCGCCCAATGCCGGCAAATCGTCACTCCTCAATATATTGCTCAACGACGACAAAGCAATCGTTTCAGACATACCCGGCACAACACGAGACACAATTGAAGACACCGCGGAGATAAACGGCATACTCTTCAGATTCATCGACACAGCCGGCCTGCGCGAAACGTCCGACACCATAGAACGTCTCGGCATACAACGCACGCACGCCGCCATAAAAAAAGCCCGTATAATCCTAAACCTCACCGACATATCAAATCCCAGCAACCATTGCGACATCCCGGCCGATAAACCCGTCATAGAGCTCCTCACCAAATCCGACCTCCTGCCCGATGCCGATTCTGCCAAATCCAGATTCAATTCCCACTCCGATGATGATTCCGGCTCCGGTGATGATTCCGGCTCAAACGTCATTGCGACCCTCCATATATCCTCCCGCACAGGCCATAACATCGAACAGCTGAAAACCCTCCTCGCCGACTTCGCACGCTCCTCACATAACCCCGACACAGACCTCATCATCACCAATCAGCGCCACCACCACGTCCTCCGCAGCGCCTCCGCCTCACTCTCCCTCGTCCTCACCTCCCTCGGATACCCCCTCCCCACTCCCGCTACCGCCGATTCAAGCCACACCTCATCCGATAGCCACCACATCCTGACCGAATCTTCGGCAACATCCGTTCCCACTACCCCCGAGTCGATAGCTTTTTCCGTCCCCACAGACTTGATAAATTCTCCCGTTCCCACAGACCTGATAGCTCTTGATTTGCGCGACGCCATACATCATCTCGCCACCCTCACCGGCGCCATCACCACCGACGACATCCTCGCCTCCATCTTCTCCTCCTTCTGCATCGGAAAGTAATTAGTTGATTATCAATGCCTTATATTAGCAGTAATTGACTAATACTGACCGATAAAACTTAACTCTTACAAGAACGCCTAATGCTGATAACTGTCAGTGTTAGGCGTTTTTATGCACCATTTTGTACGGATTTTGTACGACAGCGACTCATTTCACCCCAAGCGTCAGCAAGGTGGTGGAGGTTTGCGAACGTAGACGGACGTCAACGGACGCGCACGAACAAATTAAGGCGAAATTAACACCAACGAAATGAGTAGCA